>JBBCHM010000001.1:2788679-3098533 GCA_037200045.1 Rhizomicrobium sp.
ATCGCGACCGCCGGCCAGTTCGTGCCCGCCGCCGAACAGCTCGGCATCGTGGGCCTGATCGACCGCCGCGCGCTGGAGATCGCCGTCGCGACCTTGCGCGCCAATCCCGACGCCCAGCTCGGCGTCAACGTGTCCGGCACCGCGGCGGGCAATCCCGCCTGGCTCAACAGCTTCGTCGACTATGTCCGCGCCAATGCCGAGGTTGCGCCGCGCCTCAACATCGAGCTCACCGAGACCGCGGCGCTGCATCACTTCGAGGAGAACGCGCAATTCATTTCGCAATTGCGCGACCTCGGCTGCACCATCGCGATCGACGATTTCGGCGCGGGCTACACCTCGTTCCGCAATTTGCAGATGCTGCACATCGACATGGTCAAGATCGACGGCGCCTATATCAAGGGCCTGTCGTCCTCGCCGGAGAACCAGGTGTTCGTGCGCACGCTGGTCAGCCTCGCCAAGAACTTCAACCTGAAGGTCGTGGCGGAGTGGGTGGAGTCCGAAGAGGACGCCAAGCTGCTCGAAGCGATGGGCGTCGACTACTTCCAGGGCTTCTTCTTCGGCGAGCCGCTGATCGAGCCGGAGTGGCTGAAGCGCTGACCCGACTGGATCCCGGATCGCCTTCGGCGTCCGGGATGACTTCGCTGGCGCGAAGTCATTTCCGCTGGCTGAGCTCCGCGAGCTGCTTGCGCATCGCTTCGATCTCGCTCTTGAGCTCGCTGATCTCTTCCGAGGGCTTGGGCTTCGGCTCGGCCGAGCCGTTGGCCTTGGTCTCCTCTTCCGTCGCGGCGCGGCGCGTCGCGGCGAAGGGCGAGAACATCGACATGGCGCGCTCGAACATCGCCATGTTCTGGCGCGTGAGGTTCTCGATCACCTGGCCCGAGCCGCCGAACGCCTCGGCGAGGCGGTTGCGCATCGCTTCCTGGTTCTTGGCGAAGCCCTCCATGCTCATGTCGAGATAGCCCGGTACGAAGCTCTGCAAGGAGTCGCCGTAGAAGCGGATGAGCTGGCGCAGGAATTTGATCGGCAGCAGGCTTTGGCCCTTGGCCTCTTCCTCGAAGATGATCTGGGTGAGAACCGAGCGGGTGATGTCCTCGCCGGTGCGCGCGTCGCGCACCTCGAACTCGGTGCCCTCCTTCACCATCGACGCCAGATGATCGAGCGTGACGTAGCTCGACGTCTGCGTGTTGTAGAGCCGGCGGTTCGCGTATTTCTTGATGACGACAGGCTCTTGAGCCTTGGGGTTTTCTTCCGACACGGGCTCATCTCTTTTGATTTGTGGGCGTTTCGCGTCTCTGCCGGACGCTCGATCGGGATTAAAACAACTACACGGAAATCCTCGTGTAAAGGGCCGCTTGCGCAGGCGCAACATGGGGTTGCACAGGGGTCCGACACTAACTATCTGAAAGCATAGGCCGATTTGGCGCAGTTTACCGCTGCTCGCATTCGCGGCATTTTGCTTGGAATCCGCATCAAGGCGGATTTTCGGGAGGTTCTGGTGGAAGAAGTGGTCATCGTATCGGGCGCGCGTACGCCCGTCGGCGCGTTCAACGGCTCATTCGCGAGCGTTCCCGCCCATGAGCTCGGCAAGGTCGCGATCAAGGCGGCGCTGGAGCGCGCCGGGGTCAAGCCGGCGGACGTCTCCGAGGTCATCCTCGGCCAGGTGCTGACCGCGGCGCAGGGCCAGAACCCGGCGCGCCAGGCCTCGATCCATGCCGGCGTGCCCGTCGAAACGCCGGCCTGGGAAGTGAACATGGTGTGCGGCTCGGGCCTGCGCGCGGTCGCGCTCGGCGCCCAGGCGATCGCCCAGGGCGACTCGGCGATCGTCGTCGCCGGCGGCCAGGAATCGATGAGCCAGTCGGTCCACGGCGCCTATCTGCGCGCCGGCCAGAAGATGGGCAATCTCGAATTCATCGACACCATGATCAAGGACGGGCTGTGGGATGCCTTCAACGGCTACCATATGGGCGTCACGGCGGAGAACGTGGCGCGCGAATGGCAGATCACGCGCGAACAGCAGGACCAGTTCGCCGTCGGCTCGCAGAACAAGGCCGAGGCCGCCAAGAAAGCCGGCCGCTTCAAGGACGAGATCGCGCCGGTGACCGTCAAGGAGCGCAAGGGCGAGAAGATCATCGACACTGACGAATACATCCGCGACGGCGCCACGCTGGAAGCGATGGCGGCCCTGAGGCCTGCCTTCCAGAAGGACGGCACGGTCACGGCGGCCAACGCGTCGGGCATCAATGACGGCGCCGCGGCGCTGGTGCTGATGAGCGCGAGCGAGGCCAAGAAGCGCGGCCTGAGGCCGCTGGCGACGATCAAATCCTGGGCCCAGGCCGGCGTGGATCCCAAGGTGATGGGCTCGGGTCCGATCCCGGCCTCGCGCAAGGCGCTGGAGAAAGCAGGCTGGAAGGCCTCCGACCTCGACCTGATCGAGGCGAACGAGGCGTTCGCCGCGCAGGCCTGCGCGGTGAACAAGGACATGGGCTGGGACACCACCAAGGTGAACGTGAACGGCGGCGCTATCGCCATCGGCCATCCGATCGGCGCCTCGGGCGCGCGGGTGCTCGTCACCCTGCTGCACGAGATGCAGCGCCGCGACGCGCATAAGGGCCTCGCCACGCTCTGCATCGGCGGCGGCATGGGCATCGCCATGTGCGTCGAGCGGTAGCAATATCTGGTTTGCGGAAAGCGACGGAGCGATCCGCTGCTTTCTTTAGTTTCCGCTGGGTTCGAAAGTAACAAGCGTATCTGTCGCGGCGGCAGTTTATTGCGCGACCCCGAACGTCCGGGCTATGTGCTAGACAATGACAAAATCCAACAGGGCATGGGAATAACGGCATGGCACGGGTGGCATTGGTGACGGGAGGCACGCGCGGCATCGGCGCGGCGATTTCGGTCGGCCTGAAGCATTGCGGCTACAGCGTTGCCGCGAATTACGCCGGCAACGACGAAGCGGCGGCGAAGTTCAAGGCCGAGACCGGCATTCCGGTGTTCAAATGGGACGTCGGCAACGCGGCGGCCTGCGCCGCCGGCCTCAAGGACGTCGAAGGTGCGCTCGGGCCCATCGACATCCTGGTCAACAATGCCGGCGTCACCAAGGACGCGATGCTGCACAAGATGACGACGGAGCAGTGGGACGACGTCATCCGCGTCGATCTGGGCTCGATGTTCTATATGACGCGCCCGCTGATCGAGGGCATGCGCGAGCGCGGCTTCGGCCGCATCATCAACATCTCCTCGATCAACGGCCAGAAGGGCCAGATGGGCCAGACCAACTATTCTGCCGCCAAGGCCGGCATCATCGGCTTCACCAAGGCGCTGGCGCAGGAGACCGCCAGGAAGGGCGTCACCGTCAACGTGATCTGCCCCGGCTATATCGACACCGAGATGGTCCAGGCGGTGCCGGAAAAGGTGCTGGCCGGCATCATCGCGACGATTCCCGTCGGCCGCCTCGGCAAGGCCGACGAGATCGCCAAGATGACCTGCTTCCTCGCCTCCGACGACGCCGCCTTCATCACCGGCGCCACCATGACCGTCAACGGCGCGCAATACATTGCGGGCTGAAAGCCGTTCGGGCCATAACGCGTCATGGCGAGGGCTCTGACGGTCGACAAGCTCACCTGCATCCGCGGGCAGCGCGTGCTGTTCCGCGCTTTGAGCTTTCGCGTCGAGCCCGGCCAGGTGCTCAGCCTCGAAGGCGCCAACGGCGCGGGCAAGACCTCGCTGCTGCGCATGATCGCCGGCTTCATCGCGCCGGCCGCCGGCACCATCGCGATCGGCGCGGTCGACGACGCGGAAGAGCGCGGCCGCCAGATCGGCTGGCTCGGCCATCACGACGCCGCCAAGCCGCAGCTCACCCCGCGCGAGGTGCTCGGTTTCTTCGCGCGGCTCTATCGGATCGACGCCGACATCGCCGCCGGTCTGGGCGAGGTCGGTCTGGGATCGCTCGCCGATTTGCCCTGCCAATATCTCTCCGCCGGACAGAAAAAGCGTCTCGCCCTCGCGCGGCTGAAGCTTTCGCGCCGCCCCGTCTGGCTGCTCGACGAGCCGCTCGCGGCGCTCGACGCCGACGGCAAGGGGCGCGCCGCCGGATTGGTGCGGGCACACTGCCTCGCCGGCGGCATCGCCGTGGCCGCGACGCATGAGCCGCTGGGCTTGGCCTGCGAGCGGCTGACCTTGGGAGCGGCGGGATGAGCCCGTTTGCGGCCCTCCTCCTGCGCGACATGCGTCTTGCGACCCGAGCCGGCGGGAGCGCAGCGCTGGCGCTGGGATTCTTCGCGGCGGTGGCGACGCTGGTGCCGCTTGGCGTCGGCGCGGATTTGAAACTGCTGGCGCGTGTCGCGGCCGGCGTGCTCTGGGTCGCGGCGGTGCTCGCGGCCTTGCTGTCGCTCGACCGCCTGTTCCAGGCCGATTTCGAGGACGGGAGCCTCGATCTCATCGCGCTGTCGCCGCTGTCGCTCGAAGCCGTCGCCGCCGCGAAGATCGCGGCGCATTGGCTGACGACGGGATTGCCGCTGACGCTGCTGTCGCCGCTGCTCGGATTGATGTTCGGCCTGCCGGCGCCGGCGATCGCGATGCTGACCGTCTCGCTCCTGATCGGCACGCCATCGGTCAGCGCGCTGGGCGCGATCGGCGCCGGACTGACGTTGTCCGTCCGCCGCGGCGGGCTGATCCTGCCCCTGCTGGTTCTGCCACTGCTGGCGCCCACCGTCATTTTCGGCGCCGGCGCGGTTCAAGCGACCCTGGATCACCTTTCCAACGGCGCGTTGCTGTTGCTCGCTGCCTTCTCGGTCGCCGCCACGCTGCTGTCGCCCTTCGCGGCCGCGGCGTCCGTGCGGCTCAACCTCGCAGGATGATGCCCATGCTTGCGGCCCCATTCGCAACGGCCTAGATCGCACCCATGGCAAGCCTTTTCACCTACGCCAATCCCAAGCGCTTCATGGATATGAGCGCGTGGCTGCTCCCCTGGCTCGCGGGCGCGACCGTTCTGGCGCTGGGCGCCGGCGTCGTGCTCGGATTCCTCGCCCCGCCCGACTATCAGCAAGGCGACACGGTCAAGATCATGTTCCTGCACGTGCCGGCGGCGTGGACGGCGATGATGGGCTATGGACTTCTGGCGCTCGCCTCGCTGTTCGGACTGGTGTGGCGTCACCCGCTGTCCGACGTCGCCGCGAAGGCGGCCGCGCCGCTCGGCGCCGTGTTCACGCTGCTCGGCCTGATCACCGGCTCGCTCTGGGGCAAGCCGATGTGGGGCGCCTGGTGGGTGTGGGATGCGCGGCTGACCTCCTTCCTGCTGCTGCTGTTCCTCTATCTCGGCCATATCGCGCTGTGGAACGCGTTCGAGGACGAGGTCCGCGCCGCGCGCGCCGCCGCGATCCTGGCGCTGGTCGGTGCCGTGAACCTTCCGATCATCGAATTCTCCGTCGACTGGTGGACGACGCTGCACCAGGGCGAAAGCATCTTCCGCGCCGGGGGGCCGAAGATCGCCGGCGTCTTCCTCTGGCCGCTGGCCCTGATGGGGCTCGGCTACACGCTTCTCTTCGTCACGCTGTGGACGATCCGCATACGGACGGAGATCCTGGAGCGCCGCGTCCGCTCCCTGCTGCTCGAGGGCACGGCATGAGCGATGTCCTCGCGATGGGCGGATACGCCGCCTATGTCTGGCCCGCCTATGGCGTGTCGGTGCTGCTGCTGGGAGGCGCGATCGTCGTCACGCTGCGCGCCTATGCCCGCGCCAAGGCGCGGCTCGCGCTGTTGGAGAAGCCGTGAAGCGCCTGTTCTACATCCTGCCGGTGCTGGCGTTCCTGGGGCTCGGCTGGTTCCTCTATGCGAGCCTGCGAACCCCGCCGCCGGCCGCGATGCCGTCGGCCCTGCTCGGCAAGCCGGCGCCCGCGCTGACGCTTCCGCCGCTCGACGCCAAGGCCCAGGGCTTCGGCCCGTCCGACCTGGCGGGCCGGGTCACGCTGGTCAATCTTTTCGCGTCCTGGTGCATTCCCTGCCGGGAAGAGGCGGGCGAACTCGCCGAACTCGCGCGCGCCCGCGGCGTGCGCCTGATCGGCATCGCCTACAAGGACAAGCCGGAAGCGGCGCGCGCCTTCCTCGACGAGTACGGCAATCCGTTCGAGCGGATCGGCCTCGACGCCGATGGCCGCGCCGGCATCGAATGGGGCATCTCCGGCGTGCCGGAGACCTTCGTGCTCGACCGACACGGCATCGTGCGCGGCCGCTTCGGTCCGCTGACGCCGGACGGCATGGTGATGGACATCCTGCCGGCCATCGCCAGCGCCGCGACGTACTGACTTAAGACTTCGGCAACCATGATTTGCCAGAGTTGGCCGATGCAGCTCAGCGCCGCCAATCTCCTCATCGCCTCCCAGCAGCTCGCGCGCGGCGCCCAGCGCGCGGCGCCTGACGCGCAGGCAAAATTCGCCTCGGCGCTGGCGCAGGAGAACGGCGCCGAAGCGACGGACTTCGCGCCCATGGAATTCAAGCAGACCGCGCCGCCCAAGGCCTCGCCGGCCGGGCCCGCCCAAGGTCCGGCGGCGGGCTACAACATGTCGGGCAGGCTCGGCGCCAACCTCGATATTCGCGTTTAGCGGTAAGGATTTACGTCCGGCGGCGGCGGCCGCGGCCCTTGGGCGCGGCATGGCCGTTTTCGGCATAGGCGTCGCCCGCCGAGGCGACCAACGCCAGCAGCTTGACGAATTTCTGCCGCTCGGTCGGCGGCAGCGGATCGAGCAGCGCCTTCTCGGCGCGCTCGGACGCGGTGCGCGCCGCGCGCAGCGCCTTGCGCCCGACCGGGCTGATGCCGACGGAGTTCGCGCGCTGGTCTTCCTCGGTGCGTTCGCGCGAGAGCAGTCCCTTGTCGAGCATGCGGCGCACCATCTCGGCGAGCGTCGAGCGGTCGATGCCGGTGATCTCGACGAGCGCGGTCTGGCTCACGCCCTCATTGTGTTCGAGCGCGGCGAGCAGCGTGAACTGCTGCTTGGTCAGTTCGGCCGAGCCGGACTCGTGCGCGTAGAGATCGCCGAAGAATTGCGCGCAGCGCTTCAGAAGATGAGACGGCGACTCCGATAGTGCGAAGCCGCCATTCGCCTTGCGCTGACCTTTCGTCATTCAACACCCCTGCAGGACGATCCGCCAGCGTTGTTCGCCATGTCGCGATCATCAGGCACCCGATATCGGGTCGCATGCTCGATAAAAAGACTAGACGTCCCCAAGCCCCGTCACAACTGTCTCTAACGCGTTTGATGGCGCGTTTGCAACGCAAAGATTCGGACTGGTATTTTGTTTTGTGACCGTGTGCATCAGATTTCGCCACGCAGGACGGATGTGACGCGCGTCGCCCCGTCGCCAGGTCCGCGCTTGGTTCGGCATGTACCGGATGGAGACACAACGGAACGTCATGTCGGCGGCGATCGCGGCCATATCTATTACACAAATCCGAAAATCGTTTCGGCTTCGGTCGTTAGGTTCGGCGAGCGCATTCTCTTGTGCCGCCGCGCAAACGAACCGCGCGCGGCGGTGCACCCACCGGCGATCTTGAGGGACGCGAGATTCCACAAGACGGCGCGCGTGGAAGCTTCGTGCGGGGTCGTTCCGGAAGTCTGCTCGACATCTATTCCGTCACAAGGCCGAGCCGGTTGCAACCGACGCATCGCGCCGGGCTGGACACGAAACGATATGGCGCAGGCGCCGAAAGCCCCGCTATCCGGCTGTTTTCGTGGGACGATATTCCGTGGACGGAGATTGCATTCCCGGGCGCGCACCGCGCATTGCAACATGGACGCGAGTGCAAGGGCGCAGCCATCTTCGCGTCCTAATCGAACCCGCCCGGAAGAAAACGAAAATCCCGGACGGCGTCAGCCGCCTTCCTTGTCCTGCGGCATGTGCTTCATCAGGATCGGCGCCTGGAGCAGGCCGAAGACGAACACCAGGGGCATGGTGATCCACACTTTGAACGTCACCCACTGTCCCGTCGAGAAATTTCGCCACACGATCTCGTTCAAAAAAGCCAAGCCGGCGAAGAACACACCCCAGCGCCAGGTCAGCGTGCGCCACGCGCTCTCCGGCATCTCGAATTCGAACGACAGCGCGTATTTTATGAAAAGCCGGTTGAAGGCGAGACCGCCGAGCAGCACGGCGCAGAACGTCGCATAGATGATCGTCGGCTTGATCTTCAGGAAGGTGTCGTTCTTCAGCCAGAGCGTCAGCCCGCCGAACACCAGCACGATGACCGCGCTGAACAGCGTGATCGCCGACAGTTTCTTTTCCAGCCAATAGCCGGTGGCCAGCGACACCAGCACCAGCACCATGAAGGTGCCGGTCGCGGCATAGATGCCGAAGAACTGGAAGGCGAGGAAGAAGGCGACGAGCGGACCCAGGTCCAGCAGCATCCGCCGCAATTGCGCGTTCATCGTGCCCCCGTGAGTGCCTTGGCGAAATTCGCGGCGTTGAACGGTTGCAGATCGTCCACGCCCTCGCCGACGCCTATGTAGTGGACGGGCAAGGCATATTTCTGCGCCAGCGCGGCCAGGATGCCGCCCTTGGCCGTGCCGTCCAGCCGGGTCATCACCAGTCCGGTCAGCGGTACCGTGTTCTTGAAGCCCTCGACCTGGCTGATCGCGTTCTGGCCCGTCGTGGCGTCCAGCACCAGGAGCGTGGCGTGCGGCGCCGTCGGGTCGAGCTTTTTGATCACGCGCACGATCTTCTCCAGTTCGGCCATCAGCCCGGCCTTGTTCTGCAGCCGGCCGGCAGTGTCGATCAGAAGAACGTCGGCGCCGCTCGCGCGTGCCCGCTCCAGCGCTTCATAGGCGAGCCCCGCGGCATCCGCGCCGGCGCCCTTGGCCACAACCTCGGCACCGGTCCGCTGTCCCCAGATGTTCAACTGTTCGATCGCCGCGGCGCGGAACGTATCGCCCGCCGCGAGCACGACTTTCGCGCCATTGGCGGCGAAGCGCTTGGCCAGCTTGCCGATAGTGGTGGTCTTGCCCGTCCCGTTCACGCCCGCGACCAGGATGACGAAGGGCTTGATGGCGCCGTCCACAACCAGCGGCTTCTCGATGGGTTGCAGGACCTTCAGCAATTCCGCGCGCAGCGTCTCGCGGATATCGTAGTCGCTGACGTCGAGGCCGAAGCCCTTGTCGCTGACCGCCTGCGCCAGCCGCGCCGCCAGCGCCGGGCCGAGATCGGCCTTGATCAGCGCCTCTTCCAGTTCGCCGATGCTGACCGCATCGAGCTTCCGCTTGGTCACGATGCCCGCGATGCTGTCCGACAGCCCCGCGGTGGAGCGCGACAGGCCGGCTTTCAGCCGCTCGAAGAAGGTGGGCGGCGGAGGCGCTTCGCCGAAATCTCTCATGCCGCGAGCGCTCCCGACAGTTTTCCGTCGACGAGACCGGCGATGTGCGCGGAGACGAAGCTGCCATGGGAACAGCCGTCGATCCGGACCGGCGCGAAACAGGGCGTGCGGCCGATCCCGCCGCGCTCGACAAGAAGGGTCTGCGTCGTGCCGACCAGTGTGCGATGGCGCGCGGCGGCGACTTCTTCGCCTTTGGCGCGCAAGGCGGCAGCGCGATCCTTGATTGTCTGCCGGTCGAGCTGCGGCATGCGCGCGGCCGGCGTGCCGGCCCGCGCGCTGAAGCGGAAGACATGGAGGTTCGACAGGCCGGCCTCGTCCACAAGGTCCATCGTGCGCTGGAACATCGCGTCCGTCTCGGTCGGAAAGCCGGCGATGAGGTCGGCGCCGAACGCGGCGTCGGGCCTCAGCCGGCGCACGGTCTGGCAGAACGCGATCGTGTCGGTCCGGCCATGGCGGCGCTTCATGCGCTTGAGGATCAGGTCGTCGCCCGACTGCACCGAGAGATGAAAATGAGGCATCAGCCGTTCCTCCTCCGCGATGGCGCGCATCAGTTCGTCGTCCGCCTCGATGCTGTCGATGGAGGAAAGCCGCAGCCGTTTTACGTCGGGAACCAGCTTCAGGATCTTGCGCACGAGCCCGCCCAGCGTCGGCGCGCCCGGCAGGTCGGCGCCATAGGCGGTGAGGTCCACGCCCGTCAACACCAGTTCGGGATAGCCCGCCTCGGTCAGCCGCCGCGCCTCGGCGATCAAGGCGCCCATCGGTACGCTGCGCGAATTCCCGCGCCCGAATGGAATGATGCAGAAGGTGCAGCGGTGGTCGCAGCCATTTTGCACCTGCAGGAAGGCGCGGGTGTGGCCCTCGAAGCAGTCGATCATCTGCCCGGCGGTCTCGCGCACCGAGAAGATGTCGTTGACGCGCACGCGCTCGGCGTCGGCCTCGCGATAGACGCGCGCCTGGAGCTTTTCGGCATTGCCGAGCACGAGATCGACTTCGACCATCGAGGAATAAGTATCGGGCTCGCTCTGCGCCGCGCAGCCGGTGACGATGATACGCGCATCCGGCCGCTCGCGGCGGACCCGGCGGATCGTCTGACGCGACTGGCGCACGGCCTCCGCCGTCACCGCGCAGGTGTTCAGGATCACCGCGCCGTCGAGCCCGGCCTCGGCCGCGCGGGCGCGGATCGCCTCGGACTCATAGGCATTCAGGCGGCAACCGAAGGTGATGATCTCGTTGCTCACGCGGCCAGCGCCTTCAGATCGATCTCGCCCTTGAATACGCGCGTGGAGGGGCCGGTCATCAGGATGTGCTCGTCGCCTTCGCGTATCCGAAAATGCAGGACACCGCCGTCCAGTTGGATATCCATCTCGCGTCCGGCCAGTCCGCGACGGTAGGCTGCCGCTGCCGCCGCGCAGGCGCCGCTGCCGCAGGCCAGCGTGACGCCGGCGCCCCGTTCCCATACCCGCATGCGCAGCCGGTTCGGTGCCATCACGCTCACAAACTCGACATTGGTCTTCTTCGGAAATAACGGATGCCGTTCGATGGCCGAACCGAGTTCGACGACCGGAACGACCTCGGCGTTCTCAACGAACGAAACAAAGTGCGGGTTGCCCATCGAAAGCGCGGTGCCCGGCACTTCCGTCCCATGATGCCCGGCATCGTGCAGGACGAGGACCAGCGCTGCCGTGTCCATCGGCCTGGCTAGGGGGATGTCAGCCCAGTCGAATTTCGCCGCGCCGAAATCCACGGTCACGTTCCCGCCGCCGGCATCCGTACAGAAGAGCGGCCCGCCGCGCGTATCGATACGCAACTCCGTCCTGCCGGTTTCCTCCATCAGCAGCCGCGCGACGCAGCGTGTGGCATTGCCGCATTGTTCGGCCTCGCTGCCATCGGGATTGCGGATCTCCATCGCCGCGTCGGCGCCCCCGGTGCCGGGACGGATCACAATCACCTGATCGCAGCCGATGCCGCGGCGGCGGTCGGCCACCGCGCGGGCGGCAGCCTCGTCCAGCGCAAGCCCTTGCTTTCGCGCGTCGAAGACGACGAAATCGTTGCCCAGCCCGTGCATTTTCAGGAACGGCGTCATGGGGCGGTATATAGGCGTGGGCGCCGCCCGGGGCCAGTGGCGGATTGACCTGTGGCGCGGCGCTTTCCATACAGGCTCGGCACGAGGGGGAGCGATCTTATGAGACGTGGAACATGGCTTGCGGCGGCGGGTTTATTGCTGGCGGTGGCGGCCAAGGGAGCGGTGAGCGTGGAAGACCCCTATCTCTGGCTTGAGGACGTCCATGGCGCCGAGCCGCTCGCCTGGGTGGCGGAGCAGAACGCGCGGACCCGCGCGGTGCTCCAGGCCGATCCGCGCTACCAGCAGGACCATGACGCGGTGCTCAAGGTGCTCGACGCCACCGACCGCATTCCCTACGGCACGATCGTCCGCGACACTGTCTTCAACTTCTGGCAGGACGCCGCCAATCCCAAAGGCGTATGGCGCCGCACCACGCTCGCCGACTATGCGAGCCCGAGCCCGCACTGGGAAACCATCATCGATGTCGACAAGCTCGCCGCCGACGAGCACGAGAACTGGATCTGGAAGGGTGGTAACTGCACCAACGACCTGAAGCGCTGCCTGGTCTTCCTGTCGCGCGACGGCGGCGACGCGCACGTCATCCGCGAATTCGATCTTGCGACGAAGACCTTCGTGAAGGACCGCTTCGCGCTGGCGCATGCCAAATCCGACGCGAGTTGGCTGGATGACGACACGGTGCTGTTCAGCACCGATTTCGGTCCCGGCACGCTGACCAAGTCCGGCTATCCGCGCATCGTGAAGCTGTGGCATCGCGGCGCGCCGATCGATGCGGCGAAGACGCTGCTGGAAGGCAAGCCCGAGGATATCGCGGTCAGCACGCAGACGCTGAACGGCACAGGCGGCGTCTACGCCATGATCGTGCGCGGCGTCAGCTTCTTCGAGAACGAATACCACCACGTCGCGGCCGACGGCACGGTGACGAAGATCGACCTGCCGCTGTCCGCCGTGATCCAGGGCATGACGGGCAAGTACATCGTCTTCACGCTGCGCAAGGAATGGAAGACGCCCGGCAACACCTATCCGCAAGGCGCGCTCGTCGCGATGAACATCGACGGCGGCGCACCGCGGACCTTGTACGTGCCGGGGCCGCGCAGCACGGTCGAGGAAGTCGCCACCGGCCGCGACGCCGTCTATGCCTCGATCTTCGACAACGTCACCGGCTCGATCCATGTCTTCAAGCCGCTTGGTAGCGGCGATTGGGAGCACAGCACGCTCGACCTGCCGGCCAACGGATCGACCCATGTCGTCGCGACCAACGATTTCGGGCCGCAGGCGATGTTCACCTTCGAGAGCTATCTGAAGCCCTCCACGCTCTATCTCGACAAGGGCGACGGCAAGCCGGCCGAGATCAAGGCGCTGCCGCCGCGCTTCGATTCCGCCGGCCTCGTCACCGAGCAGTTCCAGGTCGCCTCGTCCGACGGCGTGATGATCCCCTATTTCGTGACCCGGCCGAAGGCATCGAGCGGGCCGGTGCCGACCGTGCTTTATGGTTATGGCGGCTTCGAGATCTCGCTGACGCCATCCTACTCCGCCAATTTCGGCATGTTGTGGATGGCGCATGGCGGCATCTATGTCGTGGCCAATATCCGCGGCGGCGGCGAGTTCGGCCCGGCCTGGCACGAGGCGGCGCGGTTCGAGAACCACCAGAGGGCGTTCGACGATTTCGCCGCCGTGGCGCGCGATCTCGTCAAGCGCGGCTTCACCACGCCCAAACAGCTCGGCATCGTTGGCGGCTCCAATGGCGGGCTTCTGGTGTCGGCCTCGATGGTCGAGCATCCCGAACTGTTTGGCGCGGTGATCTGCCAGGTGCCGCTGATCGACATGATCCGCTTTACCCAGATCGGCGCCGGCCAGTCCTGGGCCGACGAGTACGGCGATCCGGCGGACCCCAAGGCGCGCGCCTATATCGAGAAATATTCGCCCTATCAGAACGTGAAGCCGGACGTGAAGTATCCCCCGATCCTCTTCACCACCGCGACCAGCGACGACCGCGTGACGCCGGTCCATGCGCGCAAGATGGCCGCGAAGATGGAAGCGTTCGGCGACGATGTCCTGTTCTTCGAGAACACCGATGGCGGCCACTCCGCCGGCGCCAACCACAAGCTGGCGGCGGAGATGTGGGCGCTGAGCTTTGTCTACCTGAAGCAGAAGCTGGGGCTGTAGGCCTCAGGCGCCGGGGCTGAAATCGGTGGACAGCGACACGTCCTTCCAGGCGTCGAATTCGGCCTTGAGCGCCGCCAGCTTCTCGGTAACCGGCCGGATCGCGTCGGAGCCCAGAAGCAGGTGCCCCGGCGGGTTCGGCGCCTCGACCAGCTTGAGCATCGCCTGCGCCGCCTTGTGCGGGTCGCCGGGCTGCTTGCCCGAATAATCCAACCGGCCCTGGCGTATCGGCTCGAACACCGCGTCGTAGTCGGCGATCCTGCGCGGCGCGCGCACCATGGAGCGTCCCGCCCAATCCGTGCGGAAGCGGCCGGGCTCGACGGCGGTGACGTGGATTCCGAGGCCCTCGACTTCCTTGGCCAGAGACTCCGAAATGCCTTCCAGCGCGAATTTGCTGCCGTGATAGAAGCTGAGGCCGGGAAGGGTGATGAGGCCGCCCATCGAGGTGATATTCAGGATGCGTCCGGCCCGCCGCCGGCGGAAATAGGGCAGCACGGCCTGGATCATCGCCACCGCGCCGAATACGTTGACCTCGAACTGGCGGCGCAAATCGTCGAGCGTGGATTCCTCCAGCACCCCTTCATGGCCGTAGCCGGCATTGTTCACCAGCACGTCGATGGGGCCGATGGCCCGCTCGATCTCGGCCACCGCCGGCGCGATCGCCGCGGTGTCGGTCACGTCGAGAACGCGGGCATAGGCGCCTTCGCCCAGCTCTTCGAAGGCGGCCTTGTCGGCCTCCTTGCGCACGGTGCCGACCGCGACATGGCCGGCGCCGACCGCGGCTTCGGCGAGCGCGCGGCCCAGTCCGGTGGAAACGCCGGTGATCAGGAATGTCTTGGCCATGAGGGCCTCCTTGCAGATGCATGGGTGAAGTAGGGTATTTCCATTGTTTTTATAATCCGCATATTCTGGCATGGAGTGATGCAGGATATAGCACAATGCAGATGCCGGGTCTTCTGGAACTCAACGCGGTGGCCGCCGTCGCGACCCATAAAAACTTCCGGCGCGCCGCCGCCGAGCTCGGCCTGTCGGCCTCCGCGCTCAGCCATGCGATCGCCGCGCTCGAGCGCCGGCTGGGCGTGCGCCTCATCAACCGCACCACGCGCAGCGTCGCGCTGTCCGAAGCCGGCGAGCGCTTTCTGGCGCGGGTGCGCCCGGCCTTGCACGAGATCGCCGGCGCGATGGAAGCGGTGAACGAATTCCGCGACCGCCCCGCGGGTCTGCTGCGCATCAACGCATCCGAGCGCGCGGCGCGCCATGTGCTGACGCCGGTCGTCGCTGAATTCCTGCGCCGTTATCCCGACATGCGGGTCGAGCTGGCGGCGGAGAACCGTCTTGCCGACATCGTCGCGGAAGGCTTCGACGCCGGCATCCGCATCGCCGAAACCGTGCCGCGCGACATGATCGCGGTGCCGTGCGGCCCGGATGCGCGCTTCGTCGTAGCCGGATCGCCGGGTTATTTCGCGGCGCATCCGAGGCCGGTCGTGCCCGCCGACCTGTTCGGGCACAATTGCATCCGCCGTCGCATGGCGAATGGCGCGCTGTTCCGCTGGGAATTCGAACGGCGCGGCGAGGAACTGGCGCTGGACGTTCCGGGATCCCTGACGCTGTCGAACGATCCGCTCATGGTCGATGCCGCGCTCGCGGCCATCGGCCTGATCCATCTGCACGAGAGCTGGGTGGAGGAGCATGTCGCCGCCGGCCGGCTGGAGCTGGTCCTGGAAGACTGGACGCCGGCCTTTCCCGATTTGCGGCTGTTCTATCCCGCCAACCGCTACATGCCCGCCGGCTTGCGCGCTTTCGTGGATATCGTGCGGGAGACCGCGGCGCGGCGGCGGCCAGCGCGGGTTCCCGCGCCGGAATTGACTTCCGCGCCGCGACCGGCCTAAAACCCGCCGCTTCCGGAGAACCCTTGGTCCTCCGGTCCTGGGCCGGGCCCAGGATCGCCCCCAGGCAGCGCAGGCGCGCCCCCTGGGGCCGTCATGCTTTGGGAATTCGGGTAACGCATGTTCGACAGTCTGCAATCCCGCCTCGGCGGCGTGTTCGACCGGCTCAGGGGCCGCGGCGCGCTCACCGAGCGCGACGTGGACGAGGCACTGGGCGAGGTCCGCACCGCGCTGATCGAGGCCGATGTCGCGCTCCCCGTCGTCAAGGATTTCATCGACAAGGTCCGCCCCCGCGCCATCGGCGAGGACGTCATCCGCTCGGTCACGCCGGGCCAGCAGGTCGTCAAGATCGTCCATGACGTTCTGGTCGAGACGCTGGGCGAGGAGAATTCCGCGCTCGATCTCGGCTCGCCGCCCGCGCCGATCCTGATGGTCGGCCTGCAGGGCTCGGGCAAGACCACGACCTCCGCCAAGATCGGCCTGATGCTGCAGACCCGCGAGAAAAAGCGCGTTCTGATGGCCTCGCTCGACGTGTCGCGCCCGGCCGCCATGGAGCAGCTTCGCATTCTCGGCGAGCAGACGGGCGTGCCGACGCTGCCGATCGTCCTGGGCCAGGGCCCGGTCGACATCGCGCGCCGCGCCATGGCATCGGCGAAGGTCGGCGGCTACGACGTGCTGATCCTCGACACCGCCGGCCGCCAGCACATCGACGAGCAGCTGATGCTCGAAGTCGCCGCGATCCGCGACCAGGTGAAGCCGCATGAGACGCTGCTGGTCGCGGATTCGCTGACCGGCCAGGACGCGGTCAACATCGCCAAGACGTTCAACGATCGCGTCAAGCTTTCCGGCATCATCCTGACGCGCGCCGACGGCGACGCGCGCGGCGGCGCCGCCCTCTCGATGCGCAGCGTCACCGGCGCGCCGATCAAGTTCCTCGGCACCGGCGAGAAGATGGATGCGCTGGAGGCGTTCCATCCGGCGCGGCTCGCCAGCCGCATCCTCGACATGGGCGACGTCGTCTCGCTGGTCGAGAAGGCGGCCGAGACCTTCGACAAGGAAAAGTCGGAGAAGCTCGCTAGGAAGATGAAGAAAGGCGAGTTCGACATGAACGATCTCGCCGAACAGCTCATTCAGATGAAGAAGCTCGGCGGCATGCAGGGCGTGCTCGGCATGCTGCCCGGCGTCGGCAAGGTCAAGGACCAGCTCGCCCAGGCCGGCATGGACGACAAGGTGCTCACCCGCCAGGAAGCGATCATCCAGTCGATGACCAAGAAGGAGCGCGCCAATCCCGACGTGATCAACGGCTCGCGGAGGAAGCGTATCGCCATGGGCTCCGGCGTCGAGGTCAGCGAAGTGAACAAGCTCCTCAAGATGCACCGGCAGATGTCGGACGTGATGAAGAAGATGGGCAAGGGCGGCCGCGCCATGCAGGGGCTGAGCGCCCTGTTCGGCGGTGGCGGCGGCATGCCTCCGGGAATGCCTGGAGGTCGAAGGTAATTCGCGCGCGGAGACGCGAAGGCGCGGAAAGAACTCCGCGTGCTCCGCGCCTCCGCGTGGATCAAACGGTTTCGAACGAACAACGGAAGGAAGAAAAGAATGGCTCTCAAGATCAGGCTGGCGCGCGGCGGCACCAAGAAGCGCCCGCACTACGCAATCGTCATCGCGGATTCGCGTTCGCCGCGCGACGGCCGCTTCATCGAGAAGATCGGCTTCTACAACCCGCTTCTGCCGAAGGACCACGCCGACCGCGTGAAGCTCGACACGGACAAGGCCGGCGAATGGATCAAGAAGGGCGCCACCGCGTCCGACCGCGTCCACCGCTTCCTCGCCAATGCCGGCCTCGTCAAGCCGCTCGCGAAGAACAATCCGCAGAAGGCCAAGCCCAAGAAGAAGGCGCAGGAGCGCGCCGCGGCGAACGCCAAGGCCGCCGAAGCCGCTTCCGCCGAGGCTTAAGGCGATGGCGGGGCCGTCCCGCGACGTGCTGCTGGCCGCCGTCATCGGCGCGCAGGGCCTGAAGGGCGAGGTGCGCGTCAAGACGTTCACCGAGCATCCCGAGGCGCTGGCGCGCTATCGCGGCCTGCACACCGAAGACGGCCGTCGTTTCACGGTGACGGCGGCGCGCGCCACCAAACCCGACGAGGCGGTGCTCGCGCTGGCCGAGGTGACCGACCGCACGACGGCGGAGAACCTGAAGGGCACCGAACTCTATGTCCCGCGCACGGCGCTTCCCGCGACCGGGGGCGATGAGTTCTACCACGCCGATCTCATCGGGCTGCGCGCCGAGGATATCCATGACCGCGTCATCGGCCTCGTCAAGGCGATCCACAATTACGGCGCCGGCGACGTGATCGAGATCGAGCAGCCGGGCGGCGATACCGTCCTGCTCGCCTTCACCAAGGAGACCGTGCCGGGAATCGAGATCGACAAGGGCCGCATCGTGGTCGCCGTGCCGCGCGACGACGACGCGGAACGCGAGCACGGCGTGGAATGATCTGGTCCGCGACGGTCCTGACGCTGTTCCCGGAAATGTTTCCGGGGCCGCTCGCCGTCTCGCTGCTCGGAAAGGCCCTGCAGAAAGAACTCTGGTCGCTGGAGGTTCGCGACATCCGCGACCACGGCATCGGCCGCCACGCCAAGGTCGACGACACGCCGGCCGGCGGCGGTCCCGGCATGGTGATGCGCGCCGACGTGGCGCTGGCCGCGATCGACGCGGTGCCGGCCGGGGAGCGGCCGCTGATCTATCTGTCGCCGCGCGGCGTGCCGCTCACCCAGAAGCGCGTGATCGAACTCGCGCAAGGTCCCGGCGCGATCCTGCTGTGCGGCCGGTTCGAGGGGCTCGACCAGCGCGCCATCGAGGCGCGCGATATCGAGGAGATCAGCCTGGGGGACTTCGTGCTGGCGGGCGGAGAGATTGCCGCCATGGCGCTGATCGAGGCCTCGGTCCGCCTGATCCCCGGCGTGCTCGGCGACGCCCAATCGCCGGCCGAGGAGAGTTTCTCGGCCGGCCTGCTCGAATATCCGCAATATACCAGGCCGCAGACGGTCGAGGACCGGCCGATCCCCGAGGTCCTAAACAACGGAAATCACAAGGAAATCGCCAAGTGGCGCCAGGCGCGGGCCGAGGAACTGACCAGGGCGCGGCGGCCCGACCTCTGGACCCTCTATGAAAAGAAAAAATCCTAGGCTATACGCCCCGCTCTTTTGCCGACCATCGCCGCCCGGAGATCACGCCATGAACCTGTTGCAGACGCTCGAAGCCGAGCAGATGAAGGCCGTCCGGGCCAAGCCGCTCCCTGAATTCCGCGCCGGCGACACGCTGAAGGTCAACGTCAAGGTTGTCGAAGTCTCCTATGACGAGAAGGCCAAGGCGGAGAAGCGCCGCGAGCGCCTCCAGGCCTTCGAGGGCGTGTGCATCGCGCGCCAAGGCGCCGGCCTCAACGAGGCCTTTACCGTGCGCAAGATCTCGTACGGCGAGGGCGTGGAGCGCGTGTTCCCGATCTACTCGCCGCTGGTCGACAGCGTAACGGTGGTGCGCAAGGGCCGGGTGCGCCGCGCCAAGCTCTATTATCTGCGCGGCCGCCGCGGCAAGTCCGCCCGCATCGCCGAGCGCCAGGATACCGACATCGCGGCTCCCGCCGAGGCGTAATTCGTCTTACCCTCCCGTTTACGGGAGGGTCGAAAAATTCGAAGCGCAGCGACGAATTTTTCGGGGAGGGGACAGCGGTGCCATTTCTGCGCTGCTGTCCCCTCCCCGAAATCTTTTCGCTGCGCTCAAAGATTTCGACCCTCCCGTAAACGGGAGGGTTGGTCTCCGTGTGGGGGCGTGATGGTTCGCGGACACAGGAACGACATCGATGGCCTGCGCGCCGTCGCGATCCTTCCGGTCCTTTTCTATCACGCGAATATCTGGCCGTTCTCCGGCGGCTATGTCGGCGTCGACGTCTTCTTCGTCATCTCGGGCTATCTCATCACCGGCCTGATCCGGCGCGAGCAGGATACCGGAACGTTCTCGCTCGCCGATTTCTACGACCGCCGCATCCGCCGCATCCTGCCGGCGCTGGGCGTGGTGCTTTTCGCATCGGCGATCGCGGCACTGTTCATCCTGCTCCCCGACGAACTCCAGGAGTTCGGGCGCAACCTGATCGCCAGCGCGCTGTTCTACGCCAATATTCGCGATTGGCAGGACGTGGCGCAATATTTCGCGCCGCAAGCCGGCGAGAACCCGCTGCTGCATGTCTGGTCGCTGGCGGTGGAAGAACAATTCTATCTGGTCTGGCCGCCTTTGCTGATGGTCATTGCCCGCGGCCGCAGGGCGCTGGCCCGCGTCATCCTCGCGCTTGCCGCCGCGTCCCTGGCGCTCGCGCTTGTTCTGCACGTCACGCAGAACGACCCGCGCGCGGCGTTCTATCTTCTGCCGCCGCGCGCCTGGGAATTGCTGGCTGGGGCGTTCCTGTCGACCGGCGCGCTTGCGCCCCTGCGTTCCGCTGTGGCGCGCCACGCGGTCGGGACCGCTGGCTTTGCCCTCATCCTTGTCGCCGTGGTCCTTCCCGGCGCGGGCGCGTCTTCGCAGCTCCTGAACAGCTTCATCGCGACGCTGGGAACGGCGGTCCTTCTCTTCGCCTCCGAGGGCGGCGGCAATGTCGTGGGCGACGCGCTCGCCACGCGCCTGCCGGTCTTCATCGGGCGGATTTCCTATTCGCTCTATCTGTGGCATTGGCCGGCGCTCGTGTATGCGAGGCTTTATCTTCATCGCGAGCCGACCCTTGCCGAGTCGGCCGCGATCCTGGCCGCCGTGTTCGCGGTCTCCACCCTGTCGTGGCGCTATGTCGAGCAGCCGATCCGGCGCTGGCACCCGGCTTGGCGACCGCTCAGTTTCGCCGCCGCCGGGATCGGCATCGGCGTCTTCGTCGTCACGGCCGTCGCCTTCGTGTGGCTTCATGGACTGCCCGGACGCATGCCGCCCGATGTCCGTGCCCTCGACGCCGTGGTCCAGCGCCCGATGCCTGGCCGCTGGTGCAGGCCACAGGACAATTGCGTGAGCGGCGATACGGCTTTTGCCGGCGAGGCCGTCCTGATCGGCGATTCCCATGCGCGCGTCCTGTCGCCGGAGTTGAAGCGTTTTGCCGCCGCGCGGCATTTGCGGCTGCGCGAGATGACCCGTCCGGGCTGCCTGCCGCTGCCGGGAATCCGCATCACCCGACCGGACAGGAACTTCCGGCCCTGCGCCGAATTCGCCGATGCCGCGGCGGCCCTGGTCCTCGCATCGCCCTCCGTGCGGCTGGTGATCCTGGAGGCGCGCTGGGAACTCTATGTCAACGACGGCAGCGGATATGTCGCCGGCGGTCGGGCCGCGATTGCGGCCGCGTTGGGAGCGCTGATCGACAAGCTGAACCGGCGCGGAATCCCGGTTCTGGTGATCGGTGCCGTGGTCCCGTTTCCGGAAAGCCCCGCGCATTGCTATGGCCGCGAACGGATCGCCGGACGCAACCCGGCGGCTTGTATGATTTTGCCGCTCGCCGCGGTCCTGCGCCAGACGGCCGTCGCGGACCGCATGATCGCCGCGCTCGCCGAGCACCGCCCCGGCGTCCGCACCTATCTGCCCAACCGCGCCCTGTGCGACGCGACGGCCTGCCATGCGCTCGTCGACGGCCAATTGCTCTATTGGGACGATCACCACCTGTCGCCCGCCGGCGCCGCGCGGGTCGGCCGCGGACTCGACGCCGCATTGCGCCACTGGCCGTCGTGACGCGACTTTCGCGCCACACGCCAAATCATTCCGCTTCGCCCCCTTCCCAACGCAATTCGCCGGATTATTCTCCGCGCCCTTTTTGAGCGTGTGAGCAGTGCCGTGCCGCGTGTGATCGCCACCGAAACCGTCGTCAAGGACGCCGAGCCGCTCGACGAGGCGGTGAAGCTGGCGCATGTCCCCGGCACGCCCTTCGCCTTCATCTGGTTCCTGATCCGCACCCATTTTCCCGGCCGTGTCGCGGCGATGGCCGCCTTCGCCATGACGGCGACCTCGATCGAGGCCTTCACCCCGCTCGTCTTCTCCCATCTGGTCAATGCCATCACCGCCGCGGTGAAGAGCCATGGCGGCTTCGCCACGGTGTGGCCCTGGATCGTGTGGCTGGCGGGCATCTGGTTCGGCGGCGCGCTCGCCTACCGCGCCTATGAGATGGTGGACGTCAACACCGGCCCGCGCATGCGCGGACTGGCGCAGAAATATCTGTTCGTCTACCTGCTCGGCCATTCGCCGCGCTACTTCCAGGACAATTTCGCCGGCAAGCTCGGCCAGAAGGTCAAGCAGGCCGGCCAGGCGGCCATCGGCATTCTCGGCATCGTCTGCATGGACGCGGTGCGCGTCTTCGGCCTCGTCGTCATCGGCGCGGCGCTGATGGCGCTGCAGGCGCCGGCCTATGCGATCATCCTGGGCGTGTGGACGGTGCTCTATCTCGGCGTCGTCTTCGCGCTCGCCAGGCGCTGCGTCGTGCTGTCCAAGGCGCTGTCCGACGAGGTCTCGACCTCGACCGGGCGGCTGATCGATGCGGTATCCAACGCCGATCTCGTGCGCGCCTTCGCCAAGGCCGCCTATGAGCGCAAATTCATCTCCTATTTCCTCGCGGACGAAATGAACGCGTCGCGCCGGCTGCGCTGGTTCCTCATCACGATGCGGATGTTCATGCAGTCCGCGACGTTGCTGCTGCTGGTGGCGCTGGTTTTTGTCACCGCGCGCGACATCGTCGCCGGCGCGATCTCGCTCGGCGCCTTCACCATGATCTACCTGCTCGCCAACCAGATCGCGCGCGGCGTGCAGGAGCTTTCCTTCCGCATGCTCGACTATTTCGAGCAGCTCGGCACACTGGCCGAGGCGCTCGATCTCGTCAGCGCCCCGCACGAGATTGTCGATGCGCCGGATGCCAAGCCGCTCGCCGTCGGCAAGGGGCATATCCGCTTTGAGAACGTTTCGTTCCGCCATCCCAACGGCTATCAGGTGTTCGAGAATTTGAACCTCGACATTGCGCCGGGCGAGCGGGTCGGCCTTGTCGGGCCGTCGGGCGCCGGCAAGTCGACGCTGGTGCGTTTGCTGCGCCGCCAGTTCGAGCCGCAGTCGGGCCGCATCACCATCGACGGGCAGGACATCGCCCATGTCACCTGGGATTCGCTCAACGAGGCGATCGCCGAAGTGCCGCAGATGCCCGGCGTGTTCCATCGCAATGTCCGCGACAATATCCGTTATGCGCGGCCCCTGGCCGAGGCCGAGGAGGTCGAAAGCGCGGCGCGCCAGGCCCATGCCCACGACTTCATCTCCGAGCGCGACGAAGGCTACGACATGATCGTGGGCGAGCAGGGCATCAAGCTCTCCGGCGGCGAGCGCCAGCGGGTGGCGATCGCTCGCGCCCTGATCAAGGACGCGCGCATTCTTGTGCTGGACGAAGCGACCTCCTCGCTCGATTCCGAAAGCGAACACTTGATCCAGTCGGTGCTGTGGACGCTGGTCCAGGGCCGCACGGTGATCGCCATCGCGCACCGGCTCTCGACCATCGCCGGCATGGACCGGGTGGTCTATCTCGATCAGGGACGAATCCTGGAAGACGGACCGCACCGCGTGCTGCTCGCGAACAAGGGGCCTTATTCCCGGCTCTGGAACCGCCAGATGGGCGGCTTCATCGACGCGGCGTAAAAGGTCCATAAATCGGGCCTTTCGCGCGTTGTCCGCGCCAAACAGTCCCAATAGCGCATATAAACCCCGATTTATCGCGCTTTTCGCCAGACATCGCGTGCGTTGCGTCTCGGAAGTACAGTAAAATCGGGCATTCGTTTGATTCGCAACAAGGAGCAAAAACAATGGCAATAGCTGGAACTGGCGCCCCGAAGGCCGCCAAGGCGAAGGTCGAGACGGTGAGCACCCGCCAGCTTGGCGCCGCGCTGGCCGAGAAGCATGAGATGTCGAACAAGGCCTCGCTCGCGATTATCGACGACGCGATCGCACTGATCACCAAGCACCTGAAGAAGGGCGCCCGCGTCCGTCTGAACGGGCTCGGCATCCTGGTCGTGCGCAAGCGTGCCGCCCGCATGGGCCGCAACCCCGCGACCGGCGAAGCGATCAAGATCAAGGCTTCCAAGAAGGTCGCCTTCCGCGCCGCGAAGGAGCTGAAGGAATCGATCTGATCGATTTCCTCGGCAAAGAGATCAAGCCGGCCGATGCGAAAGCACAGGCCGGCTTTTTCTTGTGCCTCAGAGCTTCACCCGCCGCAGGCGCAGCGCATTGGCGATCACCGATACCGAGCTCAGACTCATCGCCGCCGCGGCGATGATCGGGCTGAGTAGCACGCCATAGGACGGGTAGAGCACCCCCGCCGCCACCGGCACGCCGATGATGTTGTAGACGAAGGCAAGCACCAGGTTCTGCCTTATGTTGCCGAGCGTCGCCCGGCTGAGCCGGCGTGCCCGCGCCAGCCCGGCGAGATCGCCCTTCACCAAAGTCATCCCGGCGCTCTGCATCGCAACGTCGGTTCCCGTGCCCATCGCGACGCCGATATCGGCCGCCGCCAGCGCCGGCGCGTCGTTGACGCCGTCGCCGGCCATGGCGACGACATGGCCCTCGCCGCGCAGCCGCCGCACGATTTCGCTCTTCTTCTCCGGCAAGACCCCGGCCTCGACATCGGCGATGCCGAGCTTGCTCGCCACCGCCATCGCGGTCGTGCGGTTGTCGCCGGTCACCATCACGACGCGGATGTTCTCGCCGCGCAGCGCGGCCAGGGCCGCCGGGGTCGACGCCTTCACCGGATCGGCGATGGCAAGCAGTCCCGCGACGCGCCCGGCATCGGCAACGAACATCGCCGTCGCGCCGTCGCGGCGGAAGTCTTCCGCCTTCGCTGCAAGCGCCGCGCAATCGATGCCGCGCTCGGCGAGGAATTCGGCGGTCCCGACGAGGGCCTCCGTGCCGCCAAGCGATCCGGAAACGCCCTTGCCGGTGACGGCGCGGAAATTTTCCACGGCGCCGGGCGCGATGCCGCGCGCCGCGGCGCCGGCGAGGATCGCCGCCGCCAATGGATGCTCGCTCGGCTTTTCGAGCGCGGCGGCGATCGCAAGCACCTTCGGTTCGTCGAAGCCGTCCGCCGCCACGAGGCCGACCAGCCGGGAATGGCCCTCGGTGAGCGTGCCCGTCTTGTCGACGACGAGGACGTCGACGCGCTCGAAGCGCTCCAGCGCCTCGGCATTGCGGATCAGCACGCCGGCGGCGGCGCCCTTGCCGACGCCCACCATGATCGACATCGGCGTCGCGAGGCCGAGCGCGCAGGGACAGGCGATGATCAGGACGGAAACCGCCGCCACCAGCGCATGCGCGAAGGCCGGCTGCGGTCCGAAGACCAGCCATGCGACGAAGGCCACCGCCGCGACGGCGAGCACCGCCGGCACGAAGATCGCGGAAACCTGGTCCGCCAGGCGCTGGATCGGCGCGCGGCTGCGCTGCGCCTCCGACACCATGGCGACGATACGGGCCAGCACGGTGCCGGCGCCGACCTTGTCGGCGCGCATGACCAGCGTGCCGGTGCCGTTGACGGTGCCGCCGATCAGTTTGGCGCCGGCCTGCTTCTCGACCGGCACGGACTCGCCGGTCACCATGGATTCGTCGACCGCGCTCGCACCCTCGAGGACGGCGCCGTCCACCGGCACGGCCTCGCCCGGCCGCACGCGCAACCGGTCGCCTTCGTGCACATCGGCGAGCGGCACGTCCTCTTCGCCCGTCGCGGTCAGGCGCCGCGCATGGGTCGGCGCGAGCTTCAGGAGCGCGCGGATGGCGCCGCCGGTCTGCGCCCGGGCCCGCAATTCAAGCACCTGGCCGAGCAGCACCAACACGGTGATGACGGCCGCCGCCTCGAAATAGACCGGCACGATACCGTCCATCTTCACCGCGTCGGGAAAGAGGCCCGGCGCCAGCAGACCCACCAGGCTGTAACCATAGGCCGCGGCGACGCCGAGCGCGATCAGCGTGAACATGTTGAGCGAGCGGTTGACCAGCGAGGCCCAGCCGCGCACGAAGAACGGCGAGCCCGCCCACAGCACCACGGGCGTGCTCAGCGCGAACTGGATCCACAGAGAGGCCTGCGGCGTCACGAACCGGCCGAGATCGACGAGATGCTCTCCCATCGCCAGCGCGAATACCGGCGCGGTGAGCACGCCGCCGATCCAGAACCGGCGCCACATGTCGTCGAGTTCGGGACTGGACGTCTCGGTTGCCGAGACTTTGACCGGCTCCAGCGCCATGCCGCAGATGGGGCAAAAGCCCGGACCGATCTGGCGGATCTGCGGATGCATCGGGCAGGTATAGATCGCGCCCTTGTCCGCGGCGGGCGTTTCCGCGGCGCTTTCCTTTGCAACGTATTTTTCCGGATCGGCCATGAACTTCTCATGGCAGCCCGCGCTGCAGAACACGTATTCGTGACCATGATATTCCGCCCGGTGCTTGGCCGTTTGCGGGTCCACGCTCATCCCACAGACGGGATCGCGCGCCGTGATCTGGTTATCGGGCATATTTGCTGAACAGCTCCACGAGTTCGTTGAATTTCTGCGTCTGGTCTTTCGTGTCGCCGCTATGGATCGCATGCGCGACGCAATGGGCCGCATGCTCCTTCAGGATCTGCTCTTCGACGCGCTTCAGCGCCGATTTGACCGCCTGCATCTGCGTGAGGATGTCGATGCAGTAGCGTTCCTCTTCCACCATGCGCGCGATGCCGCGCACCTGGCCTTCGATCCGGGCGA
Source organism: Rhizomicrobium sp. (assembly GCA_037200045.1). Classification (NCBI taxonomy): domain Bacteria; kingdom Pseudomonadati; phylum Pseudomonadota; class Alphaproteobacteria; order Micropepsales; family Micropepsaceae; genus Rhizomicrobium; species Rhizomicrobium sp. The sequence goes on from JBBCHM010000001.1 coordinate 2,814,931, forward strand.
GGCGGGCCGTCAGCGCGGGATCGTGTTTCGTCGTCGTCATCTTGTATACCCCATGGGGGTATAATAGGGTCTCGCCCCGATCGCCGCAACCCGCCCCACCAGGAGAATTTTCCATGCGCCGTCTCGCCCTCGCCCTAGTGTTTTGCGCCGCAACGCCGGCGGCCGCGCAGGACCATGCGATGGCGGACATGCTCGGAATGGACATGCCGGGCATGGATATGCCGGGAATGGCCATGACGGGCACGCTCGGCAGCTACCCGATGACGCGCGACGCCTCCGGCACGAGCTGGCAGCCCGACGCGGCGACCCACGCCGGCATCCACCTGACGGCGGACGACTGGGCGATCATGCTTCATACGCGTCTCGTCGGCGTCTACGATACGCAGAGCGGTCCGCGCGGCGACGACCAGACCTTCCTTACCGGCATGTTCATGGTCGCGGCGCGGCGCGATTTTGCCGGCGGCGACACGCTGAATCTGCGCGCCATGCTCAGCCCCGATCCGTTCCTGGGGCGCAGCGGCTACCCCTTGCTGCTCGCGACCGGAGAGACGGCGAACGGCACGACGCCGCTGGTGGATCGCCAGCATCCGCACGATCTGTTCATGGAGTTGTCGGCCTCATACAGCCACCGGCTCACCGATGCGGACAGCCTCTTCGTCTATGTCGGCTATCCCGGCGAACCCGCGCTGGGGCCGGCGGCCTTCATGCATCGCGCCTCGAGCGAGGATATTCCGGCGGCGCCGATCGCGCATCATTGGCTCGACTCGACACACATCACGTTCGGCGTGGTGACGGCCGGATATGTCCATGACGACTGGAAGCTGGAAGTCTCCCAGTTCACCGGCCGCGAGCCGGACCAGTTCCGCTTCGATTTCGATCCCGCACGATTCGACAGCACCTCGGCGCGCTTGAGCTGGAACCCGACGGCGAACTGGTCGCTGCAGGCGTCATGGGGCTTCCTCAAGAGCCCCGAGCAACTTGAACCCACAGTCAACGAGACGCGCTATACGGCGAGCGCCACTTATGTCACGCCGCTGGGAGACGATTCCTCCATCGCGGCCACGCTCGCCTTCGGGCGCAAGCAATTGACCGGCGGAGTGGGCGAGAACGGTTTTCTCGCCGAGGCCGAATACAAGCCCGCCGACCTCTGGACGCTTTTTGCCCGCGCCGAATCCATCGACAGCGGCGAATTGTTCGCGAGCCCCGCGATCCGCACGGCGGGCGAAGCCACGCTCGGTGTGATCCGCGACTGGCGCGTGGCGGAACATTTCAAGCTCGGCATTGGCGGCGCCTACAGCTTCGATTTCGTGCCCTCCGGCGTTCCGAGCTATGGCAGCTCGCCGCATGGCGCCATGGTGTTCCTCCGCGTCCTTGCGGAATAGCTTGGCGGGATGTCGGGGGCTGCTCATGTAACGGCGCGGTTCCGCGCGCTGGATGGCTGGCGCGGGATCTGCGCCCTGCTGGTCGCGGCCCATCACATCGAGGCACGAGGCTTTCTCTATTGGCAGCCGCTCATCCGCAACGCCTGGCTGTTCGTCGACTTCTTCTTCGTGCTCTCCGGCTTCGTGATCGCGCACGCCTATGGTGACGGGCTGACGACCGCGCCGCAGATCAAGAGCTTCGCCATCCGCCGTTTCGGCCGGTTATGGCCGCTGCATGCGGCGATGCTGGCCGCGCTGATCCTGCTGGAGCTGAGTCATCTCGTCATCGCCCACTGGCATCCGCTCGCCGGCGAGCGCGCGGCCTTCACCGCCGACCGCTCGCCTTACACGATCCTGACCAATCTGTTCCTGATCCAGTCGCTCGGCCTGCACCCCTACGAGACCTGGAACGGCCCGGCCTGGTCGATCAGCACGGAGTTCTACGCCTATCTCGTCTTCGCGCTGGTTTGTTTCGCCGCGCGCGGCCGGGCGGCGCGGCTGTCGCTATCGCTGCTGCTCGCGGCGGGCGGCACCGCCGTGCTGGCGTGCTTCTCGCGCTATGGCATGCGCGAGACTTTCGATTGGGGCTTCTTCCGCTGCCTCTACGGGTTCTTCATGGGCGTCCTGACCTACGAAGCATGGCGGCGCGGATTGGGAAGGCCGCTGAAGGGTACGACCGTCGAAGTCGCGGCGCTCGTCCTCGTCATGGCCTTCCTGACCTTCGTACCGGGCAGCCGGGCCGGCGAGTATCTGGCGACGCCGCTTTTCGCGCTCGCCGTCCTGGTCTTCGCGGGCGAGGCCGGGTACGTCTCGCGCGCGCTGGCGACGCGGCCGGCCGCGGCACTCGGCCGCTGGTCCTATTCCATCTACATGGTCCACACGCCGGTGCTCGCGGTTCTGTTCTCCGCCGTCGGCATGGGGGAGATCGCCTTTCATCGGATTTGGCTGGTCCACACGCCGGACGGCAACGCGATCCTGGCCCCAGGATGGGGTGACGATCCCGCGCTGCTCGCCGTCCTTGCGGTCGTCGTCGCGCTGGCGGCCGTCACCTGGCGCTACATCGAGCGTCCCGGCCAGCGCCTGTTCAACCGCCTGGCCGCGCCGAAGACCGCTGAAATAGCCGCACAAATTCCGTGAACGGGTGCCGGCCGCGGCTTCCTTGCCGCCGGGCCCGGCCCACGCTACTTAGCCCTCCGGCAAATCCCGGAAAGGACATTTCATGGCCCGCAAGAAGATCGCGCTCATCGGTGGCGGACAAATCGGCGGCACGCTCGCCCATCTCGTGGCCTTGAAGGAACTCGGCGACATCGTGCTGTTCGACGTGGTGGAAGGTCTGCCGCAGGGCAAGTCGCTCGACCTCGCCCAGGCCGGCCCGGTCGAAGGCTTCGACGCGAAGCTGAAGGGCACCAACGCCTATTCCGACATCAAGGACGCCGATGTCGTGATCGTGACGGCCGGCGTGCCGCGCAAGCCCGGCATGAGCCGCGACGACCTGCTCGGGATCAACCTCAAGGTCATGTCCGCGGTGGGCGAGGGCATCAAGGCCAACGCGCCGAACGCCTTCGTGGTCTGCATCACCAATCCGCTCGACGCCATGGTGTGGGCGCTGCGCCAGTTCTCCGGCCTGCCGCACGAGAAGGTCGTCGGCATGGCCGGCGTGCTCGACAGCGCGCGCTTCCGTCACTTCCTCGCCGAAGAGATGAGCGTCAGCGTCGAGGATGTCTCGGCCTTCGTGCTTGGCGGTCATGGCGACACCATGGTGCCGATGCCGCGCTTCTCGACCGTGGCCGGCATTTCGCTGCCGGAACTCGTCAAGATGGGCTGGATCAAGCAGGAGCGGCTCGACGCCATCACGCAGCGCACGCGCGATGGCGGCGCGGAGATCGTGGGCCTCTTGAAGACCGGTTCCGCCTTTTACGCGCCCGCGACTTCTGCCATCGCCATGGCGGAGAGTTACCTTAAGGACAAAAAGCGCGTGCTGCCCTGCGCCTGCTATGTCAACGGTGCTTACGGCATCAAGGACCTTTATGTCGGTGTGCCGGCGGTGATCGGCGAGAAGGGCATCGAGCGCATCGTGGAACTCGAGCTCACGGCGTCCGAGAAGGAACAGCTCGCCAAATCCGCCGACTCGGTGAAGGGCCTGATCGACGCCTGCAAGAAGCTGGATCCCAGGCTGGCATAGGCGAGCGGGGCGGATAAGGACGGACAGGTGCTTCGACTCTTCCTCGCGGGCGTATTCGCGCTCGCGGCCGTCCCCGCACCTGCCGCCGAGCCGCTCGCGACGCTGACCATCAAAGTCGAGAAGGTGAGCCCGCGCGGCGGCGACGTCCGCGTCGCGCTGTACACGCGGGAGAATTATTCGGGCCAGGATGCGGATGCGACGATCGACGCCGTGGTTCCCGCCAAGCCGGGCGAGACGATCGTCGTGCTGAAGCCCGTGAAGCCCGGCATCTATGCCGTCAAGCTGTTCCAGGATTTCAACCGCAACGGCGAGTTCGACATGAACTGGATCGGGTTGCCGCTCGAGAAATACGGCTTCTCCAACGACGCGTCGCCCACACTCAGCGAGCCGCCCTTCGAGGCGACCAAGTTCGAATTGCGGCCGGGCGCCAACACCATCACCATCCACCTGCGATAGCGCGCCGGCGGAAAAGAAGGGGGCCGCCATGCCTGAAGCAATGCCTCGGCAGGCGGCCCAGAATCACAGAATCACGCGTGACGATGCGAAGATCGCATCGTGCCCCGCGGCTTTCCATCCGCACTAACACGACTGGACACGGCGGTCCGATCCGCGAACGCGTGATTCGCGGCCTTACGCGTCAGAAGCGGATCCAGATGCCGGGCGCCCACACCCACACGCCGTTGCGCCAATTCCAGGCGCCGGCGCGCCAGTGATAATGGCCGTGCGGCATGGGCGGACGGTGCTCAAGCCGGTTGGCCGGCCGGCGATTGTGGTCATGAAAGGCATCGGGATGGCCCGACATCATGCCGCCGCCATGCGGCGCGGCTTCGGCGGGTGTCAGCGCCAGCGGCGCGGCGAGCGACAGCGCGAAAGCCGCCGCCAATAATTTCTTTCCAATCGTCATTGTCGTCTCCATCGGTTGCGGGCGGTGCCCATCCAGAGAAATCGTATCTGTCCCCCGCCTTGCGCAAGCGTGAACTGCTCGACAGGAGGTACAGTTTCCGTGATCTTTGTCGCTGACTGTCGCGCAATCCGATGTTGCCGCCGAAAATGCGAACACCGTGAATGGAGGATGAACATGATTCCGCGCCTCGAGACCGAGCGGCTCACCTTGCGCGAATGGCGGGCGGACGACTTCGATACGCTCGCGCAATTTTATGCCGACGCGGATGTCATGAAATTCCTCGGCGGCGTGATGGAACGCACCGACGCCTGGCGCGCGCTCGCCGGCTCGATGGGCCACTGGAACATGCGCGGCTACGGCACCTGGGCGGTGGAGCGCAAATCCGACCGCGCCCTGGTCGGCCGTGTCGGGCTCATCAATCCCGAAGGCTGGCCATCGCTGGAGCTCGGCTGGACGCTCGGCCGTCCCTATTGGGGCCAGGGCTATGCCAGCGAGGCGGCCATCACTGCGCTCGATTACGCGTTCCTGACCCAGCCGGTCGATCGCATGATCTCCTGCATCGATCCTGAGAACAAAGGGTCGCAAGCGGTCGCGGAGCGCATCGGCGAGACGAAGGGCGAACGGCGCACGCTGCGCACCGGCGGCAAGGATTTCGAAGTCGACATTTGGAGCATCGCGCGCGGCGAATGGCTGCGGCGGCGCGGCGGCGCTTGACCCACACGCCCAATCGCGCTCCATGGCCGCCATGACGGACGTCCCGCCTACGGTCTATCGCGACCGCGATTTCTATGTGTTCGCCGTCGTCCGCTTCATCGTGACGATCGCCTTCCAGATACAGTCGGTTGCGATCGGCTGGCAGGTCTACGACATCACCCATTCGACCTTCGCGCTCGGCCTGGTGGGTCTTTGCCAGTTCGGGCCGATGTTCATTCTCACGTTGCCCGCCGGCGATATCGCCGACCGTTTCGACCAGCGCAAGGTGCTGAGCGCGACGCAAGCGATGCAAAGCGTCTGCTCCGGTCTCTTTCTCATCCTCGTCCTGTTCGCGCCGCAGATTCCGTGGCCCTATTACGCGGTGCTGATCCTGTTCGGCGCCACGCGCGGCTTCTACGGACCCGCCTCGCAGTCGCTGCTACCGTTTCTCGTCCCGCCGGAGAAGCTGCCGCGCGCCATCGCGCTCTCGTCCTCCGTCTTCACGACCGCGACCATCGCCGGTCCGGCGCTGGGCGGCTTCCTGTTCGCGCTCGGGCCGATGACGACCTTCTCCGTCAGCCTCGTGCTGATGATCGTGGCCTCGCTCCTGACCGCGTCGCTCGGCGGGCGAAAGCGTCCGCCCCATGTCGATACCGGTGCCTCGGGGATCGAGCGCGTGCGCGAGGGCATCGACTTCGTGCGCCATCGTCCCGTCGTGCTGGGCGCGATTTCGCTCGATCTGTTCGCCGTCCTGCTCGGCGGCGCCACCGCGCTGCTGCCCGCCTATGCGAAAGACATCCTGCATGCCGGACCCATCGGGCTGGGCGTGCTGCGCAGCGGTCCCGCGGTCGGGGCCGCGCTGACGGCGTTCAGCCTGGCGCGCTGGCCGATCCAGCGCCGCACCGGCATGATCATGTTCATTGCGGTCGCGATCTTCGGTGTCGCCACCATCGTCTTCGGCCTGTCGACCAATTTCTTCGTCTCGCTCGTGGCGCTGGCGGTGCTCGGCGCCTCGGATATGATCAGCGTCTTCGTGCGCTCCGCCCTCATCCAATACGCCACACCCGACGCGATGCGCGGCCGCGTCAGCGCCGTGAGCATGCTGTTCATCGGTGCCTCCAACGAGCTTGGCGAGTTTGAATCGGGCATCACGGCGGACTGGTTCGGGACGATCCTGTCCGTGGTGATCGGCGGCATCGGCACCTTGGCGGTCGTCGCCGTGTGGATGGCCCTGTTCCCGCCGCTCCGGAAGATCAATCGCCTCGCCGACGCGGCGAAATCACCGGTATCCTGACGCGGCGCCGGTTGGCGGGCCGCATGGCGACACGTCACGGAACAGGCGCAAGCCCCGAATCTCGTGCAATATGATCCCGGCGGGAACGACCGGGATACGCAGAGATGGCATTGGATGCACTGAAGGGCTGGACCTCGACCCAGAAGCACGTCGTCGCCGCGAGCTATCTCGGCTGGACGCTGGATGCGTTCGATTTCTTCCTCATGGTCTTCGTCATCAAGGATGTGGCGGCCGAGTTCGGCGCCGGCAAGGCGGACATCGCCTGGGCGACGACGCTGACGCTCGCGCTGCGCCCGCTCGGCGCCTTCTTCTTCGGCCGGCTTGCCGATCGCTTCGGGCGGCGCCCCGTGCTGATGGCCGATGTCGCGCTCTATTCGGTGCTCGGCTTCGCGACCGCCTTCTCGCCCAACCTCATCGTCTTCCTCGTCATCCGCGCGCTGTTCGGCATCGCGATGGGCGGCGAGTGGGGCACCGGTGCGTCGCTCACCATGGAGACGGTCAAGCCGGAAGCGCGGGGCCTCGTTTCGGGCCTGCTGCAATCGGGCTATCCGACGGGATACCTACTGGCGAGCATCGTCTATCGCAATTTCTACGATGTGCTGCATTGGCGCGGCATGTTCCTGGTCGGGATCATTCCCGCGCTCCTGATCCTCTACATCCGCCGCCATGTGCCGGAATCGCCCGGCTGGTCGCGCGACCATGCGCGGACCGGAACGGTGCTCAGCGTTCTTGCCAAGCACTGGAAGCTCGCGCTCTACGCCATCGTTCTGATGACCGCGTTCAACTTCTACAGCCACGGCACGCAAGACGCCTATCCGACCTTCCTGCAGGTGCAGCACAAATTCGACACGCATACGACCGGCAATATCGCGATCCTCTACAATATCGGCGCGATCCTCGGCGGCTGGACGTTCGGATTGTGGAGCCAGAGCTTCGGGCGCCGGCGCACGATCATCGTCGCCTCGCTGCTGTCCATTCCGGTTGCCTGGATATGGGCCTATTCCGAGACCGCCGGGATGCTCGCCTTGGGCGCTTTCCTGATGCAGTTCTTCGTGCAGGGCGCCTGGGGCGTGATCCCGGCGCATTTGAACGAATTGTCGCCGGCCGACGCGCGCGGCACGTTCCCTGGCACGGTCTACCAGCTCGGCAATTTCATCGCGTCCTACAATCTGGTGCTGCAGACCCGAATCGCGGACAGCCATGGCGAGAACTATTCGCTCGCGCTGTTCGGCGTGGCGGTGGCCGCGGCCATCGCCATCGCGATCCTGACCGCGTTCGGCCGCGAGGCGCGCGATATCCGGCTCGATGTGAACCCCGCCTAGGCCTGGACGAAGACGTCGACCCGGTCGGCCGGTCCGTTGTCGTCGGCGCCGCCCAGCGCGCGCACGTCGATCTTCTCCGCCGGCACGCCGTCTTCGATCAGCAATTCGCGGATCACCAGGGCGCGCTTGAGCGCAAGCCGGTGCGCGTCCGACGACTTGTCGCCGCGCGGCCCGCCATAGGCGTTGAGCTGAACATGCTGGGCGCCGGAATTGAGCGCCGCGTTGAGCGCCGTCGCGAGCGTGTGCACCGCGTTCACGTCCGGGCCGGCCGGGCTGCTCGCGCCGGGCGCGAAGGGAATCGAGCTTTGTTTGCGCAGGCCGGCGGCCACGCCCGCGGGCGCCGTCGTGTTGGCGGGCGCCGGTGTTGCGCTGGCGGTGCGGCGCGGCGGCGGCCCGTCCACTCGCCTTACCGTGAAGATGGTGTCGGGCTCGGCCGCGGCGGGTTTGGGGGGCGTGCTGGCGGCATGGCGCGGTTTGGCTGGCGCCGGGCCGGCGTCGGCCAAGGGTCCGATCCGCGCCGCACTGTCTTCCGGCACGGCGTCGAAAGCGGAGGAGGGCGGCGACGTCGCCGGTGCCGGGGCGGGTCTTGCGGCCGGCGGCGGCGTCTGCCTTGCCACGCGCTTGGGCGGGGTCGGTGCGGGAACTGGAGCTGGAGCTGGAGCGGCCCCGTTCATGTCCGGCGCGCTGGCGAACTGGTCCGTCGAGGTCGCCAAGCCGGCGTCGCCAGCTACCGCCACCGGCGGCGCGGCGGCCTTGGCGCGCCGCGCGATATGGGGATGCTTTACCGGCATGTGCAGATGGATCGGCCCCGGCCTGTCGCCCGGTTGCCTAAGATTGCCGACCTGGCGGCCGTACTTGCCGCCCGGATAGAGCAGATAGCCATGACCGAGCGCAGCGGGGTTCACCGTCACTTCCTCGCCCGGATACGCCTGGCTCGCCGCCGGCGCCGTATAGAGGAGGACAATCGTCGCGCCGAGCGCGAAAGCGCGTTTCATTCGCCGGTTCAGCCCATTATTCGCGTGCGGACCATAATGGCCCCGGCCCCGCGCCTCAACCTTTGGCCGTGCGGCCCGCGTCCTTGAGGAGTTTGAGGAACAACGGGTGCAGATATTCGTTGGCGGCCAGGATCTGGCCGCCGTTCAGCGAATCGCTCCCGCCATTGAGATCGGTGACCACGCCACCGGCCTCGCGGACCAGCAGGATGCCGGCCGCCACGTCCCAGGCGTTGATGCCGCGCTCCCAATAGCCGTCGAACCGGCCGGCCGCGACATAAGCGAGATCCAGGCTCGCCGCGCCGAAGCGCCGCACGCCAGCCGTCACCGCCATGACCGCCGCCAGCTCGTGCGCGAAGGTTTCGTGCCCGGGACGGCCGAGGAACGGGATGCCGGTCGCCAGGATCACCTCGTTCAATTTCTTGCGCGCGGCGACGCGCAGGCGCTTGTCGTTGAGATAGGCGCCATGGCCCTTCTCGGCGACATACATCTCGTCGGTGACGGGATTGAAGATGACGCCGGACACCAGCGCGCCGTCGCGCTCCAGCCCGATCGAGATCGCGAAATGCGGGATGCCGTGCAGGAAATTCGTCGTGCCGTCGATCGGATCGATGATGAAGCGGTGCGACTTGTCCGGCCCGTCGATAACGCCGGTCTCCTCGGTGAGAAAGCAGTAGCCGGGGCGCGCCTTGGTGAGCTCCTCGATCAGCTTGGTCTCGGTGCGCTTGTCGGCGGTGGAGACGAAATCGGCCGGCCCCTTCATCGACACCTGAAGATTTTCGATCTCGCCATAGTCGCGGATGAGCCCGCGGCCCACCTTCCGCGCAGCGGCGACCATGACGTTCAGGGCGGGGGAAAGATAGGGCATTACTCGGCGCGCCTGACGTAGGAACCGTCTTCGGTGGAGACCACGATCCTGGTGCCGGCGTCGATGAAGGGCGGCACCTGGACCGTCATCCCGTTTTCGAGCTTGGCGCTCTTATAGGACGGCGCGGCGGTGCCGCCCCGCAGCACCGGATCGGCTTCGGTGACCTCAAGGGTGACTTGCGCCGGCAGCTTGATGGAGATCGGCTTGCCCTCATAGAGCTGCAGCATCACCTTCATGCCGTCCACCAGGAACTGGGCCTGGTCGCCGACCCAGTCGGCCTGGAGTTCGATCTGGTCGTAGGTCTCCACGTCCATGAAGGTCAGCATGTCGCCGGCGGCATACAGGAAGTTGAAGTCCTTCTTGTCGAGATAGATCTCGTCCACCGCCTCGTCGGAGCGGAAGCGCTGGTTCAGCTTGGTGCCCTGGATGATGTGCTTCAGTTCGACCTGGTTGTAGGCGCCGCCCTTGCCGGGCTTGACCTTCGCCGTCTTGACCGCGACCCACAGCCCGCCGTCGTATTCGATCAGCGTGCCGGGCGAGATTTCGTTGCCGGTGATCTTGGCCATAGTCGCATGCGGCGCCGGTTTAGGGCGCGTTCCCAGGTTCAAACTGACAAAGAGCGCGCGGGTGATAGCAGGCGAGGAGCCCGATGTCACCCGTCCCGAAATTACGACGAAAGCTTCGCCATCAGCGCGTCGGACAATTCGTAATTGCCGTAAACGTTCTGCACGTCGTCGTGGTCGTCCAGCGTTTCGATCAGCTTGACCAGGCTCTCGCCCGCCTCGTCCTTCACCGCGACCGTGTTCTGAGGGCGCCAGACAAATCCGGCGGAGGAGGGCGCGCCCAGCTTGGCCTCCAGCGCGTCGCGCACGGCGATGAACTGGTCGAGGCTGGTCAGGAATTCGTGTGCCTCGTCGGTGGAGACGACTTCGTCGGCGCCGGTCTCGATGGCGAGTTCGAGCATCGCATCGTCGCTGGCCTTGTCCTTGGGATAGACGATCTGGCCGACATGGTTGAACAGGAAGGCGACCGAGTTGTTCGCCACCATCTCGCCACCGAACTTCGAGAAGGTCGAGCGCACGTCGGCGCTGGTGCGGTTGCGATTGTCGGTCAGCGCCTCGACGATCAGCGCCACGCCGCCGGGGCCGCGGCCCTCGTAGCGGACCTCGTCGTAATTCTCGGCGTCGCCGCCCTGGCCCTTCTTGATCGCGCGTTCGATGTTGTCCTTGGGCATCGACTCCGCCTTGGCGGCGATGATCGCGGTGCGCAGGCGCGGATTGTGGTTGGGGTCGGGCAGGCCCGATTTGGAGGCGACGGTGATCTCGCGGCTGAGCTTGGAGAAGAGCTTGGAGCGCTCCTTATCCTGCTTGCCCTTGCGGAACATGATGTTCTTGAACTGGGAATGACCGGCCATGGCTGTCTCGTGGGTGCGGCGGGTGAGATAGCCGGGGGCGGGCAAAGTATTCAAGGGTTTGTCGCGCAAGATCGTTTCCGGGACGGCCGGCGAAGGCCCCTTCGATGCGATTTTGCCGTTCCAATCGTCCAAAGCTGCGTTAAGCGAATGATTCCCAAGGCAAAAGAGCAAGGACAACCTCCCTTCGGAGGCTGCGCGATGCGGTCCTGGGACGCCTTCTATGCGCACAATCGATCCTTTGAACAAATCAGGAACAAGATATCAGATTTCGTCCGGGACGCAAACAAATCGGCGCGCGGCCGGCGACAGCGGTGGCAGCCTGTCGCAACGGCCGGTCCTTGACTCAGAATGGAATAGTTCTAAGTTTCACTCGCAATACAGCCTCAACCCTTCAGGAGCCCTCCCATGCTGCGTATCGGCGACAAATTCCCCGACTTTGCCCTCACCGGCGTCGTTTCCACCGACCCCAAGACCGCCTTTGCCGACTTCACCCAGGCGAGCGATGCCGGCAAGTGGAAGATCGTGTTCTTCTGGCCGAAGGACTTCACTTTCGTCTGCCCCACCGAGATCGCCGCCTTCGGCAAGCTCAATGGCGAGTTCAACGACCGCGACGCGGTGGTCTATGGCGTGTCGGTCGACAGCGAGTTCGTCCATCTCGCCTGGCGGCAGAACCATGCCGACCTGAAGACGCTGCCCTTCCCGATGCTGGCCGACATCAAGCGCGAGCTGACCGGGGCGCTGGGCATCATCGACCAGAAGGCCGGCGTCGCGCAGCGCGCCACCTTCATCGTCGATCCGGAAGGCGTCATCCGCTTCGTCTACGTCACCGACCTCGATGTCGGGCGCAATCCGCAGGAAGTGCTGCGCGTGCTCGACGCGCTGCAGACCGACGAGCTCTGCCCGTGCAACTGGCAGAAGGGCGATGACGTACTGAAGGCGGCTTGATTAAGGCCCCCTCCGCCCTTCGCCGCCAACGCGGCTACGGGCACCTCCCCCGCCAGCGTGCTTCGCACGCGCGGGGGAGGCGGGCCTTTCATGCTTCGAACAAAGGAAATTGAAATGTCTCTCGAACATCTGAAATCCCGCCTGCCGGACTATGCCAAGGACCTCAAGCTCAACCTGTCGTCGCTGGCGGCGGAGAGCGTGCTGACGGAGCAGCAGAAGGCCGGCGCCTTCATCGTCTCGGCCATTGCGGCGCGCAACGCCGAAACCACCGCGGCGATCCTCGCCGAGTTCGCGCCGAAGCTCTCGCCCGAGGCGCTCGGCGCGGCGCAGGCCGCCGCCGCGATCATGGCGATGAACAACGTCTATTACCGCTTCACGCATCTGGCCTCGGCGCCGGACTACAAGACCATGCCGGCGCGCCTGCGGATGAACGCGATGGCCAAGCCGGGCGTCGAGAAGGCGGACTTCGAGTTGTGGTCGCTGGCGGTGTCGGCGATCAATGGCTGCGGCATGTGCATCGACAGCCATGAGAAGGTCCTGCGCGAGCACGGCGTCAGCGCCGAGCAGGTCCAGGCCGCGGTCCGCATCGCCAGCGTGGTCCACGCGGTGGCCGCGACGCTGGATGGCGTCGATGCCGGCAACGCTGTGCTGGCGCAAGCGGCATAGACCCAGGGGCGGCTGGATCACCCCCTAAACCGTCATCGCCCGCTTCATGCGGGCGATCCATCTTCCTCTCGAAAGAAAATGGATTGCCCGGACGAGCCGGGCAATGACGGTGGAGGGAAAGCAGCTTCGAAAAATACGATGCGGAAACTCACACCCGCGTCGGGAACGGGTTGCGTTCCTTGAACTGCTTCTGGTGCCAATAGGGATAGGGCGGCGTGACCGCGCTCGCCACGTCCAGCACCTTCACCTGCTCGGGCGTCAGGTTCCAGCCGATGGCGCCGAGATTGTCCTTGAGCTGCTGCTCGTTGCGCGCGCCGATCACCACGGTCGACACGGTCGGGCGCTGCAGCAGCCAGTTCAGCGCCACCTGCGGCACGGTCTTGCCGACCTCCTTCGCCACGATGTCCAGCGCGTCGACCACCTTGTAGACATGCTCGTAAGGCACCGGCGGGCCCATTTCGGCGGTCTTGTGCAGGCGGCTGGTGTCCGGCAAGGGCTGGCCGCGGCGGATCCTGCCGGTGAGCCGGCCCCAGCCGAGCGGCGACCACACCACCGCGCCGAGGCCCTGGTCGAGGCCGAGCGGCAGAAGCTCCCACTCATAGTCGCGGCCGATCAGCGAATAGTATGTCTGGTTGGCGACATAGCGCGGCAGGCCGTATTTGTCGGCCACCGCCAGCGCCTTCATCAGGTGCCAGCCGGAGAAATTGGAGACGCCGATATAGCCGATCTTGCCGGCGCGGATCAGCGTGTCGAGCGTCGAGAGCACTTCTTCCGGCGGCGTCTTGGCGTCGTAGCCGTGCAGTTGGAAGAGATCGATATGGTCGGTGCCGAGCCGCTTCAGCGAACCCTCGACGGCGCGCGTCAGGTGAAAGCGCGAGGAGCCGAGATCGTTGGGCCCTTCGCCGGCGCGGAACGTCGCCTTGGTGGAGATCAGGACCTTGTCGCGGCGGCCCTTGATCGCGGCGCCCAGCACGTTCTCGGATTCGCCGGCGGAGTAAATGTCGGCCGAGTCGAACATGGTCAGGCCATGGTCGAGGCAGACATCGACGAGACGGGTGGCCTCGGCATCGTCCAACCCGCCCCAGGCCTTGAAGAGTTCGCCCTTGCCGCCGAACGTGCCGGTGCCGAAGCTGAGAACCGGGACGTTGAAGCCGGAACGCCCCAATTGACGATATTCCATGTGTGGATTCCTCCAAGGATGGCTGTTGCGGTGAGCATCGTGCCGCGCCACGCGTCTTTCAACCGCGATGGCGGCGCGGATAATACCCAAAATTACATCGATGATTGCATTTGGGCGCAAACCGAACGAATCCAGTTAACCGCTCAAGCGATGTTTTCATATATTGCCAGCAATCGCCGCGCGAGGCGTTCGTCGCCAATGTCCCGAGGCAGCAGTTCGCACCACCCGGTGTCATCCGCCGCGAATGCGGCGGACCCAGGTGAAATCCGCACCGTCGGAGGAGATGTCAACTGGGTGGCCCGCATTCGCGGGCCATGACACCTTTTCTGTTTTGAATTTGGCGAACTTCAGGTTCAGGACGTTAAAAGGCATCCACTTTGTCCCGCAGCACCTCGCCGCGCATTCGCTTGAGCGCCTTGTCTTCCACGAGATCGACCCTGCGGCCGAGCAACGCGCCGACATCAAGTCGAAGCCTCACATATTCGAAAATGCCGGACGGTTTGCCGTCTTCCAGTTCGACAAGAATATCTACGTCGCTGTCGCCGCGTGCGTCCCCGCGAGCCATCGAGCCGAATATGGCGGCATGGCGCACGCCACGCGGCCGCAACACTGCCTCGTTGGCGCGAAGGATTTCCAAGATCGTTTCAAGCGATATCGTCATCGATTGAAGCGTAGCACGGTTTGTTGCGGTGCCTTAGCTCACCGGCATCGCCGGCTTCAGCCGGCCGCCGAGCCGCACCGGCTCGATGCGTGTCGCCAGGCCCTTCACATTGGTTTCCGCGAACACGGCGCACAGCGTTGCCGGGCCGGTCGCCGGGGTGAAGCGGCCGGTCGACATCTTGGTCACGAAACGCTGCACCGGCTGGTATTTCTCCATCCCGATCACGCTGTCGTAATCGGCGCAGGCGCCGGCGTCGGTCTGATAGGCGGTGCCGCCGGGAAAGATCTGCGCGTCGGCGGTCGGGATATGGCTGTGGCTGCCGACCACCAGGCTGGCGCGCCCGTCGCAGAACTGGCCCATCGCCATCTTTTCGCTCGTCGCTTCGGCGTGCATGTCGACCACGATGGCGTCCGCCGCTTCGCCGAGCGGGCAGGCCGACAATTCGGCGTCGACGCCGGCGAAGGGATCGTCCAGCGCGTCCATGAACACCCGGCCCATCGCGTTGATCACCAACACGCGCTCGCCCTTGCGGGTCTGGTAGAGATTCGCGCCGCGCCCCGGCGTGCCCTTGGGGTAGTTCAG
This sequence comes from Rhizomicrobium sp., assembly GCA_037200045.1. NCBI lineage: Bacteria > Pseudomonadati > Pseudomonadota > Alphaproteobacteria > Micropepsales > Micropepsaceae > Rhizomicrobium > Rhizomicrobium sp. The sequence continues at coordinate 2,830,055 of JBBCHM010000001.1, forward strand.
CGGGCGCAGGACGCGATCCTCGTCGCCGATGAAGGAGAGGATCTCCTTCTGGTCGGCCCAGTGATTGCCGGTGGTGATCACGTCGATGCCGGTCGCGAAGAACTCGCGCGCGATGGCCTGGGTGAGGCCGAAGCCGCCGGCCGCGTTCTCGCCATTGGCGATGACGAGATCGAGGCCGAGCGCCTCGCGAAGCCGGGGCAGTTCCGCGGCGACGACGTCGCGGCCGGGCTTTCCCATGATGTCGCCGATGAACAGGATACGCATGGCCGCTCCTTATCACAAAGGCGGCGCGAAAAGCGAAGGGCGCGGGTTTCAGGCGCGGGGCGGGAAACGTCGCAGTCCGAGCTCGGTGATCACCGCGTCGAGCGGATGGTCGTGGTCCTCGCGCGGCAAAGCGGGCACTTCCTGGCCGGCATAGGCGATACCGATGGCGGCGACGCCTTTCAGCGCGGCCAGCGTTCTATCGTAGAAGCCGCCGCCATAGCCGAGACGGTGACCCGCCGCGTCGAAGGCCAGCAGCGGCACCAGCACGAGAGCGGGAACCGCTTCGGGCGCGCCCGGGAGCGGTTCGGGAATGCCATAGGCGGAGGCGTGCATCGCATCGCCCGTCTTCCAGGCGCGGAAGGTGAGCGGCCGGTCCGGCTCGACCGAGGGCAAAGCGAGGCCATGGCCCTTCGCGGCCAGCGCCGCCATCAGCGCGCGCGGATCGGCCTCGTCGCGGAACGGGAAATAGCCGGCGACGACGGCGCCCGACGCGAGATCGAGATCGCCCGCGAAGCGCGCGATGGCGTCGGCATAGTCGGCGCGCGTCAGCGTCGCGCGATGGCGGCGGGCGGCGGCGCGGAGGGCGGGTTTGGACATCGATCGGAGCTTACCCTCCCTCAAGGGGAGGGTGGGAGTGGCACCGCTCTCGAAATGAAAGTGGACGGAACCGCTATCGCCGTTGGTGTTTGGATCCTCACGGGCCTGCAAGTGCAGGTGGGCGCCATATGACCAAGACCACGATCCTGGCCAGGGACAGCTCCCGGTGAGTACCATTAAGGCCCCTGGGCATCGCTAACCTGACGCGCGGAGCAGTATCCGTCCGTCCCCAATATAGGTCAGCCGACAGGCGAATGAAACGGCGGCGGCGCGAACGGGGTTTCCGCGCTACGCCGCGCCCAGCTTTTCCGAGATCTCTTCCATCCGCTTGCTCGCCGCCTCGAAGGCGCCGGCGGCGGCGGTTTCCGCCTGATCGAGCCGGCCGCTCACATCGTCCTGCGTGCCGCGAAGCCCGGCGAGTTCCTCGTTGCGCAGATGCAGCTGCGCCGTCGCCTCGTGGTGCTCGTCGGCGATCAGCAGCGCCGCCATCAGGAGCAGGCGGGTCTCGCCCACCTGGCCGACGCTGGCGAGCAGTTCCTTCACCTTGGCGTCGACATGGCCCGCCAGGTCGCGCAGATGATCTTCCTCGCCGTCGTCGCAGGCGATGGTGTAGGCGCGGGCATTCACCATGACATTGACCAGAGGCATGGACGTCTCCTTCAGCGGCCGAGCGCGCTGCGGATCTCGCCGATCGCGCCGTCGAGGCGGTCCTCGACTTCCTCGGTGAGGCCGGCCAGGGCGCGGTTCTCTTCTTCCAGCTCGGCGATGCGCGCCAGCAGGCGCTCGCGCTCCTCGCCGAGTTCGGCGACCTTGGCGCGCAGATCGGCGGCGGAGGCCCTGAGCGCCGGAATCTGCGCCGCCTTGGCTTCCAATATGCCGAGCGTCGCTTCGAAGCGCTGCTGCGCGGTTTCGAGCCTCGTCATGCGGGCCTCTTCATCTTCGCGAGTCATCTTGCAGGTCGGGCGGGACCTTAGGCTTGTGCGCCGCGTGCGGCAACGCGCAAAAGGCGCAAGTTCCGGGGCAGCGTTTGGGCCCGTGGAAAGTTGTCGGAAGGCGCGCCTTCGCGGGCGCAGCGGAGCGCCCTTGACGGGGACCGAGCAGCCTCGCTAAGGCCAAGTCCCGTTGCGGAGAAGTTTACATGGACCAGGACAAGGCTCCGCCGGAGCAGGCCGAGACCAGGCGCCTCGCCAACGCCATCCGCGGCCTCGCCATGGACGCGGTGGAACAGGCCAAATCCGGCCATCCGGGCCTGCCCCTGGGCATGGCCGACGTGGCCACCGTCCTGTTTTCCCGCTTCCTGAAATACGACCCCGCCGATCCGGCCTGGCCGGACCGCGACCGTTTCGTGCTCTCCGGCGGCCATGGCTCGATGCTGCTTTATTCCCTGCTCTGGCTGACCGGCTATCCGGGGATCACGCTGGAGAACATCAAGCGCTTCCGCCAGGTCGACAGCCCCTGCGCCGGCCATCCCGAGCACGGCCACATCCCAGGTATCGAGACCACCACCGGCCCGCTCGGCCAGGGCATCGCCAACGCGGTCGGCATGGCGCTGGCCGAGCGCATCCTCAACGCCCGCTTCGGCGACGCGCTGGTCGGCCACAAGACCTATGTCATCGCCAGCGACGGCGATCTGATGGAGGGCATCAGCCACGAGGCGATCCATCTGGCGGGGCATCTGAGGCTCAAGAACCTGGTCGTCCTGTGGGACGACAACAACATCACGATCGACGGAGCGCTGTCGCTGTCCGAGACCGGCAACATGATCGAGCGCTTCGAGGCGGCCGGGTGGCGGACCACGCTCTGCGACGGCCACAACGCCCAGGAAGTGTTCCGCGCCCTCACCGACGCGCAGGCGAGCGAGACACCGGTCCTGATCGCCTGCAAGACGATCATCGGCTTCGGCTTTCCCACCCGCGCCGGCACGCAGAAGGCCCATTCCGACGCGCCCGGCGCCGAGGAGATCGCCGGCGCCAAGAAGGCGCTCGGCCTGCCGGGCGAGGCCTTCGCGCTGGAGGACGGCGTGCTGGACGCTTGGCGCAAGATCGGCACCAAGGGCAAGGCCGCGCGCGAGGCGTGGACCGCGCGCAAGGCGACATCCGACAAGGCGGGCGAATTCGACGCGACGATGAGCGGCGCGATCCCGGCCGAACTCGGCAAGGCGCTCGGCGAATTGAAGGCCAAGCTCGCGGCGGAGAAGCCCAATGCCGGCACGCGGCGCACCTCGGAGAAGGTGCTCGAAGTCGTCAACGGCGTGCTGACGACCACGGTCGGCGGCTCGGCGGACCTGACGCCGTCCAACAACACCAAGACCAAGAACATCACCGAGATCAAGCCGGGCGACTACGCCGGCCGCTATGTCCATTACGGCATCCGCGAGCACGGCATGGCGGCGGCGATGAACGGCATGGCGCTGCATGGCGGGATCATCCCCTATGGCGGCACCTTCCTCGTGTTCTCCGATTATTGCCGCCCGTCGATCCGGCTCGCGGCGCTGATGGGCATCCGCGTCGTCTTCGTGATGACACACGATTCCATCGGCGTGGGCGAGGATGGGCCGACGCACCAGCCGGTCGAGCACCTGGCGGCGTTGCGCGCGATTCCCAATCTTCTCGTCATCCGCCCCGCCGACGCGGTGGAAACGGTCGAGGCGTGGGACATTGCGCTGAATCATACAACCGGCCCGAGCCTTCTGGTCTTCTCGCGCCAGGACGTGCCGACGCTCCGCTCCGCCGCGAGCATCGGAGAGAATTTGACGGCGAAAGGCGCCTACGAGATCGCGGGCGCCGAGGGCGCGAAAGTGACTCTGCTGGCGACGGGATCGGAAGTGAGCCTGGCGATCCAGGCGCAAGACTTGTTGGGCAAGGATGGGATCGCGGCGCGCGTCGTGTCGCTGCCGGCCTGGAGCCTGTTCGAACAGCAATCCGAGGCGGAGCGCGACGCCGTGCTCGGCAAGCATACGGTGAGGATCGCGGTCGAGGCCGGCGTGCGCGAGGGCTGGGACCGCTATATCGGGCCGCATGGCCGGTTTGTCGGAATGCATGGTTTCGGCGCCAGCGGGCCCTATAAAGACGTGTACAAGCATTTCGGCCTCACGCCGGACGCCGTCGCGGCGGCGGCGAAAGAGGCGCTGAAGGCAAGGCATTGATCGGCCTCCCCGGGGTTGGGGCGGCACAAGTCTGTTGGGAGAAGAGAGAATGGCCATCCGTGTCGCAATCAATGGCTTCGGCCGCATCGGGCGCCTGGTGTTCCGCGCCATCGTGGAAAGCGGGCGGCGCGACATCGAAGTCGTCGCGGCGAACGACCTCGGTCCGGTCGAGACCAACGCGCATCTGCTGCGCTACGATTCGGTGCATGGGCGCTTCCCCGCCAATGTGACGGTCGACGGCGATTACATCATCGCGGCCGGCCACAAGGTGAAGATCACCGCGCATCGCGACCCGGCCGAGCTGCCGCACAAGGCGCTGGACGTCGACATCGCGCTGGAATGCACCGGCCTCTTCACCACCAAGGACAAGGCCTCGGCGCATTTGAAGGCGGGCGCCAAGCGGGTGCTGGTTTCCGCGCCGGCCGACGGCGCCGACCTGACGGTCGTCTATGGCGTCAACCATGAGAAGCTGACCAAGGATCACATCGTCGTCTCGAACGGCTCGTGCACGACGAACTGCCTGGCGCCGGTGGCCAAGGTCCTGAACGACACGATCGGGATCGAGAAGGGCTTCATGACCACGATCCATTCCTACACCGGCGACCAGCCGACGCTGGATACGCTGCACAAGGATCTCTATCGCGCCCGCGCCGCCGCGCTGTCGCAGATCCCGACCTCGACCGGCGCCGCCAAGGCGATCGGCCTGGTCCTGCCGGAGCTCAAGGGCAAGCTCGACGGCATTTCCGTGCGCGTGCCGACGCCGAACGTGTCGCTGGTCGATCTCAAGATCGTCGCCAAGCGCGACACCACGGTGGAGGAAATCAACGCCGCGATGAAGGCCGCTTCCGCCGGATCGCTCAAGGGCATCCTCGACATCGTCGAGGCGCCGCTGGTCTCCAGCGATTTCAACCACAATCCGGCGTCGGCCTCGGTGGCGCTGCCCGAGACCAAGGTGATCGGCGGCAATCTCGCCGGCGTCCTGGCCTGGTACGACAACGAATGGGGCTTCTCCAACCGCATGGCCGACATCGCGGTGGTGATGGGGAAGCTGATTTAGAAGACACTACCCTCCCCTTGAGGGAGGGTCGAAATTTGCGAAGCAAATTTCGGGGAGGGGTCCGGTCGTGGAGCGCGACCCCTCCCCGAAAAATTCTTGTTCGTACGCGGTTGCTACTCACCGCTCCGAATTTTATCGACCCTCCCTCAAGGGGAGGGTGGGATGGAGTGACATGCCTTCCTTCAAAACCCTCGACGACCTCGATGTCCGCGGCAAGCGCGTGCTGGTGCGCGCCGACCTGAACGTGCCGATGAAGGACGGCCATGTCACCGATGCCTCGCGCATCGAGCGCCAGGCGCCGACCATCCGCGAACTCGCCGACAAGGGCGCGCGCGTGATCGTGCTTTCCCATTTCGACCGGCCCAAGGGCAAAATCGTGCCGTCGATGTCGCTGAAGCCGGTCGCGGCGCCGCTGGCCCAGGCCGTCGGCAAGCCGGTCGCCTTCGCGGAGGACTGCATCGGCGAGGTGGCGAAGTCCGCCGTGGCGAAGCTGAAGGACGGCGACGTTCTCCTGCTGGAGAACACGCGCTTCCATGCCGGCGAAGAGAAGAACGACATCGATTTCGCCAAACAGATCGCGAGCCTGGGCGACATCTACGTCAACGACGCGTTCTCCGCCGCCCATCGCGCCCATGCCACGACGGAGGCGCTGGCGCATCTGCTGCCGCACGCGGCCGGCCGCTCGATGGAGCAGGAGCTCAAGCATCTGGACAAGGCGCTGGGCGATCCGGCGCGGCCGGTGATGGCGGTGATCGGCGGCGCCAAGGTGTCGACCAAGATCGCGCTGCTGGAGAATCTCGTGAAGCGCGTGGACGCGTTGGTGATCGGCGGCGCGATGGCCAACACCTTTCTCGCCGCCGAGGGCCTGGAGGTCGGCAAGTCGCTGGTCGAGCGCGACCATGTCGAGACCGCGCTGCGCGTCGTGCGCCTCGCGGCCGACAGCGGCTGCGCCGTGATGCTGCCCGTCGACGTCGTCGTGGCGCAGGAGTTCAAGGCCGACGCGCCGCATCGCACCGTCGACATCCATGACGTCGGCAAGACCGACATCATCCTGGACGTCGGGCCCAAGAGCCTGGACGCGTTCGGCAAGCGCCTCGCGGGAACCCGCACGCTGGTGTGGAACGGCCCGCTCGGCGCCTTCGAGACCCGGCCGTTCGACGTCGGAACCAAGGCGGCGGCGCGCATGGTGGCGGACGCGACGACGGCCGGCGACCTGCTCTCGGTCGCGGGCGGCGGCGACACGGTGGCGGCGCTGAATGCCGCAGGGGTGGCCGACGACTTCACCTATGTCTCGACAGCGGGCGGCGCTTTTCTAGAATGGCTCGAAGGACAGGATCTGCCCGGCGTGGCGGCCCTGGGCAAAGGCTGAACGCCCGAAACCGGGCGCAATTGGGGGTGTTGCATGGATCTCGCGGGACTGAACGCGATCGCGATCAAGATGACGGGCGGCGGCAAGGGCATCCTGGCCGCGGACGAGAGCACCTCCACCATCAAGAAGCGCTTCGACAAGATCGGCGTGGCCAATATCGAGGAGAACCGGCGCGACTATCGCGAGCTTCTGTTCCGCACCGACGCGGCGATGAAGAACTATATCGGCGGCGTCATCCTGTTCGACGAGACGATCCGCCAGAAATCCGCCGACGGCAACGGCACGCCGCTGGTCGAATTGATCGAGACGTCGGGCGCGGTGCCGGGCATCAAGGTCGATGCCGGCGCCAAGCCGATGGCGCTCGATCCCGACCAGACGATCACCGAGGGGCTCGACGGGCTGCGCGAGCGCTTCGTCGAATACCACAAGCTCGGCGCCCGCTTCGCGAAATGGCGCGCGACCTATAATCCGACGAAGGTGACCTACAATTCCGTCGCCGCCAACGCGCAGGCGCTCGCGCGTTACGCGGCGCTGGCGCAGGAGAACGGCATCGTGCCGATCGTCGAGCCGGAAGTCCTGATGGACTACGACAACGACATCGACACCTGCGCGTCGGTGACCGAATGGGTGCTGAAGGAGGTCTTCCAGCAGCTCTATTACGCGAACGTCGCGCTCGAAGGCATCGTGCTGAAGCCGAACATGATCGTGCCGGGCATCAAGTCCGCCAAGCAGGCGAGCGTGGACGAGGTCGCCGACCGCACGATCGAGGTGCTCAAGCGCTGCGTGCCGACCGCGGTGCCGGGCGTCGCCTTCCTCTCCGGCGGCCAGTCGGACGAGGACGCGACGGCGCATCTTTCGGCGATGAACGCGCGGCACAAGCTGCCCTGGGCGCTGACCTTCTCCTACGGCCGCGCGCTGCAGGCCGCGCCGCAGAAGGCGTGGTCGGGCAAAAAGGAAAACGTCGCGGCGGCGCAGGCCGCGTTCCTGCACCGCGCCCGGATGAACAGCCTGGCCGCGCTCGGCAAATGGACGGCGGCCGAGGAGAAAAAAGCAGCATAATCGGCTTCTGCGTGGTATGGTTCGCCATGGATGACGTTCAGCCCCTATCGCGATCCAAGATCGCCGAAATCGTGACTACGACGGTTCGAGAGGTATTGCCCAAGGCGAAGATTGACCGTGTAGAAGTCAACAGGAAGGGGCTGACTTTTCCGTCTGACCTCGGGATCGCAATTATTTTCCAAGGCAAGGGGTCTATTCGCCTGAGAGGCGAGAAGCTCTCCGAGGTTCAAGCGCGCATTTTGTCCGATTTACGGAAATCCGGGGAGGAACGGTCACCACATCTTCGCTTTTTGACGGCCGAGGAAGCCAAAGACTTGGCGGCTTGACCGGATGGATTCTCGCGCGCTTATTTTTCACGCGAAAGCGATAATTCGAACCAGAAGCGGAAAACCGAGCCAGACCGCATTGCGCAGGGCGATTTCCGCCTCCTACTACAGTGTGTTTCATTCATTCCTGAAGGCTGCGGCCGACGATCTCATCGGAACATCGAGGAGGGCGAGAAATTCCGTCGCCTACCGCCAATTGTACAGAGCATTCGAACATTCGGAAATCCGCAGAATTTGCGAACTCGCCTCGAAGGATCAGCTACCGCAAAAATACGCGGAAGCCTTGGGCTCAACGCGGTTTCATGGAAGCATAAAGATAGTCGCTCGGAATTTCGTCGAGCTCCAGAAGTCTCGCCATCTTGCCGACTACGATCCGCAGGTCCGGTTTACAAAGTCGGATGCCCTTCAAGCGATCGAACTGGCTGTCACGGCAACCGTCGTGTTTGATGGCGGCGCTCCGGCCGAAGATCGTAGAAATTTTTTGCTCTGTATGCTCATCCGACCCCGATGACCGAACGCTGCCGGCTCTATCTCATCACGCCGCCGAGGCTGGAGGCGAAGGCTTTCGCCGAGACGCTGAAGCGCGCTCTGGACGCCGGCGATGTCGCCTCGTTGCAGCTTCGCCTGAAGGACGTGGCGGATGACGAAATCCGCCGCGCCACGGAAATCCTCATGCCCATCGCGCAGAAGCGCGACGTGGCGTTCATCCTCAACGACCGGCCGGACCTCGCGCGCGCGCTCGGCTGCGACGGTGTGCACATCGGCCAGGAGGATGCGAGCTATGCCGAGGCGCGCCTCATCGTGGGCAAGAACGCCATCGTCGGCGTGACCTGCCACGACTCTAGGCATCTCGCGATGGAGGCGGCGGAGGCCGGTGCGGACTATGTCGCCTTCGGCGCGTTCTTTCCGACCGCGACCAAGGAGGCGAAGGCGCGCGCCGAGATCGAAACCTTGCGCTGGTGGGGCGAGATGATGGTGGTGCCGTGCGTCGCCATCGGCGGCATCACGGTGGAGAACGCGGCGCCGCTGATCGAAGCCGGCGCCGACTTCCTCGCGGTGTCGAGCGGCGTGTGGGACCATCCCGCCGGCCCCGCCGCCGCGGTCCAGGCGTTCAACGCCCTGTTCTGAGCGCTGGCGCGCGGTCGAACATAAAGAGTACAAAGCTGCGATGACCGCGCCGATTCGCATTCTTGGACTCGATCCGGGGCTTGCCCGGATGGGCTGGGGCGTGATCGCGGTGACGGGCTCGCGGCTCGACCACATCGCGCATGGCGTGATCGTCACCCGTGCGAGCGAAGGCCTCGGCGGGCGGCTGCTGGCGCTGCATCGCGCGCTGTCGGAAGTGATCGCGGCGCAACGGCCGGCGGCGATCGCGGTGGAGCAGGCCTTCGTCGCCAAGGATCCGTCGGCGGCGCTCAAGATCGGCCATGCCCGCGCGGTGGCGCTGCTCGCCGCGGCGCAGGCCGGGCTGGAGATCGCCGAATACGCGCCCAACCACATCAAGAAATCCGTCGTCGGGGTCGGCCATGCCCAGAAGGAACAGGTCCAGGCGATGGTGAAGCGGCTGCTGCCGACCTGCCGCGTCGAACAGGCCGATGCCGCCGACGCGCTCGCCTGCGCCATCGCCCATGCCCACCTCGCCGGAACCCGGGCGCGGATACTGGTGGCGCAAGCGCGCGCCGGCGAAGTGGAAGCCGGTTCGCCGTTAGCGCGCGCGCCGATCGGAGAACTTTCATGATCGGAAAGCTGACAGGGATCGTCGACAGCGTGGCGGAGGATCACTGCATCCTCGATGTCGGCGGCGTCGGCTATCTGGTGCAGTGCCCATCCGCGACGCTGGCGAAACTGTCGGCCGGCGCGCACGCCGCGCTGATGATCGAGACCAAGGTGTCGGACGACGCGATCCGGCTCTACGGATTTCATTCCGCGGAGGAGCGCGAATGGTTCCGCCTGTTGCAGACCGTGCAGAATGTCGGCGCGCGCGTGGCGCTGAACGTGCTCTCGGCGCTGTCGTCGCGCGAACTCGAACGCGCGCTGGCGCTGTCGGACAAGTCGATGATCGGCAAGGCGCAGGGCGTGGGGCCGAAACTGGCGCTGCGCATCGTGACCGAGCTCAAGGACAAGGCCCCGGCGATGATGCTGCGCGGTCATGGCGAGGAAGGCGGGCATGTCGCCGCGATCGCGCCGCGCGGGCCCGAGGCCGACGCGGTCGCCGCCTTGGTCAAGCTCGGCTACAGCCAAGGCGTGGCGGCGGAATCCGTCGCGCGCGCCGCGAACGATCTGGGACAGGCCGCGCCGGTGGACGCGCTGATCCGCGAAAGTTTGCGGGCGATGGGACGGTGAGCTACTATCTGACTAGTCAGACTAGTCAGGAGGCGGACATGGACAAGGGATGGCCGGTGCAGGACGCCAAGGCGCGATTCTCCGAATTCCTCCGCGAGGCCGAGACCGCGCCGCAGATCATCACCTATCGCGGCAAGCCGAAATTCGAAGTGCGGTTGATCAAGGAGACGCGCAGAAGCAAACGGAAGCCGATGACGTTGGTCGACTGGTGGCTTTCCGCGCCCAAGATACCCGGCTTCAAGGTCCCGCCCCGTCCGCGTGACAAGCCGAAAAAAGTTTTCTGATGTATCTGATCGACACTTGTGTTCTTTCGGAGGGTGTCAGGCCGCGTCCGGATCCGTCGGTGGTCACCTGGTTCAGATACCAGGACCCCGCGAGGCTTTTCGTAAGCGCGATCACGCTGGGGGAACTGCATTACGGTTCGGCGCGCCTCGCCGATGTCGCAGAGCAGCGAAAATTCAATTCCTGGATCGCCGATATCGAGCGCCGTTTCGCGGGCCAGATTGTCGTGCTGGACGATCTCGTGGCCCGGCAATGGGGTTATCTCAGGGCCGCCTATCCGAAGGCGCAAACCGCGGACGCGCAGTTGGCCGCGACCGCCTTGGTCCATGGTTTTGCATTCGTCACACGCAACGTGAAGCATTTCCGCTTCGATGGCCTCGCCGTCGTCAATCCGTGGGAAGCGTGATGGCCGCGAAACCGAAATCCGCGCCCGACCGCCTCGTGACGCCGGAGCGTTCCGAGGAAGACTCGCTCGAATCCTCGCTGCGGCCCAAGCGGCTCGCGGAGTTCGTCGGGCAGGCGCAGGCGCGGGAGAACCTTTCGATCTTCATCCAGGCCGCCAAGGCGCGCGGCGAGGCGCTGGACCATGTCCTGTTCTCCGGCCCGCCCGGCCTCGGCAAGACCACGCTGGCCCAGATCGTGGCGCGCGAATTGGGCGTGAACTTCCGCTCGACCTCGGGGCCGGTGCTGGCCAAGGCCGGCGATCTCGCGGCGATCCTGACCAATCTGGAGCCGCGCGACGTGCTCTTCATCGACGAGATCCACCGGCTGTCGCCCGGGGTCGAGGAAATCCTCTATCCGGCGATGGAGGATTACGAGCTCGACCTGGTGATCGGCGAGGGCCCGTCGGCGCGCTCGGTCAAGATCACGCTCAATCCGTTCACCCTGGTCGGCGCCACGACGCGCTCCGGCCTCATCACCACGCCGTTGCGCGACCGCTTCGGCATTCCGGTGCGGCTCAATTTCTATTCGGCGGAGGAACTCTTCGCCATCGTCGAGCGCGGGGCGCGCGTGCTCGGCCTGTCGCTGACGCCCGACGGCGCGCGCGAGATCGCGGGACGGGCGCGCGGCACGCCGCGCATCGCCGGGCGCCTCCTCAAGCGGGTGCGCGACGTCGCCGCCGTCGCCGGCCACAAGACGGTGGACGCGGCCATCGCCGACGCCGCGCTGAACCGCCTGGAGGTCGACGGCAAAGGCCTCGACGCCTTCGACCGGCGCTATCTGAAGCTGCTCGCCGAGGCCTTCGGCGGCGGGCCGGTCGGGATCGAGACCATCGCCGCGGCGCTGGGCGAATCGCGCGACGCGCTGGAAGAGGTGGTCGAACCGTTCCTGCTGCAGCAGGGTTTCGTGCAGCGCACGCCGCGCGGGCGCATGCTGACGGGCGCGTCCTACGGTCATCTTGGCTTGGCCGCGCCGCCGCGCGATCCTCAGCAGATGACGCTGCCGATAAGCGACGACGACGATGCCTGACGAGCCTGCCGGCCTCGGCCGTTTCGAGGGCAAGACGCACATCCTGCCGCTGCGCGTCTATTACGAGGACACCGACCTCTCCGGCGTCGTCTATCACGCCAATTATCTGCGCTTCATGGAGCGCGGCCGCACCGAATTCTTCCGCCTCGCCGGCATCGCGCTGGCGGCGCTCGAAAACGAGGAGCCGACGGCCTGGACGCTGCGCCATGCCAGCCTGGAATTCCACCGCCCGGCCCGGCTCGAGGACCAGATCGAAGTGCACAGCGTCTGCTCGAGCCTGACCGGCGCGCGCATGCGGGCGGACCAGAAGATCGTCTGCGGCGACACGCTGCTGGTCCATGGCAAGGTCGAGGCCTGCATGATGACGCTCGCCGGAAAACCGCGTAGGCTTCCGTCGTCGGTCCGCGAGAGACTGCTTCCTTACCTTTTGGAAACAGGCGTTTAACCTTTGGGGCCCAAATTCGGCCACCTTTGAATGACCTTTGCAGGTTTGCGAGGATGAGAGGGGATTCGTCTCGGTGCGCCCGGAAGGAAGAGGATTCGGCATGAGCTTTCACCGCACGGCCCTCGCGGCGCTCGCGGCCCTGACGCTGATGTTCGCGGCGCCAGCTTTCGCGCAAGGCGCGCCGGACGCGGCGCCGACCGGCGCCCCGGCGGAGACCCACGATCTCGCCGCGCCGACCAATGTCGATATCGCGCCGGCGGGCGGCACCAGCTTCGACACGCCGGGCGGGTTGTCGGTGGTCTCGGTGTTCCTGCGCGCCGATCCGATCGTCAAGACGGTGATGGTGATCCTGTTGATCGCCTCGCTGTGGTCATGGACGATCATCGTCAACAAATGGCTCGCCTTCGGCACGCTGAAGCGCCGCGCCACCAAGTTCGAGAAGAATTTCTGGTCCGGCCAGTCGCTCGACGAGCTCTACCAGCAATTCGCGCCCAAGGCCGATCATCCCCTCGCGGTGACCTTCGTCGCGGCGCTGCGCGAATGGCGCCGCGCCTTCGAGGGCGGCGCGCCGCGCGAGGCGCTGGTCCCCGGCATCAAGGACCGCATCGACAAGGCGATGAGCGTCACCATCCTGCGCGAGACCGACGGGCTGGAGCGCCAGCTCGGCTTCCTCGCCACCGTCGGTTCCACCGCGCCCTTCATCGGATTGTTCGGCACGGTGTGGGGCATCATGAATTCGTTCACCGCGATCGCCGCCCAGCACAACACCACGCTCGCCGTCGTCGCGCCGGGCATCGCCGAGGCGTTGTTCGCCACCGCGATGGGTCTCTTCGCCGCCATTCCGGCGGTCATTTTTTATAACCGCTTCGTCAACGAGATCGGCCGCTATTCGACGCGGCTCGACGCCTTCGCCGACGAGTTTTCCGCCATCCTGTCGCGCCAGCTCGACGAGAAGGCGCGGCCCTGATGGCGGCCACGCTGCAGGCGCGCGCGAAGGGCGGACGCCGCGGGCGGCGGCGCGCCATGGCCGAGATCAACGTCACGCCCTTCGTCGACGTGATGCTGGTGCTGCTGATCGTCTTCATGGTGACCGCGCCCTTGCTCACGGTCGGCGTGCCGGTCGATCTGCCCAAGACCCGCGCCCAGACGCTCGGCCAGGACCGCGAGCCGCTGTCGGTCACCGTCAAGCGCGACGGCCGCGTCTTCCTGCAGAACACGCCCATCGCGGAGGACGAACTGGTCGCCAAGCTCACCGCCATCGCCGCCAATGGCTACGACCAGCGCATCTTCGTGCGCGGCGACAAGGCGGTCGATTACGGCCGCGTGATGGAAGTGATGGGCCTTCTTTCCGCCGCAGGCTTCACCCACATTGGGCTCGTGACCGATGTCGCCAAGCCTAACCCTGAAGAGCACTAGACGCATCCCGACCACCGCGCGAGGACCGCGCGTTGGCATCGTGGTGGCGTTGCTCCTGCATGCCGCCATCGTGGCGGTGACGCTGTTCAGCTGGCAGCACAAGCTGGAGATCGCCGACGAATCGCCGCCGCCGATCCCGGTCGATCTGGTGACCATCGCCGACAAGACGAACATCGCGCCGACCGTGCAGCGCGCGCCGCCGACGCCCGTGGAGGAGACGCCGCAGCCGCCGCCGCAACCGGTGCCGCCGCCGCCGGTCCCGACACCGCCGCCACCGGTCGCCGAAGCGGCGCCCGAGCCGGCGCCCGCGCCGCCGGTGCCCAAGCCCGCGCCGCCGCCACTCAAGCCGCAAGTGAAGCCGGTGCACGCCCAGCCGGCGCCGACCCCGGCGCCGCCGAAGCCGAAGACCGACGCCTTCGCCGACCTGCTCAACAATCTCACCAAGCCGGCCGCGACGCCGCGCAATGCGCGCGTCGCAGACCGCACGGTGAAGGGCATCGGCGCGATGAACGCCTCGACGATGGACCTGGTGGACGCGCTCAAGAACCAGATCGCGCAGTGCTGGAACCCGCCGGTCGGCGCGCCGCATCCCGAGCGGCTGATCCCGGTGTTCCAGCTCTTCCTCAATCCGGACGGCAGCGTCGCACAGCCGCCACAATTGTCGGCAGACTCGGCGGCGGTCGCGGCCTCCGATCCGTTCATGCGCGCGGCGGCGGAAGCGGCCCGGCGCGCGATCTACACCTGCGCGCCTTACAAATTGCCGGCCGACAAGTACAGCACCTGGCGCGACATCACGATCAACTTCGATCCGCGCCAATTGAGCCAGTGACGGGAGACCCAAGAATGACAGACCGCCGCCTGATCCGACTGGCCGTAGCTTTTGCCCTCGCGCTGACGATCGCGGCCGCGCCGGCGCGCGCCGAACTGCACGTGACCGTCGACCAGGCCAACGTCCAGCCCATGCCGATCGCGATTCCCGATTTCGCCGCGCCCTCGGCCGGCGACACGGTGGCGGGCCAGAACATCGCCAAGGTGATCCGCGCCGATCTCGACCGTTCCGGCCTGTTCCGCCCGCTCGATCCCAAGGCCTTCATCGAGAAGATCACCAGCATCAACACCGCGCCGCAATTCGCGAGCTGGCGCGCGCTGAGCGCCCAGGCCCTGGTCGCCGGCCAGGTGCAGAGCCAGCCCGACGGCAGGCTGCGCGTCGACTTCCGGTTGTGGGACGTGTTCGGCGAGAGCCAGATGGTCGGCCAGCAATATTTCACCACGCCGGACAATTGGCGCCGCATCGCGCACATCATCGCGGATGCGATCTATGAGCGCATCACCGGCGAGAAGGGCTATTTCGACACCCGCGTCGTGTTCATTTCCGAATCCGGGCCGGCGCTCGCGCGCAAGAAGCGGCTGGCGGTGATGGACCAGGACGGCGCCAACCCGATCTTCCTCACCCGCGGCGATTATCTGGTGCTCACCCCGCGCTTCAACCCGACGGCGCAGATGATCGCCTATATGTCGTATATCGGCACGAAGCCGCGCGTGTACCTGTTCGACCTGGAGAGCGGCCGGCAGGAGATGCTCGGAAATTTCCCGAATATGACCTTTTCGCCACGCTTCTCGCCGGACGGCAACAAGGTGGCGATGTCGCTGGAGTCCGGCGGCAACTCCGACATTTATGTGATGGATCTGCGAACCCGGGCGATAACACGGTTAACGACCGATCCCGGCATCGACACCTCGCCGTCTTTTTCGCCGGACGGAACGCAGATCGCCTTCGAATCGGACCGCGGCGGCAGCCAACAGATTTATGTCATGAACGCCGACGGCTCGAACCCGCGCCGCATCTCGTTCTCGCCCGGCCGCAACGGCACGCCGGTGTGGAGTCCGCGCGGCGACCTGATAGCGTTTACCAATCAAAGCGGCGGATTCCATGTCGGCGTGATGAAGACCGACGGCTCGGGCGCCCGCATCATCACAAACGGCTGGGAGGACGAAGGGCCGACCTGGGCGCCGAACGGCCGCGTCATCATGTTCGGCCGCACGGCATCGGGCGGGCGCGGCTCGCAAATCTGGTCGATCGACGTGTCGGGGCGCAACGAAAGGCGCGTGCCGACGCCGGGCGACGCCTCCGATCCGGCCTGGTCGCCCTTGATCCAATGAGAGTTCCGTCCGTAAACTTATCTTCGTTCGCGTTTTTTGGCTCTTTTTGGCCACGAATGCGTTAGATCGTAAGTTCCATGGCCTGCCATCGCGACGGTGGCGAGACGTCCTGGCCAACATTTGGAGGAGTCCGAATTCGATGACGAAGATTTCCGCAGGATTGGCGGCGCTGACGGTTGCGCTGCTGTTGGCCGGCTGCTCGACGCCGAAGCCCGTGAACGAAGCCCCCCCGCCGGTGGCGAGCGCACCGGCGCCATCGGCCCCGACCTCGACGATCGTTCCCGGCAGCGCCGAGGATCTGCGCGTCAATGTCGGCGACACGGTCCATTTCGCCTACAACGCCTACAACATCGAGGACAACGACAAGGCGACGCTGCAGCGCCAGGCGACCTGGCTGCAGAAATATCCGAGCGTGCGCGTCACGGTCGAAGGCGATTGCGACGAGCGCGGCACGCGCGAATACAATCTCGCCCTCGGCGCCCGCCGCGCCAACGCGGTGAAGGAATATCTGGTCAGCCTCGGCGTCTCCTCGGCGCGGGTCGACACGATCTCCTACGGCAAGGAACATCCGATCTGCTCGGAATCGACGGAAGATTGCTGGGCGCAGAACCGCCGCGGCGTGACGTCGGTGACCAGCGGCGCGAACTCGTAAGGTTTTGCCGTCAACGGGAATGGAAAAGGCGCCCGGGCGACCGGGCGCCTTTCTGCCTTCCGCCGGTCGTGGCGCCGCCGCGATTTGACGCTTAAGCGATTATCTATATAATCATATAATGATCGAACCGGTCCCAAGGCCGCTGATCTGGATGGGATCGAGCCGAAAGGACCTGCGCGGCTTTCCGCCCACCGTGCGGCGGACCTTCGGTGTCGCCTTGTTCGCGGCCCAGTCGGGGGGAAACGCCGCCCGAGGCGAAAGCGCTGAAGGGCTTCGGCGGGGCGAGCGTTCTCGAACTGGTCGAGAGTCACGATCGCGGGACGTATCGGGCGGTCTATACGGTTCGTTTCGCGACCGGCGTTTATGTGCTGCATGCGTTCCAGAAGAAGGCGAAACGCGGCATCGCGACGCCGAAGCAGGAGATCGATCTTATCCGCGAGCGGTTGCGGCTGGCGGAACGGCACCACGCCGCCAGGGAGAGCTAAAATGAAGAAGGACCACGAATTGAGCCGCGGCAACGTCTTCGCCGACCTCGGCTTGCCCAACTCCGAGCAGGAACTGCTGAAGGCGAAGCTGACGGTGCAGATATACCGGCTCATAAAGGGGCGCGGCCTGACGCAGAGCAAGGCCGCCGAATTGCTGGGAACGACCCAGGCGCAGGTTTCGGCGCTCAAGCGTTGTCGTCCGGTGAGCGTCTCGGTGGGGCGCCTAATGGAGTTCCTTACGATCCTCGGGCAGGACGTGAAGGTGACGGTCAAGCCGGCGGCGGCGCGCAAGACGGGGCACATGTCCGTCGTCGTCCAATCGGCCTAGAACCGGCGCCGATTCCGCCGGGCCCCATTTTCGGCTAAGTGTTCGGCGAAGTTTCGCGAAACGGAGGCGTGCATGACCGGAACCAGACCGCGGATCGTCGGCGCGAGCGCCGTCGTCGCGTTGCTTCTGGCGAGCACGGTGGGCGCCTCCAATGTCGCGCCGCCGGTTCCGCGTTACGTCGCGCCCGCCGCGAGCCCGGCCGCCTATGTCCGCGTCGCCGACCTGTTCGGCGAGAGCGACGAGGAGAAGGCGGCGCGCCAGCAGCATGAGGACGGACAAGACAGCCAGATCCGCGCGCTCAACGACAAGGTGCGCGACCTGGAAGACAGCGTGCGCAACCTGACCGGGCAGAACGAAGAGCTCAGCCACCGCGTCACCGAGCTGAACGACAAGATCGACCGCCAGCAGAAGGATTTCGAATACCGCCTCTGCGCCATGGCGGCGCAGCAGCTCGGCACCGCGACGGGGCAGGGCGATCCCAACGCGGTGCCCTGTCCGGGCTCCGGTCCGGTCGCCGGCGTGGCGCCGGCCCCGGCGATGCCCGCGCCGGCCGAGGCCGCGCCGCCCAGCGAGAGCCATCTGGCGCCGCCGCCGGGCGTGCTCGGCACCCTGCCGGCCGGCAGCGCGGCCACCGCGCCGGCGCCGGCCGCCGCGGACGACCCGAACCGCGCGCAATTTTCCGCGGCGATGAACCTTCTGGCCAAGGCGCGCTATGACGACGCCCGCGCCGCGTTCCGCGGCTTCGCCGACGCCAATCCGCAAAGCGATCTGGCGCCGCAGGCGGTCTATTGGGTCGGCGACATCGCCTATGTCCAGAAGGACTACGACAACGCAACCCGCGCCTTCGCCGAAGTGATCAAGAAATATCCCACCTCGGTGCGCGCCCCCGATAGCATGCTCAAGCTCGGACTGGCGCTGATCGCCGCCGGGCAGAAGAAGGAAGGTTGCACCGCCCTTGCCGCGCTCCCGGCGAAATATCCCAAGGCCAGCAAAAGCCTCCTCGCCCAAGGCGCCGACGCGCGCAAAGCCACCGCCTGCCGCGCCGAGGCTTGAGGAGAGTTTCGCGGAGGCGATGGACGGCCTGATCGCCGCCGGCGCGCCCTGGCCGGGCGCGGTCGCGGTGTCGGGCGGCGGCGATTCGATCGCGCTGATGCATCTTCTCGCGCACTGGACGAAGAAGACGCGCCGTCCGCCGCCGCGCGTGGTGACGGTCGATCACGGGTTGCGGGATGGCTCCGCCGCCGACGCGCGCAAGGTGATGCGCTGGGCCCGCGCCGCGGGCCTGAAGGCGCGGACGCTGCGCTGGACCGGGCCGCGCCCGACCGCGGATATCGAGGCGGCGGCGCGGGCGGCGCGCTATCGCCTGATGGGCGAATGGGCGCGGGCGAACGGGATCGCGGCGCTCTATGTCGCGCACACGCGCGACGACCAGGCGGAGACCTTCCTGCTGCGGCTGATGCGCGGCAGCGGGCTCGACGGTCTGGCGGCGATGCGCGCCCTCGCGCCCTTTCCCGTGCCCGGCTTTCGCGACCTCGGCATCGTGCGGCCGCTCCTGGCGCTGGAGCGTGACGCGATCCGCGATCATCTGGCGGCGCGGAAGCTCGCCTGGCTCGAGGATCCGATGAACGGCGAAGACCGCTTCGCCCGCGTCCGGCTGCGCAAGCTGATCCCGGCGCTGGAAGAGGCCGGCCTGTCGCGCCAGCGCATCGCCGCCGCGGCGGCGCATCTGGCGCGGGCGCGCGAGGCGCTCGATGCCGTCACCGCCGCGGTGCTGGCCCGCGTGGCGCGCCCGCGCCAGGACGGCCTGGATGTCGATGCCTCCGGCCTCGCCGCGGCGCCGCGCGAGGTCGGCTTGCGGGCTTTGGCGCAACTGCTGATGGCCGTTTCGGGGCAGGCCTATCGCCCACGCTTCGAGCGATTGGAGCGGCTGTTCGACCGGCTGCGCGACGGCGGCCTCGGCGGCGGGGCGACGCTGCATGGCTGCCGTGTGTTCTTTGTCCCTGGAAAGAGTGGGGCCTTTGGCGCGGGAACTTTGAGGATCGCCAGGGAAACCGGGCGCTCCCGCGGCAAAAAATCCGGGCCGGCGGGCGAGGCCTGACTGATCTCGATCAGACTGTGTTAATCGGCTTTCGGCATTGTCAT
The DNA here is from genome assembly GCA_037200045.1 of Rhizomicrobium sp. Lineage (NCBI taxonomy): Bacteria > Pseudomonadati > Pseudomonadota > Alphaproteobacteria > Micropepsales > Micropepsaceae > Rhizomicrobium > Rhizomicrobium sp. The sequence goes on from JBBCHM010000001.1 coordinate 2,849,595, forward strand.
TGCGGTGCCGGTGCAAAACTCTTAACGTTTTGCAGGCTGGCAATCGGCTAAAACCGACCTATGTGATTAGGTCTGTTGTCGTGCCTCAGGCCCTGGCCCCCGCTCGAAAGGACGGCCCTTTGAACAATCTTCGCAATCTGGCGCTCTGGATCGTCGTCGCCCTGCTTCTGGTGTTCCTGTTCAACCTGTTCCAGGGAACCGCCAAGCAGGCCAATTCGGCCGCCATCAACTACACGAAATTCCGCCAGGAAGTCCTCGCCAACGACGTGAAGTCGGTCACCGTGGCCGGCGACACCATCAAGGGCGTCTTCGGCAACAACCAGCCCTTCACCACCATCGTGCCGGCCAGCGATACCTCGATCATCCCGCTGATGAACCAGCACAGCGTCGACGTGACGGTGTCGCCGCCCGATGACGGCTTCAACCTGATGGCGGTGCTGCTCAACGCGCTGCCGATGCTGCTGTTGATCGCGGTGTGGATTTTCTTCATGCGCCAGCTCCAGGCCGGCGGCGGCAAGGCGATGGGCTTCGGCAAGAGCCGCGCCAAGATGCTGACCGAGCGAACCGGCCGCGTGACCTTCGAGGACGTCGCCGGCGTCGACGAGGCCAAGGACGATCTGAAAGAAATCGTCGACTTCCTCAAGGACCCGCAGAAATTCCAGCGCCTGGGCGGCCGCATTCCCAAGGGCGTGCTGCTGGTCGGCCCGCCGGGCACCGGCAAGACGCTGCTCGCCCGCGCCATCGCCGGCGAGGCGAATGTCCCGTTCTTCACGATCTCGGGCTCCGACTTCGTCGAAATGTTCGTCGGCGTCGGCGCCAGCCGCGTCCGCGACATGTTCGAGCAGGCCAAGAAAAACGCGCCCTGCATCGTGTTCATCGACGAAATCGACGCGGTCGGCCGCCATCGCGGCGCGGGCCTCGGCGGCGGCAATGACGAACGCGAGCAGACGCTGAACCAGTTGCTGGTCGAGATGGACGGCTTCGAATCCACCGAGGGCGTCATCCTGATCGCCGCCACCAACCGGCCCGACGTGCTCGATCCCGCGCTGCTGCGCCCGGGCCGCTTCGACCGCCATGTCGTCGTCGCCAACCCCGATCTCGGCGGCCGCGAGAAGATCCTGCGCGTCCATCTGCGCAAGGTGCCGCTGGCGCCGGACGTCGAGCCGCGCACCATCGCGCGCGGCACGCCCGGCTTCTCCGGCGCGGACCTCGCCAATCTCGTCAACGAGGCGGCCTTGCTGGCCGCGCGGCGCGGCAAGCGCGTCGTGACGATGGCGGAGCTCGAAGACGCCAAGGACAAGGTCATGATGGGCGCGGAACGCCGCTCCATGGTGATGTCCGACGAGGAGAAGAAGCTCACCGCCTATCACGAGAGCGGCCATGCCATCGTCGCCATCGCGGTGGAGGGCTCCGATCCGATCCACAAGGCGACCATCATCCCGCGCGGCCGCGCGCTGGGCATGGTGATGCAGCTTCCCGAACGCGACCGGCTGTCGTTGACGCGCCAGAAGATGCTGGCCGACATCACCATCTTCTTCGGCGGCCGCATCGCCGAGGAGCTGATCTTCGGCCATGAGAAGGTGACGACCGGCGCCTCCAACGACATCGAGGTCGCGACCCGCATGGCGCGCGCCATGGTCACGCGCTACGGCATGTCCGACGCGCTCGGCCCGCTCGCCTATGCCGAGAACCAGGAAGAGGTCTTCCTCGGCCATTCGGTGTCGCGCACCCAGAACATCTCCGAGGAGACGGCGCGGAAGATCGACAGCGAAATCCGCCGCATCATCGACGAGTGCTATCAGCGCGCCTATGGCATCCTGACCAAGCAGCTCGCCGATCTGCACACGGTCGCCAAGGGTCTGCTGGAATACGAGACGCTGACCGGCGACGAGATCGTCGGCCTGATGAAGGGCATCAAGCCGGTGCGCACGCCGTATGAGGAGCCGACGGCCGAGCGCGGTCCGGGACCGTCGGTCCCCGCCGCCGGCCGCCCGCGCGGCGGCATCGGCCCCATCGCGCCCGAGCCTTCGCCAGGACGCTAGAGCACACGGCGTTGGTGACGGCGATTTCACGAAGCGCTTTGCTTTGGGATGTTTCCGTGCCTTGACGGGAAAATCGTCGGCCTGTTTGCTGCTGCCCGGACTGATGGGTGGGGTGTGGCATGGCTCGGCTTTCCCGGAAGCTTCTTGTCGCGGCGGTCGCCGTCCTAGTCGGTCTGCCGCTCCCCGCCAGCGCGGCGAAGAAGTGCAAGTCCTCGGCGGTCACCATAGGTTCAATATCCGACCAGCAGGTCGACATCGCGTGGACCAACAGGGTCAAGCACCTCTACGGCTCCGCATGGTCCAATCTCAACCAGGCGCGGGCCAGGCAATATTCCGGTCAGTCGCAGGGCCTCATTACGCTCGTTTTTCTCACCGCCTATCCTTGCAAGCGAATCTAGATCGCCGGATCGGCCGCCCGCGGCCGACGCCGGCCGCGACGCGAAGACCATGACGACCATCCTCGGCATCCTCAACATTACCGACGATTCGTTCTTCGACGGCGGCAGATATCTCGATCCCGCCGCCGCCGTCGCGCAAGGCCAGGCGCTCGCGGCGCAGGGCGCCGACGTGCTCGATATCGGCGCCGCCTCATCCAATCCGAATTCGCGCGGCGTCGCGCCTAAGGTCGAGATCGCGCGGCTCGCCTCCGTGCTGCCGGCGCTGGCCGGCACGCCGCTCTCGATCGACACCTTCTCGTTGCCGGTGCAGCGCTGGGCGCTGGGCGAGGGCGTCGCCTATCTCAACGACATCGAAGGTTTCGCCGATCCGCAGCTCTATCCCGACCTCGCCGCCGCGCGGTCGAGGCTGATCGTCATGCATTCGGTGCAGCAGCGCGGGCCGGCGACGCGGATCGCGGTTCCGCCCGGCGAGATCATGGATCGCGTCACGCGCTTCTTCGACACGCGGATCGCGGCGCTGGAGCGGGCCGGCGTGGCGCGCGACCGGCTGATCCTCGATCCCGGCATGGGATTCTTCCTCGGTTCCGACCCGGAAGCCTCCTTCACCGTGCTGCGGCGGCTTCCCGACCTGAAGGCGCGCTACGGACTTCCCCTCCTGGTCTCGGTGTCGCGCAAATCCTTCCTGCGCCGGATCACCGGCAAGAGCGCCGCCGAGGCCGGGCCGGCCAGCCTGGCGGCCGAGCTGTATGCCGTCCGCCACGGCGCGGACTATATTCGCACCCATGCGCCGGGCGCCCTGAAGGACGCCCTTTTGCTGGAAAAAGCGCTGGCCGGCGGCTAGGTGCCGTCGCATCCGTTAACAATTGTTGCGTCCCTCGCTGTCAAAATACTGTTAGAACCGCGTCGCAATCAGGGGATTCAAGCGTATGAGCCGGAAGTATTTCGGCACCGACGGCATCCGCGGCCGCGCCAATTCGGGCGCGCTGACGCCCGCGGTCGCGATGCGCGCGGGCATGGCGGCGGGCCGCATCTTCACCCGCGGCGAGCACCGCCACCGCGTCGTGATCGGCAAGGACACGCGCCTGTCGGGCTATATGCTGGAGAACGCGCTGACCGCCGGCTTCACCGCGGTCGGCATGGACGTCTTCCTGTTCGGCCCCTTGCCGACGCCGGCCGTCTCGATGATGACGCGCAGCCTGCGCGCCGACATGGGCGTGATGATCACCGCCTCGCACAACCAGTACCAGGACAACGGCATCAAGTTCTTCGGACCCGACGGCCGCAAGCTCTCCGACGAGCACGAGGCGGCGATCGAGGTGTTGATGGACAACGGCCTGGAATCGGGCCTCGCCACCGCGCCCAAGCTCGGCCGCGCCAAGCGCATCGACGATTCCCAGGCGCGCTACATCGAATTCGCCAAGCGGACCTTCCCGACCGATCTCACCCTCGAAGGGCTGCGCATCGTGATCGACTGCGCCAACGGCGCCGCCTACAAGGTGGCGCCCGAAGTGTTGTGGGAGCTCGGCGCCGAGGTCATCGCGATCGGCGTCGCGCCCAACGGCTTCAACATCAACTCCGACTGCGGCTCGACCTCGCCGGAGGCGATGTCGGCCAAGGTGCGCGAAATGCGCGCCAATTTCGGCATCGCGCTGGACGGCGACGCCGACCGCGTCGTGATGTGCGACGAGCGCGGCCGCATCATCGACGGCGACCAGGTGCTCGCCTTGCTCGCCAAATCGTGGTCGGCCAAGGGCCGGCTCAAGGGCGGCGGCGTGGTCGGCACGGTGATGTCGAATGCCGGGCTGGAGCGCTATCTGAAGGGCATGGATCTGAACCTGGCGCGCGCGCCGGTCGGCGACCGCTATGTGATCGAGCAGATGCAGAAGGGCGGCTACAATGTCGGCGGCGAACAGTCCGGCCACATCGTGCTCAACGACATCGGGCCGACCGGCGACGGGCTGATCGCGGCGCTGCAGGTGCTGGCGGTCCTCGCGACGGAGGGCAAGCCGGCGAGCCAGGCGGCGCATCTCTTCGATCCGCTGCCCCAGGTGCTCGAAAGCGTGCGCTATCAGAAGAGCTCGCCGCTCGCCAATGCCCGGGTCGCGGAATGCATCAAGGACGGCGAGGCCAGGCTGAACGGCACGGGGCGGCTTTTGGTGCGCAAGTCGGGCACCGAGCCGGTGATCCGCGTGATGGCCGAGGGCGACGACGAGGCGGTGGTCCGTTCGGTGGTGAACGACATCGTCAGCGCGATCCAGGAAGTCGCGGCTTGACGAAGCCCGCGCGGCTTCTCGCCATCGCCGGCTCGGACTCCTCCGGCGGGGCGGGGATCCAGGCGGACATCAAGACGGCGTCGGCGCTCGGCGTCTATGCGATGAGCGCGATCACCGCGGTGACGGCGCAGGATACGACCGGCATCGGCGCGATCCACCTCATCCCGCCCGCCATCGTGCGCGAGCAGATCGAACGCTGCCTCGCCGACATCGGCGCCGACGCGATCAAGATCGGCATGCTGGGCTCGGTGGAGATCGCGCGCGCGGTGGCCGCGAGCCTCGCGGCGCATGCCAAAGGCATTCCCCTGGTGGTCGATCCGGTGATGGTCGCGACGCGCGGGACCGCGCTGGCGGATGACGGCGTCATCGACGTGCTGAAGGCCGAATTCTTTCCGCGCGCCGCGCTGATCACGCCCAATCTTCCCGAAGCCGGGCGGCTCTGCGGTTTTGCCGTCGCGACGCGCGAGGACGTCGCCCATGCCGGCGAGATGCTGCTGTCGCTTGGGCCGCAGGCCGTGCTGGTCAAGGGCGGCCATGGCGCAGGCGGCATACTGACCGACATGCTGTACACGCCGGACGATCCGCCGCGCGCCTTCAGCGCCGCGCGCATCGAAACCGGGCACACCCATGGCACGGGCTGCACGCTCTCGACCGCCATCGCCTGCGGGCTGGGGCAGGGCCTGCCGCTCGCCGACGCCGTCGCGCGCGCCCATGCCTTCGTGCAGGCCGCCATCGCCAACGCGCCCGGCTTCGGCGCCGGCAACGGTCCGATCGATCTTCTGACTCACGCGGAGAAGCGGAGGCGCGGAGAATAGGTTCGCCTCCGCGTGCTCCGCGACTCCGCGTGATGCTTTGGCTATGCCACCATTTTGTCCAGCCGCTCGCGCACGATCCGGTGCGCCTCGGCCATGATGCGCTCGACGAGGTCCTTGCAGGTCGGAATGTCGTGGATCAGGCCCTGGGTCTGGCCGGCCGACCAGATGCCGGCGTCCATCTCGCCCTTGTCCAGCACGCCGGCGCCGCGCGTGCCCGCGACGAGATCGCGCACGTCCTCGAACTTGGCGCCGCCCTTGCGCTCGATGGCGACGACCTGGTCGCTGATCGCGTTCTTCGCCACCCGCGCGGTGTTGTGCATCGTGCGGAAGATCAGGTTGGTGCCGCGCTCGTCATTGGCGACGATCTGCTTCTTGACGTTCTCGTGAATGTCGGCCTCGACGGTCGCCATGAAGCGCGTGCCCATGTTCACGCCGTCGCAGCCGAGCGCCAGCGCCGCGACGAGGCCGCGCGCGTCCGCGATGCCGCCCGAGGCGATGATCGGAATCGTCAGCTTGTCGGCCGTCGCCGGGAACAGCACCAGGCCGCCGACATCGTCCTCGCCGGGATGGCCGGCGCATTCCAGCCCGTCGATCGACACGCAGTCGACGCCGATCGACTGCGCCTTCACCGCGTGGCGCACGCTGGTGCATTTGTGGATCACCTTGATGCCGGCGGCGCGGAAGGCCGGCAGATGCGGCTGCGGATTGTTGCCCGCGGTCTCCACCACCTTGACGCCGCTCTCGACGATGACCTGGCGGTATTCGTCGTAAGGCACCGGATTGATGGTCGGCAGGATCGTCAGGTTGACGCCGAACGGCTTGTTCGTCATCTGGAAGGTGCTCTTGATCTCCTTGGCCAGGAGGTCCGGCGAGCCCGGCGTCAGCGCGGTGAGGAAGGGCAGGGCGCCGGCATTGGCGACGGCGGCGACGAGGCCGGCCTTGCCGACGCGCGTCATGCCGCCCATGGTGATCGGCGCCTCGACGCCGAACATCTCGGTGAACCTTGTCCTGATCATGGCGCGTTTCCCTTTGTTATCTCTGGCGCGAAGGGTGCCGCGTTTTGCCCGTCAGAGAAAGAGGTGGTGACGTGGGGGAAACCTCACCTTCCCTCAAGGGGAGAGTGGATCATCCCAGGAAGGGATCGCGCACCATGATCGTGTCGTCGCGGTCCGGGCTGGTGGAGAGCAGCGCCACCGGCGCGCCGATCAGCTCCTCGATCCGCCGGACATATTTGATCGCGTTGGCCGGCAGCTCCGCCCAGCTCCGTGCCCCACGCGTCGAGCTTTGCCAGCCCTCCATCGTCTCGTAGACCGGCACCAGCCGCGCCTGCTCGCCGGCGTCGGCCGGCAGGTAGTCGAGCACCTGATCGCCCAGCCGATAGCCGGTGCATACCTCGATGGTCTCGAAGGTGTCGAGGATGTCGAGCTTGGTCAGCGCGATGCCGTCGATGCCGCCGGTGATCGCGGTCTGGCGCACCAGCACCGAGTCGAACCAGCCGCAGCGGCGCTTGCGCCCCGTCACGGTGCCGAACTCGTTGCCGCGCTCGCCCAGCGTGTCGCCGATCCTGTTCTGCTGCTCGGTCGGGAACGGGCCTTCGCCGACCCGCGTCGTGTAGCTCTTGGTGATGCCGAGGACGAAGCCGATCTGGCGCGGTCCGACGCCCGATCCCGCCGCCGCCTGGCCCGCCACCGTGTTGGACGAGGTCACATAGGGATAGGTGCCGTGATCGATGTCGAGCAGCACCGCCTGCGCGCCCTCGAACAGCACGCGCTTGCCGGCGCGGCGCGCGGCGTCGAGCTCGCGCCAGCTCGAGCCGATATAGGGCAGGATCCTGGGCGCGATCTCGCTTAGCGCGGCGAGCAGCGCGCCGGCGTCGATCTCCTCGGCGCCGGCGCCGCGGCGCAGCGTGTTGTGATGCGCCAGCAGCCGGTCGATCTTGGCCGGCAGGCCCGCGAGGTCCTTGAGGTCGACGACGCGGATGGCGCGGCGGCCGACCTTGTCCTCATAGGCCGGGCCGATGCCGCGCTTGGTGGTGCCCAGCCGCTGCAGCGAGTTCGACGACTCGCGCACCGCGTCCAGCTCCCTGTGGATCGGCAGCACCAGCACGGCGTTCTCGGCGAGCACCAGCACCTCGGGGGTCACCGCCACGCCGGCGGCGCCGACGCGCGCGATCTCCTCCAGCAGCGACCATGGATCGACCACCACGCCGTTGCCGATGATCGAGCGCTTGCCCTGGATCACGCCGGACGGCAGCAGCGACAGCTTGTAGGTCTTGTCGCCCACCACGATGGTATGGCCGGCATTGTTGCCGCCCTGGAAGCGCACCACCATCTCGGCCCGGTTGGCGAGCCAGTCGATGATCTTGCCTTTTCCCTCGTCGCCCCACTGGGCGCCGATCACCGCGACATTGGACATATTCCGTACCCGGATAAAACGAGTCTCCCGGCAAGGGATTCGCCGGGCACGGTGGCCACTTATAGCGCGGCCGCCGCCGAACCCAAATGCCGCGCTGCGACCTTCGGCCATGCCGGCGGCCCGTCTGGGCGGGATTCAAGGTGTGGGGCCGGCGCCCGGCGGGAAAGGCGGGCGCGCGCGAACCGGCCGCACTTGCGCCCACAATCGGCCATGCTCGCGCGGTTCCCTTCGCCGGCGCGCCGGCGAAGAGGGCCTCTTGCACGAACCGTTCGTCCTGTTCGGGACCCAGCACCTCGCCGCGATCGCGCTCACGCTCGCGGTCCCCGCGATCCTCGCCATGATCGCGCGCCGGCAGGGTCCGCGCGCCGACATCGCCATCCGAAGGGGGCTCGCCGCCCTGCTGATCGGCACCTGGATCGCGTGGTACGCGCTGTTCTTCGCGCGCGACTGGCTCGGGCCCGGCAACGCGCTCCCGATGAATTTGTGCGACTGGGCATCGATCGCGCTGATCGCGACGCTCCTTGCTCCAGGCCAGAGATCGTTCGAACTCGCCTATTTCTGGGCGCTGGCCGGCACGACGCAGGGGCTCGTCACGCCCGATGTGAACTACGCCTTTCCCGAGGTGCAGTTCGTCGTTTTCCTGCTCGGCCATGGCGCGATCATCGCGGCGGTTCTTTATCTCGTCGCCGGCGGCGGGATGCGGCCCGTGCCGGCCTCGCTTCCGCGGGTTGTGGGATGGACGCTCGCCTATGCCGCGGCGGCCGCGACGACCGATTGGCTGCTCGGCGTGAACTACGGCTTCTTCCGCGCCAAGCCGGGCCACGCGACGGTGTTCGACCTCATGCCGGCCTGGCCCTGGTACATCCCGGAGGCAATCGGGCTCGGCATCGTGGCGACGCTGCTGCTTTATCTGCCGTGGTATGTCGCGGATCGGATGCGGACGGCGGAGCCGCAACGGGCTTGAAGCCGTGGAGCGGGCGAAGGGAATCGAACCCTCGTATGAAGCTTGGGAAGCTTCCGTTCTACCATTGAACTACGCCCGCGTCGCTTGAGGGGATAGCACAGTCCCGGACGGCTTGGGGAGAGGACGCAGGCCGCACGCCGCACCCGTGACGCAAAAGCCTCACACCGCCAAAGATACTAATTCGCGTGTGAATGAATATTGACGGGATTCGGGTTTCCTGACAGCTTCGCTGGCAACATGCCTAAGAGCATGTGTGATCGCCCGCGGGCGTAAGGGGAGAAAACATCATGAGGCGCGCGTTAAGCCTTTCAACGTCCATTCTGGCGCTGGTTTGCTGCAGTGCGGTGCACGCGCAGGCGGCAACGGCCGATGCATCCTCCGACAGTGCTTCGAACGGCCCCATCGAAACGGTGGTCGTGACGGCGGAGCGCCGGTCGGAAAACCTGATGACGGCGCCGGTCACGGCGAGCGTCCTCAGCGGCGACCAGCTCCAGAACCGGGGCGCGCTGACCGTGAACGACCTGCAATTCATCGCGCCGAACGTGACGATCAACGATTTCGGCCAGGGCGTCGACTTCGACATCCGCGGCGTCGGCAAGGGCGAGCACAACACCCAGACCCCGATCGGCGTCGTTATCTATCACGACGGCGCGTCGACCTTCCCCGGCTATATCGCGGCGGAGCCGTTCTTCGACATCAAGAACGTCGAAGTGTATCGCGGGCCGCAGGGCACCTTCGTGGGCCAGAACGCGACCGGCGGCGCGGTGTTCGTCAATACGAACGATCCGGTGATCGGCGGCAATTACGACGGCTATGCCCAGTTGCAATACGGCAACTACAACAACGCGGAAGTGCAGGGCGCGGTCAATATTCCGGTCACCGACGACTTCGCCATTCGCATCGCCGGCTACGGCATGTATCGGTCCAGCTTCTTCAGCATCACCGACCACGATCCGGCGGACGCCTGCCCCGGTTTCAAATATGACGGCTGCAAGCCCGGCTACAACAATGCCGACAACACATGGGGCGCCGTGCGCCTGAGCGCCTTGTGGCATCCCATCGAGGCCCTGACGGTTTCGTTCAAATACGACGCCCTCTATCAGGACTTCGGCGCCTCTCCCGCCATTCCGTACACCGAGCTTTATCCGCTCGGCGCCCCGACCGCGCCGTTGGGCGTGCCCAATCCCTATCACAACACCGATCTCTTCCATGTCACGTCCAACGCGCCGGACGGCAGAATGGACCGGATGCAGCGCGGGATTTTGAAGGTCGACTATGCGTTCGGCGACGGCACGAAGCTGCAGTCCATCACGGACTACAATGTCGGCAACACCATGTGGCGCTCCGACCTGGATCTGACCGACTACGGCAACCCGGGCGACATCAACTATTTCGCGGCCTATCCCGGCTTCGGCGGCACCAACAACTGGACGTTCTACGACCGCGTCGACGAGACCATGTATTCCGAAGAGATAAACCTGATCTCCGCCGACAACCAGCCGATCACCTGGGTGTTCGGTCTGTACGGCCAGCAGAACAATTACACCTGGATTTCGCCCTACCAGTTCTGGGTCGCGGTCGGCTCGCGCGTCGGCAACGATCCGACGCCCAGCGCGGCCAACGCCTATCAGTTCACCTCCTATACGTTCCAAGGCCATACGAGCAATCTGGACCTGGCCGGCTTCGGTCAGGTGGAAGCCAAGCTGGGCGACGGCGTGTCGGCCTCGCTCGGCGGACGCTACACGATGACCCGCTCGCAGAATGTCGGCCCGTTCTGGAACTACGGCGCCTTCCTGGACAACCGCCAGGGCCAGAAGTCCTACAATCTTTCCTACAAGGCCGCGCTCGATTGGGCCGTCGACGACGGCAATTTCCTCTACGCCTTCGTGGCGACCGGCTATACGGGCGGCGGCCTCAACGTCGTCTTCAACCCGGGCGTATCCCAATCCTTCGGCCCGGTCACCGACACGAACTACGAGGTGGGCTGGAAGGCGACGGATTGGTTCGACGGGCATGTGCACACCGAGGTCGACGCCTATTACACGGAGTACAACAATTTCCAGGTCATCCTAGGCGATCCGCAGGTCCCCAATACGTCCAACGAATTCAACCTGCCCAACGCGACGGTAAACTATGGCGTCGAAGCGGAAGCCCAAGGCTCGTTCGGGGCGTTCTCCTTCACCGGCGCCATCGGCCTGCTGAAGAGCCAGCTCGGCAATTTCTACATCCGCGACAGCCGGTTGCTGGGCAGTTTCGGCACGTGCGACCCGAAGATCGGCGGGCTCGATCCCAATTGCGTCAACGTGAAGGGGAATCCGATGACCTATGCGCCCAGCGTCACCTTCAACTTCGGCGCCGAGTACAGGTTCAATCTCGACGGCGGCGACACGCTGACCCCGCGCATCAGCTTCGCCCATATCTCCGGGCAATGGGCGTCGCTCTTCGACAACGCCTCCCTGGGCGACCGGCTGGGCGCGCGCGACCTGCTCGGGGCGCAGCTCGCATGGACGATGGGCGACATGGTCTGGACGCTCTATGGCGACAACCTGCTGGACAAGCAGTACGTGACGGCCGTCGACTCCGGCGGGCTCTATCCCGGCGCGCCGCGCCAGTATGGCATTCGCGTGTCGAAGTATTTCTAAGAGGGGACCCTTTGTGGCCGCCGGCTGTGGGGCCAGCCGGCGGTCGCGTTTTTTCGGTCGCACACAGGCTCATGCAATCTTACGCTCTCACGGTCGACAAATTCCTGGACCACGCCGCGAAGTGGTCCGGCGACGGTCAGGTCGTCACGGCGGGGGGGCGGACGGATCGGCTACGCCGCGCTCCGCGCGCGCAGCAATCGCCTGTCGGGCGCGCTGGCCGCGCTGGGGCTGCGCTTCGGCGACAGGGTCGCGACGCTCGCCTGGAACACCCAGCATCACCTTGAAACCTACTATGCCGTCATGGGCGCGGGGCTGGTGTGCCACACGCTCAATCCGCGCCTGACGGTCGCCCATCTCGCGGCGATGGTGAACGAGGCGCAGGACCGCGTGCTGGCGGTGGGGACCGGACTGGCGGATCTGGCGCTCGAACTGGTGTTCCATTGTCCGAGCGTCGAAGCCGTGGTGTACCTGGACGGCGAGCCGGTCGAGTCGCGGTCGATTGCTGATCGCCGGACTTTCGCGTTCGAAACCTTGCTTGCCGAACTGGGCGCACAGACGCGCTGGGGCGAATTCGACGAAGAGACGCCCGCCGGGCTCTGCTACACGTCGGGGACGACGGGCGCGCCCAAGGGCGTGCTCTATACCCATCGCTCCAACTATCTTCACACGCTGCGCGCCCTGCAGGCCGATGCGGTCGCGTTGACCGCGGCCGACAGCGTGCTGGTCGCGGTGCCGATGTTTCATGCCAATGCCTGGGGCTTTCCCTTCGCCGCGCCGGCGGTGGGCGCCAAGCTCGTCCTGCCCGGCCGCCAGTCCGACGGCGCGCATCTGGCGGCCCTCATCCGCGACGAGGGCGTGACGGTGGCCGCCGGCGTGCAGACGGTGTGGCAGGGCCTGCTCGATCACCTCGACGCGACCGGGGACGACGTGCCGAGCCTTCAACGCGTGCTCATCGGCGGCTCGACCTGCCCCGACGCGCTGATCGCGCGGATGGAGGACCGGCTGCAGGCGCGCGTGCAGACGAGCTGGGGCATGACCGAGCTGTCGCCGCTCGGCACCATCGCGGCCGCGCATGGGCGCGCGCGCGCCGTCGGCTCGGGCCGCCCGCCCGCCGGGCTCGACCTCAAGCTCACCGATGCCGCGGGCGTCACCTTGCCGAAACAGCGCAACGTCACCGGCCACCTGAAGGTCAAAGGCCCCAGCGTCGTCGACCGCTATTTCAAGGCCGAGACGGACGCCCTGGACGGCGAGGGCTATTTCGACACCGGCGATCTCGCCAGCATCGACGACGACGGCAATCTGACGATCGAGGGCCGCGCGAAGGACCTGATCAAATCGGGCGGCGAGTGGATCAATCCGGCCGAGATCGAGACCATCGTCGGGCGGCTGCCCGGCGTCGGCCTCGTCGCCGTCGTCGGCCGGCCGGACCCCAAATGGGGCGAGCGGCCGATCCTCGTCATCGAGCCGCGCAAGAGCCACCCGATCGACGACAAGGCCCTGCTGGACGCCCTTCGCGGCAACGTCGCCGACTGGTGGATTCCGGACCGGGTGATACGGGTGGCGCATATGCCTCTGGCGGCCACCGGCAAAATTGACAAAAATCGTCTGCGCGCGGAATACGCAAGGGCCTAGATGGGCGGCGGGGGATCGTCCTGCCGCCGGCGGGGATTGCCACGCGCACGTTGCAAAGGTCGAAGTGATGACGCCAGGCAAGACGAAATCCCGGAAAACGGCGCCCAGGAAGCCCGCCCGGACCAAGGCCGAGCAGCGCGCCGAGACGCTGGAACAGATCCTGGACGCGGCCGAATACCTCTTCTCCAAGCACGGTCTCTACGGGGTGACGCTGCGCGACGTCGCGGTGAAGGTCGGCGTGCACACCTCGCTGCTGCATTACTATTTCGAGGACAAGTTCGCCCTGTTCAAGGCGGTCTTCGAGCGGCGCGCCCATGTGACCGCCGAGCGCCGGATGAAGGCGCTGGAGGAATATGAAAAGCGCGCGGCGGGCAAGCCGACGGTCGAAGGCGCGCTGCACGCCTTCCTGGACACCGACTTCGATATCTACATGGGCGGCGGCGAGGGCTGGACGAATTACGGCGCCTTCGGCTCGCAATTGGCCAACACGCCGGAAGGCGCGGCGATGTTCGACCAGCATTTCGATCCGGTGGTGCTGCGGCTCATCAAGATACTGCGCAAGGCCCTGCCGGACGTGTCCGAGGAGGACATCTTCTGGGGCTATCACTTCGTGACGGGCAGCTTCATGCATTCGCTGTCGCGCAGCGGCCGCCTCGACCGGCTGTCGAACGGGATGTGCAAGTCGGGCGACCTCAAGGCGGTGAAGGCGCGCATGGCGGACTTCATGGCCGCGGGTTTCCTGACGCTGAAGGGCTGACGCCCTCCCGGCTATTCGAGGTCCTTGGGCAAGCGGAACGTCGCCAAATGCGGCATCAGCAGCGAACCGACATAGGCCGTGCGGCCGTCGGGGCCGCCGAAGGCGAGGCTGGTGGGCAGCCGTAACGGGCCGTGCTCCGAGGCGCAGGCCACCAGGTGATCGACGCCGCCGTTGCGCTGCTCGACGCCCACGGTCATGGCCTCGACCGCCGCGTCGTTCGTGTCGTGATAGACGACATGCACGTCGCCCCGCGGGTCGATCGTGCACAGGCCGTTCCGGCTGATGAGCGTGACCCAGATATTGCCGAAGCGATCGAAGGCGAAGCCGTCCGGGAACGCGCCCCGGCCGAGGCTTTCGGGTCCGACCGTCTCCTTGGCGCCGAGCGAGCCGTCCGGCCGGATCGCGAACCGCACGATGCGGCAGCCCAGGGTCTCGGCAGCGTAGAGATGGCGGCCGTCGGGCGAGACCTTGACCTCGTTGGTGAGGTCCAATCCGTCGGCGACGATCTCGCAGCGCGCGCCGTCGCGCTCGACGCGCAGGATGTAGCCGTCGGGCGCCCGCGAGGTCAGCCCGGCGTGCCATTGCGGCGCCCGCGTCATCACCGAGAGCCAGATGCGGTCGGGCCCGTCCGCCCAGGCGCAATTGACCGTGCCCAGCGGTTTGCCGTCGAAGCGGTCCAGCAAGGTGCGGGTCGCGCCGTCGGGCGCGATCAGGTGCAGGCCCCCGTCGCCGAGGCCGGCGACGACGAAGCTTCCGTCCGGCCGGCGGCTGAAGCCGTTGGCGTCGGCGATGCCCGAACCGAGCAGCGCCGGATCGCCCTGCTCGCGGACATGCGCGACGCCGCCGCGCGCGTCGGAGGCCCACACGCCATCGCGGTCGACCCAGACGCATTCGGGGCGCTGCAATCCCTGGCCGAATATTCCAAGATCGGCGGTCGATAGTCTGAGATCGCAGATCCTCATCCGGCTACTTCCCGCAGCGCGCGTCCGGCGGGGGCAGCGGCGGCGCGGCGAGGCCGACATTCCAGGCCCAGGCCAGCGTGCCGTTGGCGTGGCGGCGGCACACGACCTCTTCGTTCAGCGCGAACATCCCGGGCAGCAGATTCTCCGACGGATGCGGCGCGTCCGTGAAGGCCATATAGGCGCCGGGCGGACCGTAAGGCTGCCAGGCGGGCGCGCCCGCGGCCTCGGGCTTTCCGTCGCGCGCGAAGCTCGTCCAATAGCCGACCATCGCGTCGGACAGGGCGGCCTCGGCCGGCGTCGCCGGCATCTTGGGCCAATGCGCCGGCGTATGGTCGAGCGCGCCGAACATGTAAGGCAATTCGCTGGCATGGAAGGCGTGCAGGCCGGCATCGTCGGCGGCCGGATAGCCGTGATCGAAGAAATAGAGGAAGGACGGCTGGCCGAGTGCCGCCTGCCGGCGCACCAGCCGCTCGGCGGTCCAGCCATAGAGCCCGTCGCGCGTCGTCGCCAGGATGCTCTCGCGCATTCCGGCGCTGGGATAGAGCTTCAGGAACGCGTCCGCGAGGTCGCCATAGCGCTCGCGGATGGCCTTCTCATAGTCCGCCGGGCTCGCCGGCGTCGGCGGCGCCAGGATGGTCAGGGAGCGGATTTCGCCGCTGTTGAACCCGGCCAGGACCGGCACCGGCGCCTGCTCGCCCTTGTCGAAGACATCGACGAGCTGTGCCGGCAGGATATGTCCGTCGACCGCGCCGAACGGCGCGAATCCGGCCGCCGCCGCGGCCGCCGTGAGCGCCGTCGCGTCCATCGCGCGCAGCGCGGCGATGTTCGGCGCGTGCACCGCGGCCGCGAAATTGGATCCGCTCTGCTCGGCGGCCGGCCAGCCATATTTGCTCTGCCGCAGCTCGGGCGTGGAAATCAGATAGGCGCTCTGCGCGATCGCCTTGGCGAACAGGCCGCGCGCCTCGGGCGATGCCATGAGATAGGCGACGCTCAATCCGCCCGCCGATTCTCCGGCGATGGTCACGTTCGCGGGATCGCCGCCGAAGGCGTCGATATTGGCCTTGACCCAGCGCAGCGCCGCGATCTGGTCGAGCAGGCCGTAATTGCCCGACAGGCCGAGCGGCGATTCGGCGCTCAGCGCCGGATGCGCCAGCCAGCCCAGCACGCCGAGCCGGTAATTGATCGTGACCACGACGATGCCGCGCGCCGCCAGCCGGGCGCCGTCATACATCATCTGGCGGCTCGCGCCGCTCCAGAGCGCGCCGCCATAGATCCAGAAGAAGACCGGCGCGTTGCGCGCGTCGGCGGGCGCCCAGACGTTCAGCGTCAGGCAATCCTCGCTCATCGGCGCCGGATCTTCGGTATAGATCGTCGAAAGCGTGGCCGCGGGCTGGACGCATTCGGGGCCATAGGCGGTCGCTGTCCTGACGCCGGTCCAGCGCGGCATCGGCGCCGGCGGCTTCCAGCGCAACTCTCCCACCGGCGGCAGCGCGAAGGGGATGCCCTTGAAGACGCGCAGCGCGCCTTCGACCTGGCCTTGCACCTGGCCGGCGGGCGCATCGACGACCGGCGCGGGATCGGCGGACGAGGCGGCGGCAAGGCCGGCGGCGGCCGCGAGGCAAAGGAAGAGACGACGCAAGGCGATCATCGGCGGGGCGCTCCGGCTGCAAGGTCTTCCTGGCGCAACACCCGCGCCAGCCACAGGAACAGGCCGATCGCCAGGGCGTAGAACGGCGCCAGCGCGTAGAAGGCGAGCTGCAGCGAGTGCACGGGATGACCGGGATGGAGGAAATCGCTGATCGCGCCGACATAGGCCGGGCCGACGCCCATGCCGATCAGGTTCATGATCAAGAGCAGCAGGGCGCCGGACAGCACGCGCTGATCGGGCCGCACTTCTTCCTGGACCAGCGTGACCGAGGAGGAGAGATAGAAGAAGTTGAGGAAGGTCGGGCCGATCTGGAAGAGAAGCGCGATCTGCCAGGACGGCGCCCACACGAAACCGACATAGAACGGAACGGCCAGCGCGAGCGACGCGGCGGGCACCAGGGCATAGGCCTGCCGGGACTTCCGCGTGAACCGGTCGATCACGCGGCCGGAGACCAGGATGCCCGCGCTCATCGCGATGCCGACCACCAGCGCGGAATAGAGCGCGACCTCGCCCAGCGTCATGCCCTTTTCGCGCATCAGAAGCAGCGTCGAGAAATTGCCGGAGCCATAGGTGATGATCTGCGTCGCGCCGCTGCCGAGCGCGGCCAGCACCAGCGCCTTCTTGGAGAAGAACAACGCGATCGTCTGCAGGAAGCCGGATGCCGGGGCGCCGAAATGGGGGTCGCCGGCGACGGCCGGCTTGTCGAGCCCGCCGCGCGGCGGTTCGCGGACGATCAGAAGCACCAGCAAGGCCGTCACGACGCCGACCGATCCGAGCGCGATGAAGGCGTCGCGCCAGCTATAGGCCGCGGCGATGGAGGCGCCGAAGGCCGTCCCCAGCGCCGCGCCGATCGGCGGGCCGAGATTGTAGATGCCGAGCGCCGTGCCGCGGCGGCCCGACGGGAAATAGTCCGAGATCACCGCGTAGGACGGCGGCACGCCGCCGGCTTCGCCGACGCCGACCGTCATCCGCGCCACGACGAGCTGCGCGTAGCTTCCGGCGAGGCCGCACGCCATCGTCGCCGCGCTCCACAGCGCGCAGGCGAGGGCGAGGATCCAGACCCGGTTGGTCCGGTCCGCGAGCCAGCCGACTGGAATCGAGATGAAGCAGTAGAACAGCGCGAAATAGAGGCCGCCGATCAGGCCGAGCTGGCCGTCGGAGACGTGCAGACTGTCCTGGATGGGCTTGGCCAGGATCGACAGCAGCGAGCGGTCCAGGAAGTTCAGGACATAGACGAAGCACAGCACGCCGAGCACGATCCAGGCGCGCGCGCCCGGCTCGGCGACCGGCGAAACGGGGGCCTGGCCGTAGCCGGCCGGCGGTGTCGATGATTTGAGTTCCGGCACCGCTCAGAGGCTCGGTTCGCGGCGCGACATGGCGAAGGTCGCTCGTAACGAAGACGTCTTCGCTGCGCGCGCGACGGACTTGCTGTTCACCGGACAACCCTCCCTTCGACATCGTCATGGATGCCGATTTTTTTCGAATATGCTCCCGAACCGAGAGGTCCGTCAATATTCACTATCACGTGAGTGAATATCTTGGAGCGGGCGATGACCTGCGGGCCGGATGGTTTACGGGCCCTGGACGCGGGAATGAGCGTTCCGACACACCCGGGACACGCGAACCGGCGTAGGGTGCGCTATGTCTTGCTGTTGGATAGGCCTGTGAGGCCCGGCGAACGTCGCGCCGCTGCCTCGGTGCCATCGCCGTGACGGCGGCGCCCAACACGCCGGCGCCGACCGGCCTGACGAGCGCGGAAGCCGCGAAGCGCCTCGCCCAGACCGGCCAGAACGCCATCGTCGATGTCGCGCAGCATCCGGTGCGCCGCGCCTTGGCGAAGCTGTGGGCGCCGGTGCCCTGGATGCTGGAAGCGGCGATCCTCCTGCAACTTTTCCTGGGCGATTATGTCGAGGCGGGCGTCGTCGCCTTTCTTCTGATCTTCAACGCGGCCATCGGCTTCTTCCAGGAGAGCCGGGCGCAGGCGACGCTGGACGCGCTCAAATCGCGCCTGGCGCTGGTCGCGTCGGTGCAGCGCGACGGGACATGGACGACGGTGCCCGCCACCTCGCTGGTCGCCGGCGACCTGCTGAAGCTGTCGCTGGGTTCGGTGGTGGCCGCCGATGTGCGGCTGGTCGAGGGCTCGATCCTGATCGACCAGTCGATGCTCACCGGCGAGTCGCTGCCCATCGAGGCCGGCGCGGGTGCGCAGACCTATGCCGGCGCGCTGGTGCGGCGCGGCGAGGCGGTCGCGCAGGTCACCGCCACCGGCGCGCGCACCAAGTTCGGACGCACCGCGGAGCTGGTGCGCAGCGCCAAGGTGGAGAGCTCCGAGCAGAAGGCCATCCTGCGCGTGGTGCGCAACCTGGCGATGTTCAACGGCGCCGTCACGGTGCTGCTGACGGTCTATGCCGTGCTGCTGCCGATGCCGCGCGGCGACATCATTCCGCTCATCCTGGTCGCGGTGCTCGCCTCGATCCCGGTGGCGCTGCCGTCGATGTTCACGCTGGCGGCGGCGGTCGGGGCACGCGGCTTGGCGCGTAATGGCGTCCTGCCGACCAGCCTGTCGGCGGTCGACGAGGCCGGCAGCATCGACATCCTCTGTTCCGACAAGACCGGAACGCTGACCCGCAACGAACTCGCCGTGATGAACGTCCGCGCGATGCCGGGCTTCGACGAGGCGCATGTGCTGGCGCTGGCCGCGCTGGCAAGCTCCGATGGCGGACAGGATCCGGTCGATGCCGCGATCCGCGCGGCCGCCGCCAAAAAGGTCGTCGCCGATGCGCCGGCGCTGGTGACGTTCCTGCCGTTCGATCCCGCGGCGAAGCGCGCCGAGGCGAGCGTGCGGCAGGCGGACGGCGCCGTGGCGCGGGTGGTCAAGGGCGCGTTCGATGTCGTGCAAGCCCTGTCGCAAGCCGCGCCCGAGGCGGCCGCCATCGTCGATGCGCTGCAGGCCAAGGGCTATCGCGTGCTCGCCGTCGCATCGGGGCCGCCGGCGGCGCTGCGTGTGGCCGGCCTCATCGCGCTCAGCGATCCGCCGCGCGCGGATTCCGCGGCGCTGATCAGCGAGCTCGCCGGGCTCGGCGTGCGGACCGTGATGGTGACGGGCGACGCGCCGGTCACCGCCAAGGTCGTGGCGGACGCCATCGGCATCGCCGGAGCGGCCTGGGCGACGACACCGCTGCCGGAAGACCTGCCGGCGGAGAAATACGCGATCTTCGCCAGCGTCCTGCCGGAGGATAAGTACCGCCTGGTCAAGGCGCTGCAGAAGGACGGCCATGTCGTGGGCATGTGCGGCGACGGCGCCAACGACGCCCCGGCGCTGCGCCAGGCGCAGATGGGCATCGCCGTGTTCACCGCGACCGATGTCGCCAAATCGGCTGCCGGCCTGGTGCTGACGGAGCCCGGCCTCGGCGGCATCGTCGCGGCGGTCAAGGAAGGGCGCGCGACGTTCCAGCGCATCCTGACCTACACGCTGCGCTCGGTCGTGCACAAAGTCGTGCAGGTGCTTTTCCTGGCCGCCGGGCTGGTCCTGACGGGGCAGGCGATCCTGACGCCGCTGCTGATGGTGTTCATGATGGTGACCGGCGATTTTCTCGCCATGTCGTCCTCGACCGACAATGTCCGGCCGTCGCCGACGCCGAGCGTCTGGCGCATCGGCAATCTGACCATCGCCGGCGTGATCCTGGGCGCGGTCGATCTGCTGTTCTGCGTCGGCTGCTTCGCGGCCGGCAAATTCGCGTTCCACTTCGATACCGCGTCCTTGCAGACGCTGACCGTGGTGATCCTGGTCTATAGCGGCCAGGCGGTGTTCTATGTCGTGCGCGAGCGGCACCATATCTGGAGCTCGATGCCGGGGCGGTGGGTGCTGGCCTCGTCGGTCGTGGATTTGTCGATCGTCAGCCTCTTCGCCGCGAACGGCATTTTGATGAAGGCGCTCCCGGTTGCCGTGCTGGCGGGATTGTTCTGCGCCGCCGTCGTTTTGGCCTTCGTCCTGGACGCCGCGAAGGTTGCGCTCTTTCGCCGCCTGCGGATCGCCTGACCACGCCGTGACGTGAGGTGCATGTATTCACCGCAATGGGCGAGAATAACACGCCGGGCGATGGAACCGGGGCGGCGCCGGGTTGTTGTATGCCGTCGAGCTCAAGTCTATTTCACACCATGGTCGTCCGCCGCCGTCGCGCGGGACCTTTGGAGTCATCCCATGATACGGCTTTCGCTGAAGAGACTTTCGCTCGCCGGCGCCATATTGGCGACGGCCACTTCGTTCGCGGCGGCGCCGGCGGCCGCGCAATACGTGCAATGTCCGCCCGGCTATTACTATTCATACGGCTATGGCTGCCTGCCGGACACGCCGGCCTATGGCGACATGTATGGCGACCCGGACTACGACGTCGGGCCGCCGGTCTATGACACGTTCGGCTTCGGCTTCGGCGGCGATTTCGGCGGCGGGCGCTATCACGGCGGCGGACATCGCGGCGGCGGCAATCGCGGCGGTGGCGGCGGCCACGGCTTCGGCGGCGGTCATGGCGGAGGCGGCGGCAACCGCGGCGGCGGCGGCCATGTCGGCGGCGGGCATCACTGATCCAACGAAACCAGAGGTATCGTCATGAAAATCCATCTATCGGCCAAGGCGCGTCTGGCACTCCTGTCGTCGGTCGCGGTCTGCGTTCTCGCCATGGGCAGCCCGGCGCTGGCGGCCGGGCCGACGGCGCCGTGCACGGCGCATGCCGACCACGACCGCGCTTCCTCGGTGGCGCGCCGCATCAAGCATCTGCATGACCAGTTGAAGATCACGCCGGACCAGGAAGCGCAGTGGGGCCAGATCGCCCAGGTGATGATGGACAACGCCTCGGCCGTCGACAGCGCCGTCCAGGCCCGCGCGCAAAAGACCGGAAGCATGAGCGCCGTCGACGATCTTCTGTCCTACCAGGCGATCGTCGTCGCGCATGCCGAAGGTCTCAAGAAGCTGGCGGCGGCGTTCGCGCCGCTCTACGCGGCGATGCCCGAGGCCCAGCAGAAAAACGCCGACGCGGTGTTCGGCCATCGCACCGCCTCGCGGCTGCGGGCGCACCGCTAGGACGCGTCAGCCGGCCGGACGAACCACGTCCGCCGTGTGGCGGGCGATCTGCTCGTCTTCCTGCGAGGGCAGCACGAGCACCTTGCAGCGCGACGTTGCGTTGCTGATCGGATTGGCCGTGGACCGGTTTCGCGCCTCGTCGAGGCCGACGCCGATCCAGTCAAGGCCGCTACAGATTGCGGCGCGGGTCTCGAAGTCGTTTTCCCCGATGCCGCCGGTGAAGACGATCAAATCGGCGCCGTCGAGCGCGGCGATCATCGCGGCGATCTGCTTGCGCACCGAATAGCAGAACATTTCGACCGCGAGCCGCGCATCGGCGTTCGATGTCGCCGCCTCGCGCAGGCGCCGCATATCGCCGCCGAGGCCCGAAATCCCGAGCATGCCGGAGCGGCGGTCGATCAGGTCTTCCAGACCCGCGGCGTCGAGATTCCTCTCGCGCAGCAGATGGATCAACAGGCCCGGATCGATATCGCCGCTGCGCGTGCCCATGATCACGCCGCCGGAGGGCGTCAGGCCCATGCTGGTGTCGACCGATTTTCCGGCCTTGATCGCCGTGACGCTCGCGCCATTGCCGAGATGGGCGATGACGATCCGTTCGGGCACCTCGTCCGCGAGTTGGTGCAGGATCGATTCGCAGGAAAGCCCGTGGAAGCCGTAGCGCTGAAGGCCTTCCGCCTGCAGCGCCTTCGGGATCGGCAAAACGCGCGCGACGTCTGGCAGGCCGGCGTGAAAACCGGTGTCGAAACACGCCACCTGCGGCGGTGCGGGAAAATGCTCGCGCGCGAAGCCGACGATCGCGAGGGCGGCGGGAATGTGCAGCGGCGCGAAGACGGTCGCCGCTTCGAGCTGCGCCAGGACTCCGTCATCGATCAGGCACGGTTGCCGCAGCTTGGGGCCGCCATGCACGATGCGATGACCGACGGCATCCGGCCCCGGCAAGCCGGCATCGGCAAGCAGCGCGGCGATGCGGCCGATCGCTTCACGCGGGCCGGGAATCGACGACGCCTCGATCAGGAGCGCATGGCCGGCCGCGTCCTTGGCGTGAAAGCGGCTCGCGCCGCCGCCGATCGCTTCGGCCTCGCCGGACAGCAGCGTCTGCGTCCACGCGCCGTCCGTCCGGTACAATCCGAATTTCAGCGACGACGAGCCGCTGTTCAGCGCCAGGACGTTCAGAGATTCCAGCGCCAATCGCGCACCTCCGGCATGTCCTCGCCGTGCTCGCTGATGTAGAGCTTGTGGCGCTCCATCGCCGCCCAATAGAACTCCGTCGCCTTCGCGACGCGATGGCTGAAGCGCTTGATGCGGTTGGTCGCGTCGAGCGCGAGCTGGAAGCGGTCCAGGTTGTTCAGCACCACCATGTCGAACGGCGTGGTGGTCGTGCCTTCCTCCTTGTAGCCGCGGACATGGATGTTGTCGTGGTTGTGCCGCCGGTAGGTGAGCTTGTGGATCATCGCCGGATAGCCGTGGAAGGCGAAGATCACCGGCTTGTCGCGGGTGAACATCTCGTCGAAATCCTGGTCTTCCATGCCGTGCGGATGTTCGGACTGCGGCTGCAGGACCATCAGGTCCACGACATTGACCACGCGGACGCGGATGTCGGGATAATGCTCGCGCAGCAACGAGACGGCGGCGAGCGTTTCCAGCGTCGGGACATCGCCGGCGCAGGCCATGACCACGTCGGGATCGCCGCCGTCATTGCTCGCCCAGTGCCAGATGCCGGCGCCGGCGGTGCAGTGGCGGACGGCGGCATCGCAGTCGAGCCACTGCCATTCCGGCTGCTTGCCGGCGACGATCAGGTTGATGTAGTTGCGGCTGCGCAGGCAGTGATCGGCCACCGACAACAGGCAGTTGGCGTCCGGCGGCAGGTAGATGCGCGCGACATCGGATTTCTTGTTGGCGACGTGGTCGATGAAGCCCGGGTCCTGGTGCGAGAACCCGTTATGGTCCTGGCGCCAGACATGGGAGGTCAGCAGGTAGTTCAGCGACGCGATCGGCTTGCGCCAGGCGATGTCGCGGCTGACCTTCAGCCATTTGGCGTGCTGGTTGAACATCGAATCGATGATGTGGATGAACGCCTCGTAGCACGAGAACAACCCGTGCCGGCCGGTCAGCAGATAGCCTTCGAGCCAGCCCTCGCACAGATGCTCGCTCAGCACCTCCATGACACGGCCGTCGGCGCTGAGATCGATATCGACCTCCTCGATCCGCGCCATCCATTCCTTGCCGGAGACCTCGTACATTGCCTCCAGCCGGTTGGACGCGGTCTCGTCCGGACCGAACAGCCGGAAATTGCGCCGGTCGAGATTGAGCTTCATCACGTCGCGCAGGAACGTGCCCAGCACGCGGGTCGCTTCCGCCCGGAAGGCGCCGGGCTTGGGAACGTTGAGGGCATAGTCGTGGAAATGCGGCATCGCGAGCGGCTGAAGCAGCTCGCCGCCATTGGCGTGCGGATTGGAGCCCATGCGGCGGTGGCCGGTCGGCGCCAGGGAGGCGAATTCCTCGCGGAACTTGCCGTTGTCGTCGAACAATTCGCGCGGCCGGTAGCTCAGCATCCACTCTTCGAGCTGTTTGAGATGTTCCGGCTTGTCGAAATCGGCGATCGGCACCTGGTGCGCGCGCCAGGTCCCCTCGACCGGCAGGCCGTCGACGAATTTCGGGCCGGTCCAGCCTTTGGGCGTGCGGAACACGATCATCGGCCAGCGCGGGCGCGGCGGCGGCTTCGCCGCGCCGGCGGCGCGGGCGTCTTTCTGTATCTTGCGGATCTGCGCGAGGATCGTGTCGAGCGTCGCGGCGAGCGCCGGATGCACCAGCGCGGGATCGTCGCCCTCGACGAAATGCGGCTCATAGCCATAGCCGCGCAGCAGATCGGCCAGCTCGTCGCGGCCGATGCGCGCCAGCACCGTCGGATTGGCGATCTTGAAGCCGTTGAGATGCAGGATCGGAAGGACGGCGCCGTCCCGCGCGGGATTGAGGAATTTGTTGGAGTGCCAGCTCGCGGCCAGCGCGCCGGTCTCCGCCTCGCCGTCGCCGACGACGCAGGCGACGATCAGGTCGGGATTGTCGAAGGCGGCGCCATAGGCGTGCAGCAGCGAATAGCCCAACTCGCCGCCCTCATGGATCGAGCCGGGCGTTTCGGGCGAGACGTGGCTGGAGATTCCGTACGGCCAGGAGAATTGGCGGAACAGGCGCTGCAGGCCGTTGCGGTTGCGCTCGATCGCCGGAAAGCGCTCGGTGTAGGAGCCTTCCAGATAGGTGTTCGCCACGATGCCCGGCCCGCCATGGCCCGGCCCGATGACGTACATCATGTTGATGTCGTTGTCGGTGATCAGCCGGTTGAGGTGGACATAGAGGAAGTTCAGGCCCGGCGTCGTGCCCCAATGGCCCAGCAGGCGCGGCTTGATGTGTTCGCGCTTGAGCGGCGCTTCGAGCAGCGGGTTGTCGCGCAGGTAAACCTGCCCGACCGACAGATAGTTCGCCGCGCGCCAATAGGCGTCCATCCTGGCAAGACGTTCGGGCGTCAGGCTATCGGCCATCGTCATCTCCGGAGCGTTGCAGAGCACCGCGGCGCCGCGGCGTCCGCCTCACAGTATAGGTCTCGGGCCATGATGGAGCTTGTACGCGACTGTCGCATGGCAAAGGCGCCCGACGAACCGGAACTCTCCGCCTGTCGATCGGTTCCAGCGGCCGATCGGCGCGGCCGGCATGTGGCCGCCGCAATCCGGACGGACGGTAAAGTTCAAATATTCGCTCGCCAGGAAGCCGTATTGCGGTAATATTCGATACTATATTCAGGGCGGGGACCTTGCCATGACCGATACGAACAACATCGACATCAAGTCGAATACGGCGAACCTGACGATCAAGAACATGACATTCGTCGCCGGCACCTTGCACGCGCCGTCCGGCACCGCGAATCCGACTTTCGAGAAGAAATCCGACCGGCACTGGGTCGCGACGCTGAAATGCGACCGCGACGGCTCCGCCGACATCGCCAGGGCGTTCAACGACGCCTGCGGCGGCTATTATCACGAATATGTCGCCAGGAGCTGGGGCTTCGACAGCGAGCCGGAGAAGCTCAATCTCTGTTTCGCCGCGCGGATCGAGTTTTCCTACAAGGACGGCAACACCACGGTGAACGCGGTGGCGCCCGTGGTCTATCTCGCCCAGGGCCATGCGCCGCCCTTCCGCAACAATTGGTGGATCGGCAGCTTTGAGAGCATCACCAATGGCGGCACGCCCTATCTGACCGCCGGTGCCGGCGACACCGGCATCATCCTGGAAATCTCCGGCGGCGTGTCCGACTTCCAGTTCACCTGGAAGTCGAAGTCCAAGAATTTCCTGCTCAAGAGCTGGATGAAGGACATTGCCGATACCCGCTCGCTGCGCGACATGACGCTGACGGGGACGCACGACACCTGCGCGCTCTATGGCGGATTGTGGGCCGAGACCCAGAAGCGCGTGCTGAAGGCCCAGCTCGAGGCCGGCGTGCGCTTCATCGACATCCGCTGCCGCCACATCGACAACGTCTTCGCGATCCATCACGGCGCCTTCTACCAGCACATCAATTTCGGCGACGGCGTGCTGAAAGTGTGCCTCGACTTCCTCGCCGCCAATCCGACCGAGACCATCATGATGTCGGTGAAGCAGGAATACGATCCGTCCAACAACACGCGCACCTTCGAACAGACCTTCAAATGGTATCTCGACGAGTATAATTGCTGGGCCCGCTGGTGGCTGGGCGACACCATGCCGGCGATGAAGGACGCGCGCGGCAAGATCGTGCTCTATCGCCGCTTCGTCACCGACACGGCGGGCGAGGTGCTGGGCCTCAAGGCCGAGCCCTATGAGGACGACAAGACCTTCACCATCAGCGCCACCGTGCCGATCAAGGTCCAGGACCAGTGGAAGGTCGCGACCGTCTTCGCCCGCAGCGACAAGTGGAACGCGATGAAATCGCTGCTCGACGAGGCCAAGAAGAAGAACACGAATTATTTCTACGTGAATTACGGCAGCGGCAACGGCGCGGGCAGCGCGCCGTCCACCACGGCGAACTACGTCAATCCGCACCTGACCGATTATCTCGCCAACAACATCCAGGGCCGCTATGGCGCGGTGCTGATCGATTTCGAGACCGACGACCTCAACCGGCTGATCGCGGAAACCAATTTCTGAAGTTCCGGCTTGCTTGAACCGGGGGCCGCGCGTGACTACCTTGGCGGGTGGGCGTTCGCGCGGCATCTCGGATAGAAAGCGCCATGGTATTTCGCGATGCGAGCCTGCGGACATGGATGGAACGCCCTGCCGCGCTCCCGCCGGCGATCCTCGCCATTGCGCTCTTTGCCGCCGCCCTCGTCTTGGGCCTGATCCTCGACCGCGAGGTCGCGCCGCCGCGCCTCGCGGCGAAACCGGCCGCCCATCGCATCGCGCCGCGCCTCGCCGCGCGCAAGCCGGCGGTGGCGAAACCCGTGGCTGCCAAGCCGGCGGCGCGGCGGCCGCCCTCCGCCTTCGCGATCGAGCAGGCGATGAATTCGCGCCAGCTCATGGACCGCTGGACGCCCTATATCCGCGAGGCCTCGCGCCGCTTCGACGTCAACGGGCAATGGATCCGCGCCGTGATGGTGATCGAGAGCGGCGGGCGCACCATGCTCGGCGAGAACAAGCCGATCGTCTCCAGCGCCGGCGCGATGGGCCTGATGCAGTTGATGCCGCAGACCTGGGCCGAGATGCGCGCCGCCAACCGCCTCGGCAGGGATCCCTTCGATCCGCGCGACAACGTGCTCGCCGGCGCCGCCTATCTGCGGGCGCTCTACAGCCAATACGGCTATCCCACGATGTTCGCGGCCTACAATGACGGGCCCGGCATGCTCGCCGCGCACGCGGCCCTGAAGGAGCCGATTCCCGCCGAGACCGCGAACTATGTCCGCGACATCGCCAGCATCCTGGGCACCGGCGTGCGCTATCGCGCCGGCTCGCGCCAGGCCTTCGCGCCGCTGACGCGGCCGGACGGCTCGACCGTCATGATCGATGCCGGCGTGGTGGTGGCGATCCGCGCGCCGCTTCCGGGCGAGTACGCCGCCACCGTTCAATCGGTGATCTCCATCGGCCGCCTGCGCCAGGGCGTGCGCGAGGCTCCGGCCCGCGCCACCGCCATCGTGCGAAGCCATGGCGGATTGATTTGACGCGGGGCAATAGTCAAATTCTAGCCGCAAAACCGGCCTAGCCTGATAGGCGTCGATGATCTAAACTTTTTGTTACGTTCCGGGAATCGACGTCCGGGACGCCACTGCAAGGGGTAATCGATGTTCGCAAGGAAATTCGCCTTGGCGATCGCGTTCGCGGTCGCCGGATTGATCGCGACGGCCATGGCCTCGCCCGCCGCCGCCCGCACCATAACGCTGCGCGCCTGCAATCATACCGACACGACCGTGATGGTCGCCTCGAGCTACATTCCGATCGGCGGCTCCGACTGGCGCAACAAGGGCTGGACGACGGTCCGCGCCGGCCAGTGCGAGGATATCTTCCGGACCAACAACTACACCTTCTATGCGCGCGCCGAGGTGAAGGGCGATTCGGAATCCTATTGGGGCAGCGACATCAAGCAGTGCGTCGAATATCCCGGCCCCTATGATTTCTTCACCGGCTCGAACGACACGACCTGCCCGGAAGGCGAGCCCGCCGATTTCTCGACCTTCAAGTCCGACGGCACGCCGACCTATGTCTGGAATCTGAATCCGTCCGATGATTGACGCCTGGACAAAGGGCGCGCGCGGTGGCCGCGCCCTTTGCTTGCCGGTCCGCCGCAATCGCGGCGCATTCGGTTCAGCCTGGGTTCATGTCAGAGCCGTCATGGTCGCTCGTAGAGGCGCAATGAAGCGCCGCAAACGGGCTGAAAGATCATGAAACGGATTCTCTGCGCCGCCTTGGCGCTCACTCTCCTGGGCTCGACCGCGGCCGAAGCGCGCGGTTGGCACGGCGGCGGGTATGGCCGCGGCTGGCATCACCATGGCGGCGGCGACGTCGCGCTCGGCCTGGGTCTCGGCGTCCTTGCGCTCGGCCTCATCGCCGCGACAAGCGATCATCACCGCGACCGCGACGACTATTATCGCGATCGGGACGATTCCTATCGCAACCGTGACGGCGCCGATCGCGGCGACGATCGCTCCGGCACCTATCACGACGAAGACCGGGCGCCGCAGCACGATCAGCGCGACGACAGCGACGAGTGACGGCCGCCGGTCATAATTGGCCGTTGAACGCAAAATGCGCGAACGCGCCGGTCGCCGGATCGTATTCCACGCCGAAGGCCAGCGCGCCGCCGTCGCAGATCGAGATCGCGTTGGTGCGCCAGTCGGCGTGGACGATCGCGTTGCGGGCGCCGTTCACATAGATGATGTGGCGTCCGCTGACGGTCAGTCCGCCATATTGCCGGTAATAGGCGCCCGGCTGCACCTTGGCGTCGACTAGCAGCCGGCTGAGGCCCGGCTCCAGCCTGGCGATGTCGGCGGGCAGCGGCTGCCAGGCGCCTTGCGCGCGCGGCGTGCTGCGCGAGCATTGCCGCGCCAGCGCCGGGGCCTGTTCGGCGGGGAAGATGACGCCCCAATTGGGGTTGAGCGGCACGGTCGCGGCGGCGGCCGGCCCGGCGAGGGCCGCCAAAAGGAACGCCAAGAAAATACGCATACGGATCGATCCCGGGGTGTCGGGCCATCCTAGTCGGGATCGTGGCGGGAGTACGCCGCTATGCGCCGGGCTGCGAAAAATCATGAGGCGGCCGGCACTTCCGTGCCGTAGCCGCCTCACGCTGCCCCCTTCAATGCGGACCCTAGTCAACCGCGAGGCTTGACCCCCAAGCCGTTCGGACCCGCGGCGCGCTAACTGTGCCGGGAAGCCCGCGTGACGCAACGGTCGCGCATGGCTGTCATGCGCATAAAGTCCGGCTGTTGATTTGCGGCAACAATAGGGTGACGCCCAGCCGCCGAGTTCCGGGTCACGGCTGGCGGAAATGCTTCGACAGCTTCAGGCCCTGGCGCTGGTAGTGCGAGCCCAGCCCTTCACCATACATTTCGGGCGGCGGGTCGGTCAGCCGCTCGAACACCAGCCTGCCGATGACCTGGCCGTGCTCCAGGATGAACGGAACCTCGCGGGAACGCACTTCCAGAACGCCCCGGGCCGAGGGCGGCCGGCCCGGCTCATAGCCGAAGCCGGGATCGAAGAACCCGGCATAGTGAACCCGGAACTCCCCCACCAGCGGGTTGAACGGCACCATCTCGGCGGCGTGGTCGGGCGGGATGGCGACCGTCTCGCGGCTCACCAGGATGTAGAACTCGTCCGGGTCGAGGACGAGGTTGCCGGCCTCGTTGGCCTCGATGGAATCCCAGAACTCGTGGGCGGCGAGCGCGGCGCGCTTGTCGACGTCGATCACGCCGGTGTGGCGCTTGGCCCGCCAGCCGATGCGCTGGCCGCCCTCGCCCTTCAGGTCGATCGAAAGCGCCAGCCCGTTGTCGATATCGGCCTCGCCGCTGACCAGCGGGCTCTCGGCGTTGAGCCGGCGCAGCTGCGTGTCGGTGAATTGCGGCGTGCCGCGCCGGATGCGGAGCTGGTTGAGTTTCGATCCCTTGCGTACCAGCACGGGGAAGGTGCGAGGCGATATCTCCGCGAACAGCGGCCCGTGATAGCCGGGCTCGATGCGGTCGAAGGCCTGGGCGCGGTCGGTGATCAGCCGGGTGAAGACGTCGATGCGGCCGGTGGAGCTTTTGGGATTGGCGGTGCCCGAGACCCGCGACGAGAAATCGGCGACTTCGAGCAGCGGCACGATATAGACGCAGCCGGTCTCCAGCACCGCGCCCTTGGTGAGGTCGATCTCGTGCATGAAGACCGAGGCGAGCCTGTCCTGCACCGTCGCGTTCGGGCCGGGCAGGAAGCTGGCGCGGACCCGCCACGCCACCGGCCCGAGCCGCAGGTCGATGCTGGCGGGCTGGATCTGGCTTTCCTCGATATCCTCCGTCGCAATGATCTCGCGGCGCGCGCGGATCAGCCGCCGCAGCACATGGCTCGGCAGGATGCCGGTCGAATGGCGGCCATAGGAATCGGCGGCCTCGTCGCCGAACAGGGTGTCGTCGGGCTGGGTCATGGTGAGGTTATAGAAGCGCGGCCGGCCGGGGTCACTTCTTCCCCGTCCAGAAACGCCCTTATATCCCCAATCGCTTCCGCCAGGCCGCAGCGCTTGACCGGCGCGTCGGGGGGAAAGGCGCTCAGAAGCCGTGTCGGCGTCGCGCCTTCCAGGATCACGAAACAGCCCTTGTCGGCCGCGCCGCGGATCAGCCGGCCGAACGCCTGCTTCAGCCGGAACCGGGTCAGGAGATCGTCATAGCCCTTGCCGAAGCGCGCCCGCCGCGCCTTGTGCAGGATGGTCGGCTTGGGCCACGGCACCTTGTCGAACACCGCGAGGCGCAGCGAGCGGCCCGGCACGTCGACGCCGTCGCGCAACGCATCGGTGCCGAGCAGGCAGGCATTCTCCTCGGCGCGGAACAGGTCGACCAGCGCGCCGGTGTCGAGCTTGTCGACATGCTGGGCATAGAGCGTGACGCCGGCATCGGCGAGCGGCGCGGCGATCCGCTGCTCCACCGCGCGCAGCGTGCGCACCGCGGTGAAGAGGCCGAGCGCCCCGCCGCCCGCCGCCAGGAACAACTCGCGGAACGCCGCCGACACCTGGTCGATGTCGCGCCGGTTGACGTCCTTGACGACGAAGATACGCGCCTGCCGCGCATATTTGAACGGCGAGCCGAAGCTGGCGCGCCGGGGCGGCTCGGGCAGATGGCCGGCGCCGGTGCGCACCTCGGCGCTCTGCCAGTCGTCGACGCCCTCGCCCCCACTTCCATTCTCACTAATGTCGCGCAGCGTGGCGGAGGTGATCAGCGCGCCATGCGCCGGCGCCAGCACATGGTTGGCCAGCGGGATCGTCGGATCGATCCAGTGCCGCTCCAGCCCGACATCGAAATCGCGGCCGTCCTCGCGCGCGATCTCGAACCAGTCGACGAATTCCGCGCCGCGCTCGCCTTCCAGCGCGTCGAGCATCGCGATCCAGGTCGGCACGACGAACTTGCCCCGCCACACCAGCCCGCGCGCCGCCGCCTCGATCCGGGCGCGGGAATAGGTCTCCAATTCCTCGCTCAGCGCGTCCATCTGCTTGCGCAGGACGGCCGCCAATCGGACCAGCGGTGCCGCCAGCCGCTTCAGCCCGCGCGACAGCTCGCGCGCCGCCGCGATCACGTCGTCGCCAAGCGGCTGGGTGTCGGCTTCCAGCGTGTAGAAGCTGTCGGCGTCGTCGCTGCGTGCTCGCACGTGCTGGTATGCCGCCGCGAGGAACATCTCGCCCGGCCCGCGCGGGCCGCCGCCATGCAGCCGCGACATCCAGCCTTCGCCCGCCAGCACGCCGGAGGCGGCGATGCACTCGTCGAGCGCGCTCTGCGCTGCCGGATCGTCCTGGGTCAGGTCGCGCAGGCGTTCCTGAAGCCCGCGCATCCGCGACCGCGCGCGTCCTTCCGGCCCGCGGATCCAGCGCCGCAGATCCTGCATCTCCATGCCGGAGACCAGCGGCGCGAAGCCCGAGTCCGCCGCGTCGAACAGGTGATGGCCTTCGTCGAACACATAGCGCACGCGCCGCTCCGGCGGCGTATCGGTCGTCTCGTCGGCGGCGAGCCAGTCCTGCGCGGCCTGCGCGATCACCAGCGCATGGTTCGCCACCACGATCGGCGCGTGGCGGGCGCGGCGGATGGCGCGCTCGATGAAGCAGGTGCGGTAGTGCGGGCAGGCCGCATAGACGCATTCGCCGCGCCGGTCGGTGACTTCGCTCAAGGGCAACGAGGCGCCGAGGAAGGCGGGAAAGCCCGCGCCCGACACATCGCCGTCCGGCGTCACGCCGACCCAGCGCGCGATCAGCCCCAGCGCGACGGCGCGCTGCCCCGGCGCCAGCGCGGTGCGCTTGGCCGCTTCCTCGAAGTTCAGGAGGCAGAGATAATTCTCGCGCCCCTTGCGCACCACCGCCTTCTCGGCGCGCTCCTCCGGATCGGGATAGAGATGGCCGATCTCCTGCACGATCTGGCGCTGGAGGTTTCGCGTATAGGTCGAGATCCACAGCCCCGGCCCGTTCTTCTCCGCCCACACGCTGGCCGGCGCGAGATAGCCGAGCGTCTTGCCGACGCCGGTGCCGGCCTCGACCAGCGCGACCTTCGGCGATCCCGCCGTCTCGCGCGGCCCGAAGGCGTAGGACGCGGCGTCGGTATAGGCCTCCTGTTCGGGGCGAAGCTCGCCCATGCGGCCCACCAGTTGCGCCAGGCGCTGCCGCGCTTCGCCGGCCGTGACCGGCAGCGAGCCCGGCTTGTCGGGCGCCGCGCTGTCTTCCCATTCGGGAAGCCCGCGCCAGGTTTCCATGCCCGCGATCGGCGTTGCTTTGCCTTCCGCATCGCCGAGCACGTCCAGGATCGGCCGCGCCCAGCGCCAGCCGGCGCGCTCCATCGTGCCCGCCAGCGCGCGCATCTGCGCCCGCGCGGCTTCCGGCGCGTGATGCAAAAGATCGATCAGTCCGGTCGCGGTCTCGCGCAACGCGGCCGCCTGTTCCTCGGGCCCGTGCGGGATGGGAAGGCCCATGGCGCGCGCCAGTCCCAGCGCGCTCGGGATGAACGGCGCGCCTGGCCGTATGAAAGCGAACAGTTCGAGGACGTCGTAGAGCGCTCCCGCCGGCGGCGTCTTCAGCCGGCCGGACACGAAGGCCGCATGCGCGACCAGCGCATTGCCCGAGCGGAACAGTCGCCGCGCCTCGTCGAGGCCGACGCGCTTGCAGTCGCCGTCGGCGTCGCAAATAACGGCTCCGCCCGGCGCCGGCACAAGCGCGGGCAGGCGGCGCCATTCGCGCGCGGGAATCGGTTCGGAGGCCATGACGAGAGACTACTCCCTTGCGCCCGCCGAGAAGAGGGCGTTCAGGCTTCGGCCTTCGCGCCGGCGAGCAGGGCGTTGGCGGCGCGCTGAAGCGTCTGGGTGGCCTGTCCCCTGGCCGCGACCTGTCCGCTGACAAAGGCGCCGTCGATCAGGAAGCCGAGCTGCTGCGCCAGCTCGTCCGGGCGCCGCGCGCCCAGCTTTTTCGCGAGCGCCGCCAGCCGCCGGCGCAGCTCACTCTTGTGGCGGGCCGCGACGCGGCGCGCCGGATGGCGCGCGTCGGCGAATTCGGCGGCGGTGTTGATCTGCGGGCAGCCGCGATAATTCGGCCGCTCGATCCGCGCCCCGATCCACGCCATATGCGCGTCGAGCTCGGCCTTCGGCGCAGCCCCATGGCGCCCGGCCACTTCGTCCCAATGGCGCCAGAAATCGGCGTCCTCGCGGTCGAGGAACGCCGCGATGAGATCGTCCTTGGTGGGAAAGTGCCGGTAGAGGCTGGTCTTGGCGACGCCCGCGCGCTCGACCACCAGATCGACGCCGACGGCGCGCACCCCTTCGCGGTAGAACAGCCCCGAGGCGACGTCGAGGATGCGCTCGCGCAGCCGCCCCGCGCCGCGCGCCGCGGCCATGCCGTCCCGTTTCGTCGTCGCCTGCGATCTTGCCACCGTCGCCTCCGGATTTCGGTTTGACACGCTACAGGTCTGTAGCTAGCTTGGCAACGAAACATACAGGTCTGTAGCGTCATGGCGGATTCCCGGAACGTGGCGGTCTATGGCGCGGGCGGGCACACCGGCCGTTTCGTGGCGGCGCAATTGCGCCGCCGCGGGCTGCGCCCGATCCTCTGCGGCCGCGATGCGGAAAAGCTGCGCGCCGCCGCGCCGGGCGATGCGGAGATCCGGGTCGCCGACATCGCCGATGCCGCCGCGCTGGACCGCGCCTTCGAGGGCGCGGCGGCGGTCATCCATTGCGCCGGCCCGTTCCTCGACACCGCCTTGCCGGTCCTCGACGCCGCGTTGCGCGCGCGGATCGCCTATCTCGACGTCGCGGCGGAGCAGGCATCCGCCCGGGCGATCTTTGAAGGCCATGGCGCCGCGGCGCGCGCGGCCGGCGTGGCGGTCGTGCCGGCCGCCGCGTTCTATGGCGGGCTGGCCGATCTGCTGGCGACGGCGGCGATGGCCGATTGGGACGGCGCCGACGCGATCGATATCGCCGTCGCGCTCGACGGCTGGAAGCCGACATTGGGCACGCGGCTGACCGGCCGGCGCAATACCGTTCCGCGCTTCGTCCTGTCCGGCGGGCGGTTCCAAGACCTCGCCGATCCGGCGCCGGCCCGCGCCTGGGAGTTTCCGCCGCCCTTCGGTTCGCAAGAAGTCGTCGCGCTGCCTTTCACCGAGATCGTCACCATCGCGCATCACCTGAACGTGTCCGCGATCGGCTCCTACATGAACCTTGCGCCGCTGCGCGAGATCGGCGATCCCCGGACGCCCGGCCCCGCGGCGGTCGATGCGGCGGGACGCTCGGCGCAGCGCTTCGTCATGGAGGTGCGCGTCCGCAAGGGCGCGCGGGAGCGCCGCGCGGTCGCGCGCGGCCAGGACATCTATGCCATCACCGGGCCGATCGCCGCCGAAGCCGCAAGCCGCATCCTGGACGGCCGCAACAGGACGCGAGGCGTCACGACGCTGGGCGCGATGTTCGACGCCGCCGAATTCCTGGCCGCGCTGGCGGCCGACGGATTGGAGGTCGAACGCGCCTGACGCGTTAGGCGACGAGGTCCGGATACAGATTGCTCAGCGCCTGCTTGGCCCGCATCTGCTCGCCGACCACCGCCTGCGCGGCGCTCAACAGTTCGGGAGCGTTCTCGCCGCTGCGGCTCTTCTGCGTGAAGCCGCGCGCCGCCGCCGTCACCGCGATCAGGCCGAGACCGCCGGCCGAGCCCGCGATGTCCTGCGCCAGCCGCCCGGCATCCTCCCAGCGCTCCGCCGCGCAGGCTTCGGACAGGCCGTTGCACAAAAGCTCGGCGTTCTCGATGTAGGACTGCAGGATCTCCACCAGCGATTTCACGCCGACCGATTTCTCCAGCGCCGCGAAGGCGTCGGCGTCGATCGGCGCCAGTTCCCGGGGTTCCGGTTCGGCCGCCGCCTTGTTGTCCTTCTTGCCGCGTTCGTCGAGCGCGGCCAGCACGGCGAACAATTCCTGCGCGCTGGCCGGCCAGCGCAGCACTTCGCTCGCCGTCGCGGGGGCGCGCTCGCCGCGCGACAGGAGCGCCAGCACCGGCGCGCTGACGCCGGGCGCCGCGGCCCAATTGTCGGCGTCGCCGGCGCTGACGATGATCGCGTCGAACGCGCCGCGCCCGGACTGCGCGATGGCGTCGGCGAGGTTGGGCGCGAACTGCACGAGGTTGCCGAACGGCTCGAGCTGGCGGGCGATCCTGGCGTCGGCCTCCGCGTCGCGCGTGTAGACCAGGTAGGAATGCTTGGACGGCGCCACGGCGGTGTCGCCATGGCGTCCTTCGGGGCCGGCATAGCTGGCCGAACCGGAGGTCGGGATCGAGAACCAGAAGGTCGCGCCTTCGCCCGGCACGCTGTCGAAGCCGACCGTGCCATGCGCGGATTCGACCACGCGCTTGACCACCGCGAGGCCCAGGCCCATGCCCTGCTGGCGCCGCGCATAGGACACGTCGCCGGGCGAGAACGGCTTGAACAGGGACAGCCCCACCTCGCGCGGGATGCCCTGTCCGGTGTCGCTGACCAGGAAGCGCACCGCCTCGCCGTCGGTCTCGGCGCGGATCTCGACGCCACCGCGCTCGGTGAATTTCAACGCGTTGTCGACCAGTTTGAGCAGCGCCTGGCGCAGCCGCCGCCCGTCGATCGCGACATTGGGCAGGCTGGGCGGCGCGGTCACGGTGAGGCGCAGACGCTTCTCCCAGGCGCGCGGCTGCAGCAGCCTTCCGACGGTACGCGCCGCCTGCACCGGATCGCTGTCCTCCTCGGGCATCTCCTCGCTGTCGTCGCGCGACAGGGCGATGACGTCGTCGAGCAGCATCTGCAGGCCCTTGCCGGCCTCCAGCATCACCTTGACATGGTCGCGGTGCGGCCGGTCGAGCTCGGCGCGGTCGAGCAGCTGCGCCATGCCGAGCAGCGCGTTCAGCGGCGTGCGCAATTCGTGGCTGATATTGGCGATGAACGAGGTCTTCACCCGCCCGCTCGCCTGCGCCGCGTCGCGCGCCGCCTCGGCGGCCCGCTTCTCGTTGGACAGCGTCGTCACCAGGCCGATGTTTTCGAGCCGCAGGAAGATGCTCTCGTCGAGCAGCCGCGCCATGCCATTGCAATAGGTGAACAGCACCGCGCCGAACAGCGTCACCAGCACGCCGGTCATGATCTGGTAGAGCCCGCCCGCCAGGAACAGCACGACGACCAGCGGCCCCAGCGAGAACAGCGCATGCGCCAGATAGGCCGGGCGATAGGCGGAGCGCGCGATGAACTCGGTCGCGGTCATGCCGAGGAAGGCGAGGCTGAGATAGGCCTCGGCCGGAAACGAATTGGGCACGAACCAGAACAGCACGCCGACGCCCCAGGTCGCGCCGGCGATCCCCGACACGAAGGTGTAGCGCCAGGCCCAGAACTGCGGATCGTCGGAGGGATCGCGCTTGCGGTAGGCGGTGGTGAGCTGCTCGGCGACGATCACCACCGCGATCTGGAGCACCAGCGGCATCAGCGGCAGCCAGCCGGGCTCGCGCCCCGCGAACAGTGTCGCCGGAATGCAGAGCGCCGCGAATGGCAGCGACAGATAGTGCCGGCCGAGTGCGTAGAGGATGTCGATGCGGCCCGCGAAGACCGCGCCTTTGTCTCGCACCGGCTGTGGTTCCCCGGTCATTGACGCCTTCCCGGGGGGAGCATAGCTTCCTCGGCCTTTCCCAACGATTAAGCGTGAGCGATTTCAATGCCTTCCGGCCCGTCCGTGCCATTTCGATCCGATTTGGGCGCCGCCGCGCGCGCCTGGCCGTTCGAAGAGGCGCGCAAGCTGGTGGCGCGGGTGGAAAAGCGCCGCGCCGCCGGGGAAAAGGTCGACGAGATCGTGTTCGAGACCGGCTACGGCCCAAGCGGCCTGCCGCATATCGGCACCTTCGGCGAGGTCGCGCGCACCACCTGGGTGCGCCATGCCTTCAACACGATGAGCGATCTTAAGACGCGATTAATCGCGATCTCGGACGACATGGACGGGTTGCGCAAGGTTCCCGACAACCTGCCCAACCGCGAGATGCTCGCCGCCAATCTCGGCAAGCCGCTGACCTCGATCCCCGATCCGTTCGGCACCCATGACAGCTACGGCCACAACATGAACGCGCGGCTGCGCGCGTTCCTCGACACGTTCGGCTTCGACTACGATTTCCGCAGCGCCACCGAGATGTACAAGTCCGGCATCTATGACGCCGCGCTGCTGCGCGTGCTCGCGAACTACGACCGCGTGATGGAAGTCATGCTGCCGACGCTGGGCGAGGAGCGCCAGCAGACCTATTCGCCGTTCCTGCCAATCTCGCCGATCTCGGGCAAGGTGCTGCTCGCCAAGGTCGTGGCGCGCGACGTCGCCAAGGGCACGATCACCTATATCGAAGAGGACGGCGGCGAGATGACCGTCCCGGTCACCGGCGGCCATTGCAAGCTGCAATGGAAGCCGGATTTCGGCATGCGCTGGGCCGCGCTGCATGTCGACTACGAGATGTACGGCAAGGATCATCTGCCGTCGCAATCGCTCTATGACGAGATCTGCCGCATCGCCGGGGCGCGGCCGCCGGAGCATTTCGTGTTCGAGCTGTTCCTCGACGAGAAGGGCCAGAAGATATCGAAGTCGAAGGGCAACGGGCTGACCATCGACGAATGGCTGACCTATGCGCCGCGCGAGAGCCTGGCGCTTTACATGTTCCAGAAGCCGCGCGTCGCCAAGCGGCTCTATTTCGACGTGATCCCCAAGGCGGTCGACGATTACATCGAGCTCCTGGAGAAATATCACTCCAACGAGACGAGCGAGGCCGAGCGCATCGACAATCCGGTCTGGCACATCCACAACGGCCACCCGCCGGCGGAGCGCTATCCGGTGTCCTTCGCGCTTTTGCTCACGCTGGTGACCGCGTCGAACGCGCACAATCACGAGGTGCTGTGGGGCTTCATCCGCGCCTATGCGCCGAATGCGTCGCCTGAGGTCAACCCGGGTCTGGCGCATCTCGCCGATTTCGCGATCCGCTATTACGAGGATTTCGTCAAGCCGACCAAGCAGTACCGCGCGCCGACCGACAAGGAACGCGCCGCGCTGGCCGACCTCGCCGCGCGGTTCGAGGCGATGGCGGGCGAGCGCGACGGCAGCAAGGTGCAGGACGTGGTCTATGAGATCGGCAAGGCCCATCAGTTCGAGCCGCTGCGCGACTGGTTCAAGGCGCTGTATGAGGTCTTGTTCGGCCAATCCGCCGGGCCGCGCTTCGGCTCCTTCGCCGCGCTGTTCGGCTGCGCCGAAACCGCGGCGCTGATACGGCGCGCGCTGGCGGGGGAGTTCACGAAGGCGGCGGCGTGAAATTGATTTCTGAAAGCGAATAAAAGAAAAGTCGTCATCGCCGGCCTCGTGCCGGCGACCCATACCCCCAATTGCAGCAGGCGTGCGTATGGATGGCCGCCACGGGGGCGGCCATGACGACTGGAGCGAGAGTGGTGGATCGATTTCGGACGACAGTGCTCGCCATCGGTATTGCGCTTCTTGCGCTGCCAGCAGGCGCCGCCCCGACGCCCTGGGATCTCTACGTCGCCGGGCACTACGCCGAGGCGATGAAGGCCGGCGCGGCCGCCGCCACCGCGCAGGGCTATCTCACCGCCGCCCGCGCCGCGCTGGCCGACGCGACGACGCGGCCGGCGCCCTGCCTCGATTGCCTGCAGCACGCCGAGGCGCTGGCGCGCAAGGCGACGGCCGCCGATCCGCGTCTGGCCGATGCCCATGTCTATCTCGCCGTGGCGATGGGCTATGAAGCGCGCGTCGTCGGGCCGGTCTGGGCGCGTGCGCACAACTATCCCGGCCACGCCAAGGACGAGCTCGACGCGGCGCTGGCGCTCGATCCGAAGGACCCCTGGGCGCTCGGCGCGCTCGGCGGCTGGCATGTCGAGATCGTGCGCACCGGCGGCGATTATCTCGCGAGCTGGCTCTACGGCGCCACCGTGGACAAGGGGCTGGCCGCTTTCGCCGCCGCGTTCAAGACGGCGCCGGACAATCTTACCGTGCGCTATCAATACGCGCTGTCGCTCGGCGGCTACGACGCCGAGCGTTTCAATCGCGAGATCAAGGAGGCTTTCGCGCGGATCGCGAAGGGAAAGCCCGCCACCGCCTATGAAACCGTCGCCCGCGCCCGCGCGAGCGAACTGGCGGGCCTCCTGACCAAAGGCGACCGCGACGGCTTCAGCAGGAAAGTGCGGCAGTATCAGGGATATCCGTGAGCTGGCGAGGGGACCGGCCGCGCGGCGGGCCCTCACCCGCTCGCTGGGCTCGCGACCTCTCCCGCAAGCGGGAGAGGTTGGTCTTTACTGGCTCGCCCAGATGATCCGGTGCATGAAGGCGATCTCGGTGATCGCGAAGCTGCGATCCTCGAATGCCGCGTTGAACGAGCGCAGCTCGATCCGCTGCGCGGTGTGCCGCGCGAGTTGCTTGGCCATCACCTCGCCGGCATGGGTGCGCACCACGACGCGGTCGCCGCGCCGCACATTCGCGGCCGGCGAGACGATGATGCGGTCGCCGTCGCGATAGACCGGCTGCATCGACTCGCCGGTGATCTCCAGCGCATAGGCATGCTCGTCGGCGACTTCGGGGAACGGGATCTCGTCCCAGCCCGCGCCCACCGGGAACCCGGCATCGTCGAAATAGCCCTGCGCGCCCGCCTGGGCGAGGCCGATCAGGGGAACCGCGCGGCTGAAGGAGCGGCGCAGCGCGCCGTCCTGGCCGACCAGCGACACGAACTCGTCGAGCGAGGCGCCCGTCGCGTTCAATATCTTGGATACACTCTCGGTTGAGGGCCAGCGCAGCTTTCCATTGGCGCCGCCGCGCTTGCTCTTGTTAAATGTCGTCGGATCGAGTCCGGCGAGCTTCGCCAGGCCCGACGCCGAAAGACCATGGCGCGCGGCGAGCGCATCGATCGCGTGCCAGATTTGATGATGGGTCAGCATCGGAGTCGTCCGTAAGAAGCTGGTCCGGCAAACCGGGTAATTGTTCCTAGAAATAAGTTAATGGTAGGAATTACCACTCCCGCCACGGTCCGGTCTAGAGGGCAAGGGCGATGATCTTCGACGCCGCGGCCGCGATTTTGCGGGCTTTCCCGCCGGAATCGGCGCACCGCGCCACCATCGCGGCGGCAAAAATTTTCGCGCCTTGGTTGCCGCCGGCGCCCGTCGACGATCCGCGCCTGCGGGTGAATATGCTGGGCCTCGCCTTCCCCAATCCGCTCGGCCTGGCCGCCGGTTTCGACAAGGATGCCGAGATTCCCGACGCGATGGCGAGGTTCGGTTTCGGCTTCGTCGAATGCGGCACGGTCACGCCACGGCCGCAGGCGGGCAATCCGCGGCCGCGACTGTTCCGCCTCGCCGAGGACCGCGCGGTGATCAACCGCATGGGTTTCAACAATGCCGGGATGGACGCGGCGGCGGCGCGGCTCGCGCGGCGCGCGCGGGCCGGCATCGTCGGCATCAATATCGGCGCGAACAAGGACTCGGCGGATCGCGTCGCCGACTATCGCGCCGCGTTCGAGGCGCTCGCGCCGCTGGCCGACTACGTCACCGTGAACGTCTCCTCGCCCAACACGCCGGGGCTGCGCGGGCTGCAGAACCGCGACGAGCTCGGCAGGCTTCTGGGCTTCCTCACCGGCGAGCGCACGCGGCTGTCGCTCAAGCAGCCGATCCTGCTCAAGATCGCGCCCGACCTGGACGATGCCGCGCTGGACGACATCGCCGCGGTGACCGGCGAGGCGGCGATCGAGGGCCTCATCGTCTCCAACACCACCGTCGCGCGGCCGGCGACGCTCAAGAGCGCGCATGCGAAAGAGCAGGGCGGCCTTTCCGGCGCGCCGCTGTTCGAACCCTCGACGCGCATCCTGCGCGAGATGCGGCGGCGGACCTCGCTGACCCTGATCGGCGCCGGCGGCGTTTCGAGCGGCGCGGAGGCCTATGCCAAGATCCGCGCCGGCGCGAGTCTGGT
Source organism: Rhizomicrobium sp. (assembly GCA_037200045.1). Taxonomy (NCBI): domain Bacteria; kingdom Pseudomonadati; phylum Pseudomonadota; class Alphaproteobacteria; order Micropepsales; family Micropepsaceae; genus Rhizomicrobium; species Rhizomicrobium sp. The sequence continues at coordinate 2,891,365 of JBBCHM010000001.1, forward strand.
GCAGCTCTACACCGCGCTCGCCTATCGCGGCCCCGGCCTGATCGCGCGCATCAAGCGCGAATTGCTGGGCCTGCTGGCGCGCGACGGTTTCGCGAACGTCGCCGATGCGGTCGGCGTGGACGTTCGCTGACTGCTCACGCCACCCTGGTGCAGCCTTCCGGCTTCAGCACGCGCTTGGTCGAGGCCGGATATTTCGCCAGCATCGCGGGCGGGCGGATCGGCCTGGCCACGAGATTGCCGCCGCAATTGGGGCAGGCGCCGTGCAGCGTGTGCCGCGTGCACTCGGCGCAGAAGGTGCACTCGAAGGTGCAGATGCGGGCGTCCATCGCATCGGGCGGCAGATCCTTGTCGCAACATTCGCAATTGGGGCGCAGTTCGAGCATGGCCTCTCCTAGTCGAGTCCGAGTTCCTTCAATATCGCCGCGCGGTGTTCGTCCAGCTCCGGCGCCGCCGCGCGGGTCTTCGGGTCTTCGTGCGCCGAAAGCTTGATCGGATTGCCCTGCATGCGGATCGGGCCGAGGTCGGGGTCGAGCGTCTCGACGATCATGTTGCGGAAAAGGACCTGCGGGTCGGCCATCACCTGCGCCACGTCGTTGAGCGGGCCCGAGGGCACGCCGGCCGCGTCGAGCGCGTCCAGCCAATGGCTGGAGGAATAAGCGGAGAGCGCGACCTCCATCTCCTCGTGCAGCGCCTCGCAGTTCTGCACGCGCCTGGGATTGGAGGCGAAGCGTTCGTCGGCGGCAAGGTCGTCGCGGCCGAGCACGCGTGCGACGCGCGCGAACAATTCGTCATTGCCGGCGGCGATGGCGATGTGGCCGTCCTTGGTGGCGAAGGCGGCGAAGGGCGCGATGGAGGGGTGGCGGCTGCCGAGCCGGCCCGGCACCTGGCCCGTCGCGACATAGCGCGAGATCGCGTTCTCGAGCAGCGCCACCTGGCTGTCGAGCATGGAGATGTCGACCTTCTGGCCCTTGCCCGTCGTCTTGCGGTCGTAGAGCGCGGTGATCATGCCGATGGTCGCGAACAGCCCGGCGGACAGATCGCCGGTCGAGGTGCCGACGCGGGTCGGCGGGCTGTCGGGATGTCCGGTCAGGCTCATCACCCCGCCCATCGCCTGCACCACCATGTCGTAGGCGGGACGCTTGGCGTAGGGCCCGGTATGGCCGAAGCCGGAGACGCCGCAATAGATCAGCTTGGGGTATTTGTCCTTCAGCGCCTCGTAGCCGTAGCCGAGCTTCTCCATCGTGCCGCCGCGATAGTTCTCGATCAGCACGTCGGCGCGGGCGAGCAGGGCCTGGAAGATCGCGCGGTCGGCGGGCGCCTTCAGGTCGAGCGCGATGGATTCCTTGGCGCGGTTGACGCTCATGAAATAGCCGGACTTGGTCTTGCCCGACGGGGTCTGCACGAAGGGGCCGATATGGCGGCTGTCGTCGCCGGTGATCGGCGGCTCGACCTTGATGACGCGCGCGCCGAGCTCGTTCAGCAGCAGCGCCGCGAACGGCCCGGCGAGCACGCGGGTCAGATCGATGACGAGGAGGCCGGAAAGGGGGCCGGAGGAAAGTGTCATTCCAATTGTCATCCCCGGCGAGTGCGAACGAAGTAAGCGCGAGGGAAGGGGACCCAGGTGGATGGATCGGGCCCAGTCTATCCGCCTGGGTCCCCTTCCCCTCGCATCGCTTGCGCGATGCTCGGCCGGGGATGACAGTTTTGCTATTCCTTGTCCAGCTTGTGCGCGTCGGCCGCGCGCTTGTCCTTGTCGGCGCGGGCCTTGGCGAGCTCGCGGACCGGCTTGGCGATGCCGTGCTTGGTCCGGTTGGCGTCGGCCTCGGCCGCCTTGGCGTCGCGCGCCTTGGCCTTGCGGGCGCGGCGGAGGTTGACGATCTCGGCCGCCATTCCCGCTATCCGTTGTCCTTCGCCTGGGCGCGCAGATAGGCGGGACGCGAGGTGATGCGGGCGACATAGTCGTCGTAATGCTTGCGCGCCGGAAACAGCGTGCCTTTGAAGTACTGCACCGCCGAGCCGTACAGGATGTCGGCGGCGGAGAATTCGTCGCCCAAAAGATAGGGCGTGGCTTCGAGCTGCGCCGAGACCAGCGCCTCGAGGTCCTCGAGCGCGCCGAAGCCGGTGGGCTTGTCCTTGTCCCAGCCCTGGAAGCGCGCCGTGGCGGCGGGCTCCAGCACGCCGGCATAGAGAAACAGCCAGCGCACATATTCCGCGCGCGCGTTCTCGCCGGGCAGCGGGCCGATCTTGTGCTTCTGATGGCTGTCGGTCATGTACAGGCAAATGGCGCCGGATTCGTAGACCACCTCGCCGAAGATCTTGAGCGTCGGCACTTTCTTGAACGGGTTCACCTCCCGATAAGTGTCCGGCGCCGGCGTGCCCGAGCCGTCCGGGCGCGTGATGGGCACCAACTCGATCTTGTAGTCGACCCCCAGTTCCTCCAGCAGCCAGATGATGCGCGTGGAACGCGAGCGCGGGGCGTGAAACAGCGTGATCATCGAATAGAAGCCTTTCGTCTGAGGAGGCTAGAATGATTGCCAATTTGCGACAAGCGCATGACAGCGCTCTCGATAATCCCTGACCGACAGCGCGATGTCGGCGGCGGAGGCTAGCCACCGCCCCGGACTGCGGCAAGCGCGTGCAGGCGCAGGGCGCTGGCGAGGGGCCGCTCGCCCCGCGCGGCATCGACGCGGGCGACGAGGGCGGCGAGGCTCGGGCCGGTCCGCTTCGCCTCGGCCTCCAGCACCGCCCAGAACTCCGCCTCCAGCGCGACCGAGGTGCGGTGGCCGGCGAGCGAGAAGGAGCGCTTCCTGAGGGGCATGACGGCTTCTAGTCGCGCAAGGGGCGGAAGTCCAAGTCGCGGATTTCGCGGGCCAGCTTGCGGGCGCCGCGCCTCGGCCGCATCAGCAGGCGCGGCCGGGGGAGCGTCGCGACCGCGCCGGCGACGAGCACCGCGTTGCGGTCGATCCAGCCGTCGCTGTCGAGCAGGCGGACATGGCGGAAGCTCTTTTGCGCGGCGCGGCCGATGCGGTCGGGCGTGCGGTCGCGGTCGTCCTTGACGATGATGTTCATGGCGAAGATCCCGCGCGGGCGCAGGCGCGACTTGGCGAGCGCGAAGAAGGCGGGCGCGAGGAACTGCGCCGGGATCGCGTCGCCGTCATAGGCGTCGAGCGCGATGGCGTCGTAGCGGTCGCGGCTACGCTTGAGGAAGGCGCGGCCGTCGGCGACATGGCAGGCGACGGCGGCGGGCAGCGCGAAGAAGCGCCGCGCGATCTCGAAGGACCGGGCGCTGACGTCGACGACGGTGACCTCCACGCCGGCGCGATGCAGCATGGTGGCGAGCGTGCCGCCGCCGCAGCCGATCATCAGCACGCGCCGCGCCTTGGCCTTGCGGATGAAGAAATACATGGCGTGGATATAGTCGGCGAGGCTGACGCCGGCGGCGTCGGCGACGCTCTGGTTCTCGCCGGCCTCCCAATAGGAGACGGTGCCGGTGGCGTTGTTCTGCTCGATGACGAAATGGCCGCGGGACATCTAAGGCTGCGACGACGACGGAAACTCGAACTTGACCACTTCCGTCTTGGTCGGCAGCAGGAACAGCCCCAGATAGGCGCAGACCGCGACCACGGCGATCCTCGCGGCCTGCAGCCAGCGGCTGCGCAGGAAATTCCACAGCGGCGGAAATGCGAGCAGCGACGCCAGCGCCAGCAGGCCCACCGGCAAGCCGTGGGTCCCGTCGGGCGACTCGAAGAATCCCAGGAGCGCCAGGGCGGCCAGCGCCGCGCATGCGACCGCTGCGAGCCAGGCCAGGCCGGCGAGGGGGCCGATCGGCGTCTTCACTTCGGCCCGATCATGTCTTCCGGGCGCACGATGGCGTCGAATTCCTCCGCCGTGACGAGTCCGGTCTTGAGGGCCTCATCCTTCAGCGTGGTGCCGTTCTTGTGCGCGGTCTTGGCGATCTTGGCCGCCGCGTCATAGCCGATCTTGGGCGCCAGCGCCGTCACCAGCATCAGCGAACGCTCCAGCCCATGCTTGATGTTGTCCAGGCGCGGCTCGATGCCGACGACGCAGTGCTCGGTGAACGAGTTCGCCGCGTCCGCCATCAGCCGCACGCTCTGCAGGAAGCTGTAGGCCATGACGGGGTTGTAGACGTTGAGCTCGAAATGGCCCTGGCTGCCGGCGAAGGTGATGGTCGCCTGGTTGCCGAAGATGCGGGTGCAGACCTGGGTCAGCGCCTCGCATTGCGTCGGATTGACCTTGCCGGGCATGATCGACGAGCCGGGCTCGTTCTCGGGCAGCGACAATTCTCCGAGGCCCGAACGCGGGCCGCTGCCCAGGAGGCGAATGTCGTTGGCGATCTTGAACAGCGAGGCGGCGACGGTGTTGATCGCGCCATGGCTGAACACCATCGCGTCGTGCGCCGCCAGCGCCTCGAACTTGTTGGGGGCGGAGGTGAAGGCAAGTCCGGTGATCGCGGCGATCCGCTCGGCGACCATCGTGTCGAAGCCCTTGGGCGCGTTGAGGCCGGTGCCGACCGCGGTGCCGCCCTGGGCGAGCTGCATCAGCGACGGCATGGACTGTTCGATGCGGCCGATGCCGTTCTGGACCTGCTGGGTGTAGCCGGAGAATTCCTGGCCGAGGGTCAGCGGCGTCGCGTCCTGGGTATGCGTGCGGCCGATCTTGATGATGCCCTTCCAGGCCTCGGCCTTGGCGTGCAGCGCGTCGCGCAGGGTGCGCAGGGCGGGGATCAGATGGTTGTGGATCTCCTCGGCGCAGGCGATGTGCATGGCCGTCGGATAGGTGTCGTTCGACGACTGGCTCATATTGACGTGGTCGTTGGGATGGACCGGCTTCTTGGAGCCCATCTCGCCGCCCAGCATCTGGATCGCACGGTTGGAGATCACCTCATTGGCGTTCATGTTGGACTGGGTGCCCGAGCCGGTCTGCCAGACGCTGAGCGGGAAATGGGCGTCGAGCTTGCCCTCGATCACCTCCTGCGCCGCCCTGACGATGGCCTCGCCGATCTTGGGGTCGAGATGGCCGAGCGCCATGTTGGTTTCGGCGGCGGCGCGCTTGACGACGCCGAGCGCCCGCACGATGGCGGCGGGCTGCTTCTCCCAGCCGATCTTGAAATTGTGCAGCGAGCGTTCCGCCTGCGCCCCCCAATATCTGGAGGCGTCGACCTCGACGGGTCCGAAAGTGTCGGTTTCGGTGCGGGTGGGTTTGGTCATGGTCGAGCGTCCGGCGGTGGTTTTGAGCGCGTTCTAGGCGCTTTGGCCTAAGCCGTCCACGGGTCGATGAGCGTCACGCCAGTGTGAACGAAGTCTTTGGTGTCGCGCGTCGCCACGGCCGCGCCATGGGCGCGGGCGATGGCGGCGATCTGCGAGTCGAAAATCTTGACCTCCAGGCCGGCCTTTTCCCGCTCGACGGCAATCGCCGCGAACTGTTCGGCGGCACGGCTGTCGAACGGCAGCACGCGCCCGGCGAAATCGACGGCGAAAATCTGCCGTGCCTGTTCGAGAAGCGCCGTCCGCCTCCTTCCGGCCGGCAGGCGGTGGAAACCATAATGCATCTCGGCCTGCGTAACCGCGGTGACGTAGAGTTCGGGCGAGAATTGCGCCAGCCAGCGCAGCACGCGTTCCGACGGCTGCGGTTTTCCGGGTTCCGACACGACGTTGGTGTCGAGGATGATCATGCCTTTCGGCGTAACCGGGGGGGCGGCGCGGACAGGACCTCATCGGGAAAGTCCTCGATCTCGACGCCGCCGAAAGCCGCGAAGCGGCGGCGGATGGCTTCGCCGATATCGACCTTCGGCTTCGGATTCGCGAGCGCCTCCCGGCTCAGGATGTCGCGCACCTCAGCCTCCAGCGAGCGGCCGTTTTCGGCGGCGCGCAATCGCAAGCGTCGCTTCACGGATTCGTCGAGGTTTCGGATCGTCATGCCGGCCATGCAATCAATGTAATCATTGATTGCATTGATTGCAACCGCGGGTTCCGACTTATTTCTTCCGGAACGAATCCAAACTCACCACTTCGCCCGGCGCGGCGGCGGGTTTTTCGGAGGCCTCGGCCGGCTTCGCCGGCTCGACCGTCTTCTCGCGGTTCTGCTCGACGGCGGGCTGCGGCAGCATGGTGGGCGAGGACGCACCCTTGGCGTCGCCTTCCTGGCCGCGGAACTGAAGGCCGAACTGCACGCCCGGATCGAAGAAGGCGGTGAGCGCCGGAAACGGGATGACGAGGGTCGCGGGCAGCTTCTTGAAGGTGAGCGTGACCTCGAAGCGGTCCTCGGTGACCTTCAGGCCCCAGAACTGATGCTGGAGGATGATGGTCATCTCGTCGGGATATTGCTCGCGCAGGAAATCGGGAATGTCGACGCCGGGAAATTTCGTCTTGAAGGTCAGATAGAAATGGTGCGATCCGATCAGCCCCTGCTTCTCGATCCGGCGCAGGGCATCGCGCACGACGCCGCGCAGCGCCGCGTCGGTCAATGCCTGATAGCCGATGAAGTCCTTCGCCATGCGCGGGTCCGATGCTGAAGGCGAGAGACTAAGCGCGCCCATTGCTAAGTCAATGCGACGCGGCAAGGTGTAAGGCATGCGCGGCGATGCTAGTGTCCCGCCATGAGCGAGGCGCTGGCGGAACCGGGAGAATCACCATTCAGGCCGGCGGCGCCGATCCCCAAGGATCGCGTCATCGGCCGCATCCAGGCGGTGCGCGAGATCGGGCGCAACGCGGTCGCCGCCTGGGGCGAGCGCGCCTACAACGCGCTCTATGTCTATGACCGCAATTGGATCCAGGATTTCCTGCTGCTCAACGATCCGGAGGGCGTGAAGCACGTCCTGCTCGACAACGCCGCGAATTACCGCAAGAGCCGGCAGGTGCAGCGCACGACGGGGCCGGCGCTCGGCAACGGGCTGTTCAACGCCGACGGCGAGAGCTGGAAGTTCCAGCGGCGCACGACCGCACCGACCTTTTCGATGCGCCATGTCGCCGATTTCGCCGCGCCCATGGCGCGGGTGACGCAAAAGGCGCTGCAGCGCTGGGACGCGCTGGCGGACGGCGCGACGATCGACGCGGCGGAGGAGATGATGCGCGTGACCTACGCCATCATCACCCACACCATGTTCTCCGACGACGTGCGCATCGACTATGCCGCGCTGGCCGAGAAATTCGTGACCTATATCGACACGCTGGGCCGGCTGGACCTGCTGACCACGCTGGGCATGCCGGCCTGGGCGCCGACGCCCAAGCGGCTGAAGGCCCAAGGCGCGGTGCGGTTTTTCCGCCGCGAGATCGGGGCGCTGATCGCGCGGCGCAAGGCGCTGATCGCGGCCGATCCGGCCGCCGCGCCGAACGATTTGCTGACGCTGCTCCTGACGACGCGCGATCCCGAAGGCGGCGCGCTGTTCGGCGAGGCGGAGGTCTACGACAATGCGATGACATTCATCCTGGCGGGCCACGAGACGACGGCGAACGCGCTCGCCTGGACGCTTTATCTGCTGTCGCAATTTCCCGACATCGAGGCGCGGGTGGCCGAAGAGGTGCGCGCGGCGGACGGCGATCCGGCGCACATGCCCTATACCCGCCAGGTGCTCGAGGAATCGCTCCGCCTCTATCCGCCGGCGCCGTTCATCAGCCGCGATTCGATCGGGCCGGACCGGATCGGCGAGATCGACATCCGCGGCGGCACCTCGGTCCTGATCTCGCCCTGGCTGATCCAGCGGCACCGCAAGCTGTGGGATGCGCCGGACTATTTCGATCCCGACCGCTTCGCGCCCGGCCGTCGCGAGGCCATTCCCCGCTTCGCCTATATCCCGTTCGGCGCCGGCCCGCGCATCTGCATCGGCATGGGCTTCGCGATGCAGGAGGCGATGATCGTGCTGGGGCAGATCCTGAAGCGCTTCAAGCTGAACCTGGTGCCCGGCCATCCGGTCGTGCCGCTGGCGCGGCTGACGCTCAGGCCGCAATTCGGGCTGAAGATGACGGTGGAGAAGCGCTGAACTTTCCTCCCCCGCTGTTGCGGGGGAGGTGCCGAGCGCAGCGAGGCGGAGGGGGACTCCACGCCGGCCCCCTCCGTCACGCCTTCGCTTCGCTACGGCGTGCCACCTCCCCCGTAACAGCAGGGCTATCGCATATAGGTGAGGAGTTCGAAGAGGAAGTCTTCGTTCCATCCTGCGCGTTTGAGCTTGAGGCGCATGGAAGTCTTGGTATCGGGATGGGCTCTTGCGACGTTGAGGGCCAGTCTTCTGAGACGTGCGAGGTTTTCGGGCCCGTTGTCCTTGCGATTGCGGGCCAGGTCTTCGTCCAGGACGACGTCGAGGGTCCAGTGCAGGGTGTTCTCGATGCCCCAATGGGCTCGCACGATATTCAGCACCTGGTCGGCCGTGAAGGGCTGGGACATGAGGAAGTAGCGCTCGGCGGGCTCGTCCGTGCCGCGCCGGCTTTCGATCCTGGCAACGGCCTTGAGGCCCGGGAAGTCGTGTTTGACCGCCATGTTCTTGGCAGCGGCGACGACGGCGTGCCGGGTCTCCTTGCGGCCGTGACGGGCGTCCCTCGTCTCGGCGCCGCCGGTGTGCCGTGCCGCGATGAGCGCCTTGGCGTCGGCCAGAAGACCGGGCTGGTTGGCCTTGACCGCCAGCACATAGTCGCCCTTCTGCGCCACGATGCGCCTGCCCATCTCGCGATGGCAGTGAAGCGCGTCGGCTGTAACGATGCAGCCCTTGAGCGCGACCAGTCCGATCAACTCGAGCGCCGCATCCGCCTCGTTGCCGCCCTTGGCCAGCGTGCTGGCCAGCGTCATGCGGGTCTGCGCTCCCCAAAGGCTCACCATCGCCTTGGGCATATGGCTGTGGCCCGCCGCATAAGCGCGTCTGAGCGCCTTGCCGTCCACCGCCACGACCCCCTTGGTCCGGCCAAGCCCGGCAGCCGCCGCGAACTCCGCCATGAACGTTCGGAACAGCGTCTCGAACGGCTTGGGGTCGATCATCCGGAACACCGCGCTGAACGTGTCGTGGCTCGGGATGCCGTGCTTGAGCATCAAGAAGCGCCGCAGCAATCCCTCCTTGGCCTGACCGAAATCCTCCATATCGACGCAACTCGTCGCGCCGCAAAGTGTCGCCAAAAAAGCGATGAACAGCACTTCCGACAGATCGTGCCGGCTGTTCGCCGCGCGCGGATCGGGCAAAAGCTCGAAAATCTCTACAAAGCGGTTCAGCGAACGTCTCCTGCAAATCAGAAGACATCTTCAGAATCCCTTCAATCCCTATCAGCAAGCCTAAAATCGCCATATGCGATTCCCCTGCCCGTAACAGCGGGGGAGGAAATCTCATGCCAGCGTCGCCAGCGCTTCCGGGCTGTAGGGCTTCAGCCGGTCCAGATGGCCGTCATGGATCTGCCTCGCCCAATCGGGATTGACGATCAGGGCGCGGCCGACCGCGATCAGGTCGAAATCGCCGCGCTCCATCATCTCGATCAGCCGGTCGATGCCGGAAATCTCGGCGCCCGCCTGGCGGAAGGCGGTGATGAAATCGGTGTTGAGACTGACCGAGCCGACCGAGATCGTCGGCAGGCCGGTCAACTTCTTGGCCCAGCCGGCGAGGTTCATGTCCGACCCGGTCTCGGGGAATTCCGCCTCCCAGAAGCGCCGCGTCGAGCAGTGGAAGATGTCGACGCCGGCATCGGCCAGCGGCTTCAGGAAGGTTTCGAGTTCCTGCGGCGTGCGGGCAAGGCGGGCGGCGAAATCCTGCTGCTTCCATTGCGAGAAGCGCAGCAGGATCGGGAAGTCCGGTCCCACCGCGGCGCGCACCGCGCGGGTGATCTCGCAGGCGAAGGTCGTGCGCGCCGCGATCGAGCCGCCATAGCGGTCGGTGCGCTGGTTGGTGTCCTCCCAGAAGAACTGGTCGATCAGATAGCCGTGGGCGCCGTGCAGTTCGACGCCGTCGAAGCCCAGCGCCTTGGCGTAGCCGGCGCTTTTGACATAGCCGGCGATGACGTCGGCGATGTCCTTGTCGGTCATCGGCTCGCCGACCTTCTTGTCCTTTTTGGCGAGGCCGGACGGGCTCATGCTCGGCGCCGCCGGGTTGGGACCGGTGCCGGGATGGCGCACGATGCCCTGGTGCCAGAGCTGCGGCATGATATGGCCGCCGGCCGCCTTCACCGCCTTGACCACCTTCGCCCAGCCGGCGAGCGCCGCTTCGCCATAGAAGTTCGGCACGTTGACGTCGTTGGTGGCGGCGGGATGTTCCGGCGCGGTGCCCTCGGTCAGGATCAGGCCGGTGCCGCCGGCGGCGCGCGCCTTGTAATAGGCGACGACTTGGTCGTTCGGAATCTGCTCCGGCGATTTGGAGCGCGTCATGGGCGCCATGACGATGCGGTTGGGAAGCGACAGCGATTTCAGCGTGAACGGACGGAAGAGAATTTCGGTGCCGGACATGGGTATTCCTTCGGGATGGGGGTTGCGCGAAGGTCAGCACGCGCGCATCGCCCTGACAAGGCGGGGCGGCGACCCGGTTGGGAGGGATTTGTGGCGAACCTGATCGAGCAACGCGTCGCGGCGGCGCGGCGCGGGGAGAATCCCTACGTGATTTCGAGGCTGCCGTCCGGCTGGCTGGTGATCGGCGATGTCCAGCCGCTGCCCGGCTATTGTGTGCTGCTGGCCGATCCGGTGGTGGAGAGCCTGAACGCGCTCGGGCGCGCGGAACGGGCCACTTATCTGGACGATATGGTCCGGGCCGGCGACGCGCTGCTGGTCGTGACCGGCACCACGCGAATCAACTACGAAACCCTGTGCAACTCCGAACCGTCGCTTCACACCCACATCATCCCGCGCTATGCGCAGGAGCCCATGGAGAAGCGACGCGATCTCGCCTTTCGGGCCTATGACTGGCCGAGCGCGCGGAAATCCGAGCCGGCCGGCGCGGACGGCGCCTTCGTTGCTGCGATGCGGAACTGGCTCGCCGCCCATTCCGGTTGACGCGCCCGTAAAGCCATCGTGACGCGCAGGGGATTTTGACCTTGAGCCCGGCGGCCCCGCGGAGTAACTCCGATGCGGCTATGACGGGTAACGGGACAGGGGCCGCGCAGGGCGCGGCCGAAGAGGTTGCGGAAGGCGTCGCCTTGGGCGGCGACCCCGATGTCAACCTCGGCACGCCGCCGGACGAGCCGCCCGCCGAGCAGGAAATCGCCCCCGATATCCGAAAGCCCGCCGGCCTGCTCGCGGTGTTCCGCCACCGCAATTACCGCCTGTTCTTCGCCGGCCAGCTCGTCTCGCTGATGGGCTCGTGGATGCAGAACACCGCGCAGCCCTGGCTGGTCTACAGCCTGACGCATTCGACGCTGCTGCTCGGCGTGACCTCGTTCTGTTCGACCGTGCCGGTGTTCTTCCTGACGCCGTTCGGCGGCATGATCGCCGACCGCGTCGACCGGCGGAAGTTCCTTTTGGTCACCCAGAGCGCGGCGATGCTGCAGGCGGCGGTGCTCGCCGGGCTGACGCTGTCGGGCCATGTGAAGGTGTGGGAGATCATCTGCCTCGCGCTGACCATGGGATTGATCAATTCCTTCGACATCCCCTCGCGCCAGTCGATGACGCTGGACATGGTGGGACGGGAGGATCTGCGCCACGCCATCTCGCTCAATTCGATGATGTTCAACATGGCGCGGATCGTCGGGCCGACCATCGCGGGCCTTCTGATCGCCCTCGTCGGCGAGGGCATCTGTTTCGCGATCAACGCCGCGTCCTTCGGCGCGGTGCTGGTGAGCCTCTTCTTGATGCGCCTGGCGGAGCGGCCGCCGCGCATCAACCAGAACGCGCTGCGCGAGGTGCTGGAGGGCTACCGCTACAGCTTCTCCAACCCGCAGATCCGCGTCTCGCTGATGCTGGTGGCGGTGTCGTCGCTGTTCGGCGCGGCCTTCGTGACGATGATGCCGGCGGTGGCGCGCGATCTGATCCACGGCGATGCGACGACCCAGGGCACGCTGATGTCGTCGGTCGGCGCCGGCGCGCTGGTCGGCGCCTTCGCGCTGTCGCGCATCACCGAGAAGCAGCTCATCTACACGCCGATCCTGGCGGGGCTTATCTTCGGGATCGGCCTGATCGGGTTCGCGCATTCCCACGCGCTGTGGCTCTCCGTCGCCATTTTGCTGCCGACCTCCGCCTGCCTGATGCTGCTCGGCGGCACCACCAACACGATCATCCAGATCGTGGCGCACACGCATTTCCGCGGCCGGGTGATTTCGCACTACACGCAAAGCTTCCTGGGCATGATCCCCTGGGGCGCGCTTCTGCTCGGCGCCCTGGCGCATAGCCTCGGCGTGACGGACGCGATCAGCATCGGCGGCGCCGCGGTGATCGTCGGGGCGGTCGTGGCCTATATGGACCGGCGGGCCGGCGGCTTCGTCATCCAGCACGCGCCGGCCGAATGAGCGATATCTACGCCGGCATCGAGAGCGAGCAGGAGCGCGAAGCCGCGTATGAGGGTTTCGTGTGGAAGAATTTGCGCCGCAACTATGCCGGCCATTACATCCACGGCATGCTGGGGATGACGGGCTTTCGCCTCGTCAATGCGCCGACCTTCATTCCGGCCTATCTGCATTTCCTCTCCGGCTCCGACCTGATCGTCAGCCTGGGCGCCAGCCTGCAGCAGCTCGGCGGCGTGATCTCGCCGATCGCCGGCGCGGCGCAGATCGAGCACCGCAAGAAGATCCTGCCGGTCTCGATGTTCCTCGGCACCATGATGCGGGTGCAGATCCTGGGCATCGCGCTGGCGGGATGGTTCCTCGGCGGCACGCCCTTGCTGGTGAGCGTGCTGGTGTTCCTGTTCCTGCTCGGGCTGTTCAGCGGCCCGCAGAGCGTCGCGTTCCAGTTCCTGCTCGCCAAGATGATCCCGATCGAGCGGCGCGGCCGCCTGCAGGGCTGGCGCAATCTTTCCGGCGGCATCGTGGCGGCGACGCTTTCCTATTTCGCCGGCAAGTATCTCGTCGGCGGCAATGTGCTGGGCAACGGCTATTCCACGACCTTCGCGCTCGCGTTCATTTTGACCAGCCTCGGCCTCACCGCATTCCGCCTTCTGGTGCGCGAGCCGGAGCCGCCGACGGTGCGGCCGCGCACCGCGATGCGCGAGCGCATGCGCGAGCTGATCCCGATGCTGCGGGCCGATCCGGGCTTTCTCTATTTCATGATCGCGCGCACCTTCGCGATCGCCAGCCGCGTGGCGCAGCCCTTCTATATCATCTATGTGGCGCACAAGATCGGGCTCTCCGGCGAGACCATCGGAGCGATGACGCTCGCCTTCCTCGGCGCCGACACGGTGATGAGCCTGGGCTGGGGCTATCTCGCCGACCGCTTCGGCTTCCGATCCAATTTCATCATCGCGCTTCTGTTCTGGATCGCCTCGACGATCCTCCTGATGTATGTGAGCTCGCCGCTGTGGCTGTTTATCGCCTTCTTCGGACTGGGCGCCGGCAATTCCGGCTACCAGATGAGCGCGCAGAACATCGTGTTCGAGTTCGGCCACCGCGACGACATGGCGATGCGGCTCGCCTTCTCGAACACGGCGGAGAGCGTGATGAGCGCAGCCGGCCCCCTGATCGGCGGCGTGATCGCGGCGAGCTTCGGCTATTTCGCGGTGTTCTGGGTCGCCATCGTGTGCGAGGCCGTCGCGCTGGCGCTGCTGGTACTGCTGGTCGAGGAGCCGCGCAAGAAGCGGCTGCAGCTCGAAGCCGAAAAGGCCGCGGCGCTGGAGGAGACCACGACGACGAGCCTGGCTTCGCGCGAGGACGAAGAGGGGAATTTGTAACGCTGGGTGGCCGGGTCGCGCTTCGCTTCGCTCGCTGCCCGGCCATGACGGGGATTTAAAGTGGGACGCTTCTGTTGCCCGGTGCGTCCCCAACCGCGCTTGGCTAACCGAAGTTAGGCAGCGAGGGCCATTTCATTATCGTTGGCACCTGTACGAATAGCCCGATAACGGCGGATACCATACCGAGCGAAAGAACTGCCTTTACACGTCCGTCGATCCTGTTTCGCCCCCAGCAAAAGACCACTTGGAAAAGTGGGCTTGTGGTGGAGGCGCCGGGTACCGCCCCCGGGTCCGGGCCGCTTATTACGAAGCCGTTTATCGCCATAGCTGGCAAGCCAGCACCTCCAATATAGGCAGTGCGGGTTAAGAATTGAAGGCGTGAAAAGCATATATTTTCCAGGCGGTTATGGAGGGCGAAAAATCCCTGCGCGTGGACGCGCCCGCCGTTAGACTGCCGTCTCGGAATCGCCCGGGACCGTCATGCGTCAGTATCACGATCTTCTGGAACTGGTCCTCAAGACGGGCGTGGAGAAGCACGACCGCACCGGCACCGGTACGCTGTCGGTGTTCGGCCATCAGGCGCGCTACGACCTTGCCGCCGGATTTCCGCTGCTGACGACCAAGAAGCTGTTCACCAAGGCGATCATCCTGGAGCTTCTCTGGTTCCTGCGCGGCGACACCAATGTGCGCTGGCTGCAGGAGCGCGGCGTGACGATCTGGGACGAATGGGCGGACGCGGACGGTGAGCTCGGGCCGGTCTATGGCCATCAATGGCGAAGCTGGCCATCTAACAATAAGGAAGATGGGCCGGACGGCGGGACGATCGACCAGATCGCCAATGTCGTGCGCGACATCAAGGCCAATCCGGATTCGCGCCGGCTTATTGTGACAGCTTGGAATCCCGCCGACGTGCCGAAGATGGCGCTGCCGCCCTGCCACTGCCTGTTCCAGTTCTATGTCGCGAACGGGCGGCTGTCGTGCCAGCTCTATCAGCGCTCGGCGGACATCTTCCTGGGCGTGCCGTTCAACATCGCGTCCTATGCGCTTTTGACGATGATGATCGCGCAGGTGACGGGCCTCGCGCCCGGCGCGTTCGTGCACACGCTGGGCGACGCGCATCTCTATCTCAATCACATCGACCAGGCGCGCGAGCAGCTGACGCGCAAGCCCTATCCGTTGCCGACGATGCGCCTCAATCCGGCGGTGACCAGCGTGTTCGATTTCCGCTACGAGGATTTCACGCTCGAGAACTACCGGGCGCACCCGACGATCAAGGCCGAGATCGCGGTATAGGCCGGCCCTCTCCCCCCGAAAGGGGAGAGGGAGGCAGGTTCAATAAAAGATCCCGTACACCACTTGGATGATCTCGCCGCTGTCCTGGTCGACCAGGAGCGCGTCGTTGCCGTAACGCACCCAGACCGTGCCGGGCGGCGGATAGGGCAGATCGTAGTCGCCGTAATCCTGCAGCCAGTAATCCTGCGCGAAGAACAGCGCCGGCAGGTAGTCGCCGTAATTCCAGCGGCGATAGTAATAGCCGCTCGGGCGGTGATAATTGCCGGCATGGAAATGGCGCGGCGCGTTGAAGGCGCGGCGCAGCGCGTTGAACGCGTTGTTGTGGCCGTGGCCGAAATTGTTGCCGTTGCGGAAGCCATGACCGCCCGCCCCGAAGATATTCCCCGGATTGCCGCCGCCATGCTGACCGCCGCCATGCTGGCCGCCACCGCCGCCGTGTTGACCCCCGCCGCCGCCAACCGGCGGATTTGCGCCGCCGGCTCCGCCGCCGCCATGGCCACCGCCTGTTCCGCCGCCGCCGGGATGTCCACCACCGCCGGCATGATTGCCGCCGCCACCGATCAGCGGATTTGCGCCGCCGCCACCGTGGGCGCCGGCACCGCCTCCGCCCGGATGTCCGCCGCCGCCAGGATGTCCGCCGCCGCCGGGGTGTCCGCCACCACCGGGATGTGCGCCACCGCCGCCGCCATGGCCGCCGCCTCTGTCGGCGTCATCGCGTTGCGCCAGGACCGGCGTTGCGGCGACCAAGGCGAGCGCCGCAACCGAGGCTAGAAATAATTTTTTCATGTCGAGATTCCTTCTTCGGCATCAAAATCTAGGACGTGGCGGCCATGTCGTTGATGCAAAGCAACCTCCGCGCATACGCAAGAGTTTGCGCCGCCTTCGTTGCAAACCTTTAATACCACCATTGGTTCCCGTGGTAACGTGGCCGACGCGAAATTCGGCGGGATGGGCGGATGACGGGCTTTGAGATCAGGCGCGCGCGGGCGGGGGAGGAGGACATCGTCCTCGCGCTGCTGCGCGAGCTCGCCGAATACGAAAAGCTGACGGACGTCTTCCATGTCACGCGCGAGGCGATCCGGCGCGACTATCTGTGCGATTCGCCGCTGCTCAATTGCGACCTGCTGCTCGACGCGGGCGAACCGGCGGGGCTCGCGACCTGGTACTGGATGTATTCGAGCTTCGCGGCCAGGCGCGCGATCTATCTCGAAGACCTTTTCGTGCGCCCCGCCTTTCGCGGCCGCGGCCATGGCAAGGCGCTGCTCGCCCATCTGGCGAAGACGGCCGTGGCGGCCGGCGCGGCGCGGGTCGACTGGTCGGTGCTGGGCTGGAACAAGCCGTCGATCGATTTCTACGAAAGCCTCGGTGCCAGGCCCAATGAAGGCTGGCTGGTCTACCGCCTGGAGGGCGCGGCGCTGGCGAAGCTGGGCGGCGGATGAGCGCGGACATCGTCTTCGTCGTGGCGCGGGCCGACAATGGCGTGATCGGCGACGCCGGGCGCATCCCCTGGCGCATCGCCGACGACCTGAAGCGCTTCAAGGCGCTGACGATCGGAAAGCCGATGATCGTCGGCCGCAAGACCTGGGAGAGCTTTCCGAAGCGGCCGCTGCCGGGGCGCACCAACATCGTGATCACCCGCGACGCGGCCTATCGCGCCGAGGGCGCCGTGGTGGTGCATTCGCTCGACGCGGCGCTCGCGAAGGCGCGCGCGGAAAACCCGAGCGAGATCGTCATCGGCGGCGGCGCGGAGATCTATCGCGCCGCGCTGCCGCTCGCGACACGCATCGAGCTGACCGAGGTGCACATGCAAGCGCGGGGCGACGCGCATCTGCCGGCGTTCGGCGAAGGCTGGCACGAAACGGCGCGCGCGGAGCACGCGGCGGCGGAGGGGCTGCGCTATTCCTATGTGACGCTGGCGCGCGCCTGATCAGCCGATTTTTTCCGACAGCCACATCTTGATCAGAGACTGATACGGCACGTCGCGCTTGTTGGCGGCGATCTTTATCTCTTCCAGCAGCCCGGTCGGCAGGCGAAGCGAGATCGACGTGGTCGACAGTTTCAGATTCGGGAAGCGCATGCGTTGGGCCTTGGACCAATCGACATAGTCCGTGCTGTCATGGGTTTCCCAAAATTTCCGCTCCGCGGCTTCCGAGTGGAATTTAGGAATTTTCTTCAGTGCTTTTGCCATAGGCCGTCTTCTCCTTTCTGTTCATGTCGCGTGCCGAAATGATGCGAATCAGCCTTCCGCCGTCCCTTATCGTGAAGGTGACATGGAGCAGGCGACCGGCGCCGGTCTTGCCCAATGCGTTAAAACGAGCTTCGACGGTGCTGTGCGGCGTGTCCACGGCAACCGCCAATGGTTCGTTCAGAAACACCTGCTCGCACTCGGCTTGCGTAACTCCATGCTTGTCGAAACTCTTCTGGGAATTCCCATGATCCCAATCGAAGCCTTCGACGTGGGAAAGTTCGATCTTGGACATGATGTATATTACCATAATATACGATCTCATCCAACCCGTCTTCGGACGCGGCGCCCTAAAAGGCTGGTTCTCGGGATATTTTCTGTCGCGGCGCGCTTTGCGCGATCTCGTTCGCCGCGCTAGCCTCACCACAAAACAACATTCGGGGAGACGCGCATGGAATTCACGGAAATCGCCACGGGGTTGAAGTTTCCCGAAGGGCCGGTCGCGATGGACGACGGCTCGGTCGTCGTGGTGGAGATCGCCGCCGGCCGCGTCACTCGGGTGAAGACGGACGGCACGCTCCAGACCGTCGCCACGCCGGGCGGCGGGCCGAACGGTCTCGCCATCGGCCCGGACGGCGCGCTCTATTGCTGCAACAATGGCGGCAATTTCGAGTATAGCACGGTCAACGATTTGATGATTCCCGGCCACACGCCGCCCGGCCACCAGGGCGGCCGCATCGAGCGGATCGACATCGCCACCGGCAAGGTCGAGGTTCTGTACTCGGACTGCGACGGCAAGCGGCTGATGGCGCCCAACGATCTGGTGTTCGACGCGACCGGCGGCTTCTGGTTCACCGATTACGCCAGCCATGACGGCGAGCGCCGCCTGACCGGCGCGCTCTATTACGCGCGGGCCGACGGCTCGAAGATCACGCGCGTGCTGCGCGAGCTGACCTCGCCCAACGGCGTCGGCCTCTCGCCGGACGGCCGCCACGTCTATTACGCCGAGACCTTTCCGGGACGGCTCTGGGAATTGCCGCTGACCGCGCCCGGCGTCGCCGCGCCGCCCGGCGGCTTCACGCCGGCCAATTTCGTCGGCGCCTATCCGGGGCTCGCCTATTTCGACAGCCTTGGCGTGCAGGAAGACGGCGGCATCTGCGTCGCCACGATCCTGGCCGGCGGCATCTCGACCTTCTGGCCCGATACCACCCCGCCGACCTTCGGCCACACGCCGCTGCCGGACCTGATCTGCACCAATATCTGCTGGGGCGGGAAGGACATGAAAACGGCCTACATCACGATGTCGTCGACCGGAAAGCTGGCGAAATGCACCTGGCGCTCGCCGGGCCTCAGGCTGGCTTATAACGCGTGAGGATTTCGGCTAGCCTCGCGAAAACATCGTCGGGGAAAAGCCGCGGCGCCCTCGTCCAAGGCGTTCTCCAAGTCGTCAACCTCGGGAGATTTCCATGAAGCGCATTTTTCTGGCCGCGACGGCCGCAACGCTGCTGACCGCGGCGCCCGCCTTCGCCGGCGACGATCTGATGGCCAACTATCTGGGCAACACGGTGGTCTCGACCGGCGGGATGACCGAGTCGCACACCCACTATAAGGCCGACCACAGCTTCGACCTCGTCGGCTCGATGATGGGGATGAGCAAGACCTTCTCGGGCACCTGGGAGATCAAGGGCGGCCAGCTCTGCCGCACCTATGTCGGCGAGCAGCCGCCGGGCCTGCCGAGCAACCCGTTCTGCACGCCGTGGGAAGCGCACAAGGTCGGCGACACCTGGACCATGTCCATGGGCGGCAACACCCGCAACGTGACGTTGAAGGCGGGCATCCAGTAGCCGGGCGGGTGCGGAAAATCGGCGCGAACCGCTTGCAGGATTGTCATCGCGTTCCAATATGGTTGACGTCCAAAGAGGGGAGATCACCATGATCAAGCGCATCATTCTTGCGGCGGCCGCCACGGTCCTGTTCTCGACCGCCGCGCTGGCCGACGATCCGTTCGCGGTCGCCTATGGCAACACGGTCACCCAGACGCTGCCGGACGGCACCAAGCTCACGATCTACGTCAACGCCGACAAGACCTGGCAGCAGACGGTCGGCGGCAAGACCACCAAGGGCACCTATGCCTGGAAGGACGCCACGAATGTCTGCTTCACCGTGACCGATCCGGCGCCCGCCGATCCGTCCAAGGCGACGTTCTGCAACGAGATCAAGGGCGATCACAAGGTCGGCGACACCTGGACCGAGACGGCCCCGGACGGCAAGACGGTGATCACGATGACGATCACGCCGGGTCGGTCGTAATCTGCTTTCCTCCCCCGTAAACACGGGGGAGGAAAATTACGCCGTCAGATCGAACTCGACCGCGACGCGCTGATGCTCGCCGTCATAGCGGCGCTCGGCGCGCGCCAGCCAGGACGGGTGCAGCACGATCATGCCGGTCTGCGGCCGGATGATCTCGTTTGCGCCCGCGGTCAGCCCGCCCGGAATGCGAAAGCCGAATTGCGGCGCCACCATCGCGGGCAGGGGCCCGCGCGGATCGGCGAGCTCGCACTCCCCGCCCAGGCCCGCATCGTCGGATTTGGCGTAGCCGTCGTCGACGTAATAGACGCCGGACCACACCGCCCCCGGCCGCGCGGCGAATTCGCGGTACTCGCCCTTCAGGCGCAGGCAGGCCGCGGCTTCGATCTTCCAGTCGAGGGCGACGCGGCCGCCGGTGCGCGTGGTGGTCAGCCCATCGGCCATGTCGCGCGCCACGCGGAACAGCGTCTGCGCGGGTTCGCCCGCCCAGCTCGCGAAATCCGGATCGGAGCGCCAGCCCTGGCCCCGCGCGCCCGGCGCCGAGCGCTCGACGATCAAGGGACGCAGCGCGGCGTTCACGTCATGCGCCACGGGAAGGAAGTGGATCGAGACGGGCGTCGCGAAGAGGCTTCGAATCTGCGGTTTGCCGGGGGCCATGGCCTATTCCAGCACAATTCGCGGCGCGGTGCGTTGCGCCCCGGCAACACCCGCCGCGACTTCTTTGGCGACGTTAAGGAAAGCCTGCGCCTCCGGCGAATCCGGCGCGGTCGCGACGATCGGGCGTCCGGCGTCCGAGGTCTCGCGGATCACGCCCACGAGCGGAATCTCGCCCAGGAACGGCACGCCCAGCTTTTTGGCTTCGGCGCGCGCCCCGCCATGGCCGAAGATGTGGCTCTCATGTCCGCAATTGGGACAGACGAAGGTCGACATGTTCTCGACGATGCCGAGCACCGGCACCTTGGTCTTCTCGAACATCGCGATGCCCTTGCGCGCGTCGATCAGCGCGACGTCCTGCGGCGTCGATACGATCACCGCGCCGCGCAAGGGCGCGCGCTGCGAGATCGTGAGCTGCGCGTCGCCGGTGCCCGGCGGCATGTCGAGGATCAGGATGTCGAGCGGCGCCCACAGCGTGTCGTTCAGCATCTGGGTCAGCGCGCTCTGCACCATCGGGCCGCGCCACACCACCGCCTCGTCCTCGCGGATGAGCAGGCCCAGCGACATGATCTTGATGCCGTATTTTTCGATCGGCACGATCTTCTTGCCCTCGGCGCGCGGCTTCTCGCGCAGGTCGAACAGCCGGGGCACGGATGGGCCGTAGATGTCGGCGTCCATCAGTCCGACCTTGAGTCCCTGGCGGCCGAGCGCGATGGCGAGATTGGCCGCGACGGTGGACTTGCCGACGCCGCCCTTGCCGCTCGCCACCGCGACGATGGCGGCGACGCCCGGAATGCCGGCCGGCGCCGGCGGTTCGGCGCGGTGCGGTGCCGGGCGCGGCGGCGCCTGTCTTGCCGGCGCGCCCTGATGCGCCGTGAGCACCGCCGTCACCGAATGCACGCCGGGAAGTTTCGCGACCGCGTCCTCGCAGGCCTGGCGCAGCGGCTCGGCGCCGCGCCCGCGCGCCGGATCGACCTCGACCGCGAAGCCGACATTGCCGTCGCGCACGACAAGGCCCTGGACGATGTCTTCCTGCACGACGCTGCGTCCGCTGACCGGGTCGATCACCTGGTCGAGCGCTCTCAGCACCTCGTCGCGTGTCGCGTGCGCCATGTCGAAACGATGTCCTTGAACCCTTGCGCCGCGCTGGCCATGTGGATGGTGGGCGTTTGCGCCCCGGCGGCGATGCACATATAACCGCCGAACCTTGGGAAACCAAGGAATAGAGGGGCCTCATGCCTTGGACCAATTCGTCGGGCGGCAACGGAACCGGAGGGCCCAAGGGTCCCTGGGGTCGCGGATCCGCATCTCCGGGCAGCGGCGGCGGCATGCGCCCGCCCGATTTCGAGGATTGGCTGCGGCGCGGCCAGGACAGCCTGCGCCGCTTCCTGCCCGGCGGCGGCTTCACCACGGGCGGCCTGATCGTGGTGCTGCTCGGCGTGATCATCGTGTGGTTCGCCACCGGTATCTATTTCGTCGAGCCTTATGAGCAGGGCATCGTTCTGCGCTTCGGGCGCTATGTCGCGCGCACCCCGCCGGGCCTGAACTATCACCTGCCTTGGCCGATCGAGACCGCCTACAAGCTCGACGTCACCCATCAGCGCCAGATCAATATCGGCTACAAGGCGACGGACGAAGAGGCCGGCGGCGGCGCCGAGGACATCCCCGCCGAAGCCGAGATGCTGACCGGCGACGAGAACATCATCGACATCAACTTCACCGTCTACTGGACGGTGAAGGACGCCGGCGCCTTCCTGTTCAACGTGGAGAACACCTCCGATTTCGGCGATCCGGCGAACTCGACCATCAAGGCGGTGGCGGAAAGCGCGATGCGCGAAGTGGTCGGCCGCAGCCAGTTCGAGAATATCCTCACCCAGGACCGCGAGGAGATCCAGATCGAGGTGAAGGAGTTGATGCAGAAGACGCTCGACATGTACGGCGCGGGCGTGACCGTCGTGAACGTGACGATGCAGAAGGTCGATCCGCCGAGCGAGGTGATCGACGCCTACCGTGATGTTCAGGCCGCCCGTGCCGACCAGGAACGCGCCCGCAACGAGGCCGAAGGCTTCGCCAACAAGATCATCCCCGAGGCGCGGGGCAACGCGGCGCGCATCGTCCAGGACGCCGAGGCCTATCGCCAGAAGTCGATCGCGGAAGCCTCGGGCAACGCCAAGCGCTTCCTGTCGGTCCTGGCGCAATATCGCAGCGCCCCCGACGTCACGCGGCGGCGCATCTATATCGAGACGATGAGCAGCATCCTCGCCAACATGAACAAGGTGATCGTCGACAATTCGGCGAAGGGCGTGGTGCCGTATTTCCAGTTGCCCAACATGCTGGGCGGCGGCGGAACGCCGCCCTCCGGCCAGACCGGCACGCCGAGCGGAGCTTCGCAATGACGCGCGCCGTCCTCGTCATCGCCGGCCTGCTCGGCATTGTGCTCCTGATCGCGCTGTTCTCGAGCTTCTACTTCGTCAACCAGACCGAAGAGGCGCTGGTGCTGCAGTTCGGCGCTCCGCAGGCGGTGGTCACCGACCCCGGCATCCATTTCAAGACGCCGCTGACCCAGAGCGTGGTGTTCTTCGACAAGCGCGTGCTCCTGCTCGACGCGCCGACCGAGGAGGTCATCGCCTCCGACAAGAAGCGGATGATGGTCGACGCCTTCGCGCGTTGGCGCATCACCGATCCGCTGAAATTCTACCAGACGCTGAGCGACAAGGAGAACGCGCTGAGCCAGCTTTCGCCGGTGCTGTCGTCGAACGTGCGCGGCGTGCTCGGCAAGGAGAGTTTCGCCGCGATGCTGTCGGGCAAGCGCGCCCAGCTCATGATCGACATCAAGAACGAGATGAACCACGCGGTCTCCGGCTTCGGCATCGAGATCGTCGACGTGCGCATCCGCCATGCCGATTTGCCGCCCGCCAACAGCGACGCGATCTACCAGCGGATGAAGAAGGAACGCGAGCGCGAAGCGGCGGAATATCGCGCCGAGGGCAGCGAGACCGCGCAGCGCATCCGCGCCCGCGCCCAGCGCGAGGTGACGGTGCTGACCGCAGAGGCCACCCGCGAATCGGAAATCCTGCGCGGCGAGGGCGACGCCGAAAAGACCCGCATCCTGGGCCAGGCGTTCAGCCAGGACCCGGACTTCTTCGCCTTCTGGCGCACCATGCAGGCCTATCAGGACGCGCTGGGCGACGGGAAGACCACGGTCGTGCTGTCGCCCGACAGCGATTTCCTGAAATATTTCGGCAAGGGCCCGGGCGGGAAGTAGGCGGCCCCCCCCGGGGGGCAACCTTTCAGCAACCTCGCCGGGCCCATACTGCCGCCATGGCAACGCGGCGCTATGGAACGCTTGACGGACTGCGCGGCATCGCCGCGTTCATGGTGCTGATCGGGCATCTGGCCGGCCCGTTCTATCCCTTCACGCTGCACGGCTATCTCGCCGTCGACCTGTTCTTCCTGATGAGCGGCTTCGTGGTCGCCGCCGCCTATGAGACACGGCTGCGGGCGGGGTGGGGCGTGGCGCGCTTCGCGCTGGTACGGCTCAAGCGGTTGTGGCCGGTCTATGCGCTGAGTTTCGTCCTCGCGATCGCCTGCTACCTGACCGTGCGCGCGGTGAAGCCGTCGGACGATTTCCTCTTTCCCGCGCTGCCGCTGGCAAGCGTGGTGGCGATGGGATTGCTGTTCATCCCGCAATTCGTGCGCTATGGCGGCGGCGCGCTCTTTCCGCTCGATCCCGCGGCCTGGTCGCTCTCGACCGAGATGTTCGGAAATATCGTCTACGCCGCCGCCGCGCCGTCGCTGTCCGACCGGACCTTGAAGATCCTGATCGGCATCGGTGCCTTCGGCATCGCGATCACGGCCTTCCGCAAGGGCGGGCTCAATGTCGGTTTCGATGCCGTCACCGTCGTCTGGGGGTATTTGCGTTTCGCGTTCTCTTTTCCCGCCGGCGTGCTGCTCTACCGGCTGCACGCGGCGGGGCGGTTGCCGCGCCTGCCGGTTCCGCCCTGGCTCGTTCTGGCCGCCACCGTCCTTCTGCTCAGCGGGCCGGCGCCGCTGGTTGCGCTCTATGACACGATCGTCGTGCTTTTTCTCTTCCCCGCGATCACGGTGGCGGCGTTGTCGCGCGAACCGCAGGCGCGCTTCGCACCGTTCTTCGCCTGGTGCGGCGCGGTCAGCTATCCGCTCTATGTCCTGCACCAGCCGATCACCGGCATGGTGCTGTCCATCGTGCCGCGGGGAATCGGCCATGTCGTGCTGGTGCTGTGCCTGCCGGTGGCGATCATCGCCATGGCGGCGGCGGCGGAGCGCTGGTTCGAACGCCCGGTACAGCGCTGGTTCAAGGCGCGGCGGCATGGCGTTTCGCCGGGTGACGGCGCCGTAATCCGCGAGCCGGCCGCCTAGCACGACGATGTGGCTTCACATTTCGTTCCCTTGGGATTAGGCAGGCAGCCCTAGCCCCGCGTCCTCAAGGTTCCCCGACTTATGCGCATCCGCTGGTTCACCGCCGTTTCGCTGTCGCTGTTTCTGATCGCCGGAGCCGGCGCCGCGCCGCCGAAACCGGCGCCGGCCATCGTGCCGGTGCGCGGCGCGCCGGCGAGTTTCGCCGACCTCGCGGCCCGGCTCCTGCCCATGGTCGTAAATATCGCGACGACCCAGACGCTGAAACCGCTGCCGTCGGACCCCGGCCTGCCGAACATCGCGCCGGGCTCGCCGCTCGCCGACCTGTTCAAGAACTTCCTCGGCCAGGGGCCGAGCCTGCCGCGCCACGTCACCTCGCTGGGTTCGGGCTTCATCATCGATCCCTCCGGCTACATCGTGACCAACAATCATGTGATCGAGGGCGCCGACCAAATCTCGGTCACGCTCAACGACGGCACGACGCTGCTCGCCAAGCTGATCGGCCGCGACGAGAAGACCGATCTGGCGCTGCTGAAGGTGGCGCCGCGCAAGCCGCTGCCCTCGACGCATTTCGGCGATTCCGACACCGCGCGGATCGGCGACTGGGTGATCGCCATCGGCAATCCCTTCGGGCTCGGTTCGACCGTCACCGCCGGCATCGTCTCGGCGCGCAACCGCGACATCGAGGCGGGGCCTTACGACGATTTCATCCAGACCGACGCGCCGATCAACCGCGGCAATTCCGGCGGGCCTTTGTTCGACATGAACGGCAACGTCGTGGGCGTGAACTCGGCGATCTATTCGCCGAGCGGCGGCTCGGTCGGCATCGCCTTCTCGATCCCCTCGAACCTGGTGCGCGCGGTGACCGACCAGCTGCGCCAGTTCGGCCAGGCGCGGCGCGGCTGGATCGGCGTGCGCATCCAGCAGCCGACCGAAGACATCGCCGAGGCGCGCGGGCTTCCGAGCATCGCCGGCGCGCTGATCGCCGACGTGACGCCGGGCGGTCCGGCGGCCAAGGGCGGCGTGCAGTTCGGCGATTTCATCACCGGCTTCGACAGCAAGCCGGTGACCGACAGCCGCTCGCTCAGCCGCCTCGTCGCCGACACGCCGATCAACAAGACCGTGCCGGTGGAGCTGTGGCGCAAGGGCAAGAAGATGTATGTGCGCGTGACGGTGCTGCGGCTGGCGGAACGGGCGCCCGGCCCGCCGCCGAAGCCGCCGCAGGGTCCGCCGCCGGCCAAGGCGACGACGCTGGGCCTGTCGCTCGGCGTGCTCGACGGCAATGCGCGCGGCCAGTTCCACATCGCGGCAAGCGTGCAGGGTGTGCTGATCACCGGCGTCGCGGCGGACAGTCCGGCCGGCGACAAGAACATCCGCCCGGGCGACGTGATCGTACAGGTGCAGGACGTGCCCGTGCGCGCGCCGGCCGATGTGACCAAGCAGATCGACGCGGTGCGCAAGGCGGGCAAGGCCGTGGTGGCGCTGCTGCTCAGCCGGGCCGGCGAGATGACCTATGTGGCGGTGAGGTTGAAGTAGCCGTCTTTAGCCTTGCTTTGCAGCGCAACGGCATGGAGGGACGCAAGAGTGGATTGGATCGTCGCAGACACGGCGCGCGCGGCGAACGCCAAGGCATTGGCCATTCGCACCCTTCTGGCGCAGGCCTCGGCCGACGGCAATCTATGGCACGATCTCGGCAAGCGGCTCATGCAGGCCGGCCAGGCGAACGACGCCGCCAAGGCCTTGCGCGAGGCGGTGCGCCGCCTGCCGGGCGATTCGCGCACCCGTCTCAGCCTGGCTGGCGCGCTCCTGCGTAGCGATGAATATGCCGAGGCGCTCGCGGCCACGCAGGATGCGCTTCGTTTGGTGCCGGACGACCGGGCGGCGCGCACGCTCGAATTCGGGATCTTGGTGCGAATGGGCAATGTGGAACAGGCCCTGGCCCGGGCCGACGACATCGGCGAGATCGATCCCGCCAATCCGCTGCTGCTGCGCCTGTGGCGCGATACGATGCACGGCCCCGCGGAGCTGGACGTGCTGCTGCAGCGCTGCGAGGCGATCCTGGCGAACGCCCCGGGAAACACCGCTGCCACGCATCACCAGGCAATGACGCTCGCACGCAGGGGGCGCGACGATGAAGCCCGCGCGGCAATGGACTACGAGCCGCTGGTCTCCATCGTCGACGGGCTGCTGCCCGAGGATTATGGCGACCTCGATGCGTTCTGCACAGTGCTGGGCGGCGAATTGCTGCGCAATCCGACCTTCGTTCGGGATTCGAGCGGCCGGATCACCGAGAATGTCCTGGTGTCGGTCAACCTGGAGCAGCCGGGCGACAAGGCCGTTTCCTCCCTGTTGCGGCGCATCCGGCGCGCGGTGGACGCGTATGCGACCGGATTGCTGCTGCAGGCGGCGTCGCATCCGTCGGCAGCGCGTCTTGCTGCCGCGCAGCCCGGATCGGCCTGGCTGCACGCATGGGGCGTGATCCACCGCACGCAGGGCCGGATCAAGACACACTTCCATGATTCGGCGTGGCTGAGCGGCGTATTCTATGTGGCCGCCCCGCGCGCCGGAGGAACCGGCGCATTCGGCGGTCCGCTGCGCCTGGGAGACGTGGACGAACGCCTTGCGCCGCGCCACGACCCGCCATGGCGGATCGTCGATGTCGAACCAGTGCCGGGTCGCCTGATCCTCTTCCCCGCCTATCTCCCGCACGCGACGGCGCCCGCGGCCGGCGACGGCGATCGGATCTGCATCTCGTTCGACGTGATCCCGCAGGCCGGCTGACGCCGCTTCAGACCTCCACCATCTCCGCGTCGCTATAGCCCTGCAGATAGAGCAGCGCGGTAAGGTCGCCGTGCTGGATCGCGGCGCCGGCCGCCGCCGCCACGACCGGCTTGGCGTAGTACGCCACGCCCAATCCCGCGCGCTGGATCATCGCCAGGTCGTTGGCGCCGTCGCCGACCGCTAGCGCGTCCGCGACCGTGATGCCGAGATCGGCGACCGCCGCCTCCAGCGCCGCCAGCTTGGCCTCGCGGCCGAGGATCGGATCGGCGACCTCGCCGGTCAGCGCCGCGCCGTCATGCAGCAACTCGTTCGCCTGCTCGCGGTGGAAGCCCGCCGCCGCGGCGACGCGCGCGGTGAAATAGCGAAAACCGCCCGACACCAGGAGCGTGTGCGCGCCGTGGCTGCGCATGGTGGCGAGCAGCGTCTTGGCGCCCGGGTTGAGGTGGATGCGCTCGTCATAGACCCGCGCCAGCGCCGCGATCTCCAGTCCCCTCAGCATCGCGACCCGCTCGCGCAGAGCGGTCTCGAAATCCAGTTCGCCGCGCATGGCGCGCTCGGTGATCGCGGCGATCACCGGCTTCAGGCCGGCCATGTCGGCCAACTCGTCGAGGCACTCCACGTCGATGATGGTCGAATCCATGTCGGCGATGAGAAGCTTCTTGCGCCGGTTGGCGGCCGGCACGACGTTGACGTCGACCGGCTGGTTGCCGAAGTGATGCCGCGCCCGCTCCAGCACCTGTTCCGGCTGGCGGTCGAAATAGATGTCGAGCGCGCGGCCCGGCGACAGCCAGCGCTCATGCGCAGCTTCCGGGAACAGCGGCATCTTCACGGCATAGCCCGAGGCGCCGACGATGTTGAGGACGTAGGGAAGGGCGGTCACGATGCGGTCGGGCGCTTCTTCTTGAAGCGCGCGTCGTAGACGGCCTGCACGCGCGCGATCTTCTTGGCCAAGCTCGCGATCTCGTCTTCCAGCCCGCGCATGCGCGCGATGTCGAGGGCGCGGTCGAGATTGTAGCGGGCGTCTTCCAGCGCGGCGCGCACATCGGTGTCGCGTGCGTCATAGATGGCGCTCATCGCCTCTTCCGCCAGCGCCACGAAGCGCGTTATCTCCGAGGTGTCGCTCACGCGAGTCCCGCCTTGTCCGCCGATGCCATCCTTATCGCAGGCCCCACCGCGAGCGGCAAGTCGCAAGCCGCGCTGGAACTCGCACAGGCCATCGGCGGGGTGATCGTGAACGCGGATTCCATGCAGGTCTATCGCGAGCCGCGGATTCTCACCGCGCGTCCGTCCGACGCCGACATGGCGCGCGTGCCGCATCTGCTCTACGGCCATGTGCCGGCGCGCGAACCCTATTCGACCGGGCGCTATCAGAGCGATGCCGGCCATGCGCTGGCCGAAGTGCGCAAGGCGCATCGCGTGCCGATCTTCGTCGGCGGCACCGGACTCTATTTCCGCGCTTTGACCGACGGCCTCGCCGACATGCCGAGCGTGCCGGCCGGCGTGCGCGCGGCGGCGCGGGCGCGGCTGGCGGAGATCGGCAACGAGGCGTTCCACGCCGAACTCGCCGCGCGCGATCCGCAGATGGCGGCCATGCTCAATCCCGGCGACGGCCAGCGCGTGCTGCGCGCCTTCGAGGTGCTCGAAGCGACGGGCAGGAGCCTCGCCTTCTGGCAGAAGAATGAGGGGCTCGCCGTGCTGGATGGCCTCAGGCTGGCGCGCTTCGTGATCGACGTGCCGCGCGAGGTGCTGCGCGAGCGGATCGAGGCGCGCTTCCGCGCGATGCTCGCGGCCGGCGCGATGGAAGAGGCGCTGGCGCTGGAGGACCTCGACCCGGCGCTGCCCGCGGCGCGGATCATCGGGCGGCGGGAATTGCTGGCGCTGCACGAGGGCGCGCTCACCGAGGCACAGGCCGTCGAGCGGGCGGTGATCGCGACCCGGCAATACGCCAAGCGGCAGGACACCTGGTTCCGCAACCAGCTCCCGGACTGGATTCGTATCGCCGGAGACAGCAATATTGTTACTGAAATGCAAAAAACTCTATGAGGAAATTGCTTGACGCCGAATTGGCCTTTCCGTAGTTTGCGCCGCACCAAATGGGGCAGCCCGTGACACGCACGCTCGTACTTATTGGACAGCCGCCGACCGGACGGGGATAGGCCCGTTTCTCCGGCACGCGGCTGTGTTCGAAGGGGCGGAAACGCCCCTTAATCTTTTGTGCCCCTCTTTTCTCTTTTGGACGACGACGATGGACAAGGACGGCAACGCACTCACGGGACACCCGACACGGGACGGCGCGATTGAGCTTTCCGGCGCCGAGATCGTGATCCGCGCGCTGAAGGATCAGGGCGTCACGCACATCTTCGGCTATCCCGGCGGCGCGGTGCTTCCGATCTACGACGCGCTGTTCGCGGCGGAGGGCATCACCCACATCCTGGTGCGGCACGAGCAGGGCGCGGTGCACGCGGCCGAAGGCTATGCCCGCTCCACCGGCAAGCCCGGCGTGGTACTGGTGACCAGTGGCCCGGGCGCCACCAACGCGGTGACGGGGCTGACCGACGCGCTGATGGATTCCATTCCGCTCGTCGTCTTGACCGGACAGGTCGCGACGCATCTGATCGGCACCGACGCCTTCCAGGAAGCCGACACGATCGGCATCACCCGCGCCTGCACCAAGCACAATTGGCTGGTGAAGGACGTGAACGATCTTTCCCGCGTGATGCACGAGGCCTTCCAGATCGCCACCACGGGGCGGCCCGGCCCGGTCGTGGTCGACATCCCCAAGGACGTGCAGTTCAAGAAGGGGCCGTATCTCTCGCCCGATTCGGTGCGCCACCGCACCTACAAGCCACGCACCGAGCCGGAGCTGTCGGCGATCGTCAAGGCGATCGACCTGATGGCGAACGCGAAGAAGCCCTTGTTCTACACCGGCGGCGGCATCGTCAATTCGGGGCCGGAGGCGTCCAAGCTTTTGCGCGAACTCGTCAAGCTCACCGGCTTTCCGATCACCTCGACGCTGATGGGGCTGGGCGCGTTCCCGGCGACCGATCCGCAATGGCTGGGCCTTGTCGGCATGCACGGGACCTATGAGTCCAACAACGCGATGCACGATTGCGACGTGATGATCTGCCTGGGCGCGCGGTTCGACGACCGGGTGACGGGCAAGATCGACCTGTTCTCGCCGGAGTCCAAGAAGATCCATCTCGACATCGACGCGGCGCAGATCAACAAGAATGTCCGCGTCGACGTGCCGATCGTCGCCGACGCGACGAAGGCACTGCGCGAGATGCTGCATTTCTGGAAAACACAGAAGAAGAAGGTGGACCGGGCGGCGCTCAAGGAATGGTGGGCCGAGATCGACGCCTGGCGCGAGAAGAAGTCGCTCGACTTCAAGAACTCCGCCACGCTGATCAAGCCGCAATACGCCATCGACCGGCTTTATGCGCTGACGCGCGGCCGCGACGTCTATGTCACGACCGAGGTCGGCCAGCACCAGATGTGGGCGGCGCAGCGCTTCAAGTTCGAGGAACCGAACCGCTGGATGACCTCGGGCGGCCTGGGCACGATGGGCTATGGCCTTCCCGCCGCGGTCGGGGTGCAGATCGCCCATCCGGACGCGCTCGTCATCGACATCGCGGGCGAGGCCAGCGTCCAGATGACGATGCAGGAGATGTCGACGGCGGTGCAGTACGACCTGCCGATCAAGATCTTCATCCTGAACAACCAGTATATGGGCATGGTGCGCCAGTGGCAGCAATTGCTGCATGGCGGGCGCTATTCCCATTCCTATTCCGAGGCGCTGCCGGATTTCGTGAAGCTGGCGGAGGCCTATGGCGGTGTCGGCCTGCGCGCCGACACGCCGGACGAGCTGGACGCCAAGATCCTGGAAATGATCGACGTGCGCCGCCCCGTGCTGTTCGACGTGCGGGTGGACCCCAAGGAGA
Source organism: Rhizomicrobium sp. (assembly GCA_037200045.1). Classification (NCBI taxonomy): domain Bacteria; kingdom Pseudomonadati; phylum Pseudomonadota; class Alphaproteobacteria; order Micropepsales; family Micropepsaceae; genus Rhizomicrobium; species Rhizomicrobium sp. The sequence goes on from JBBCHM010000001.1 coordinate 2,922,710, forward strand.
ATTGCTATCCGATGATCCCGTCCGGCGCGGCGCACAACGCGATGATCCTGTGCGACTCCGAAGAGGAGGGGACGCGCGTCTCCGACGAAGGGAAGATGCTGGTTTGAGCGCCTCGGCCAAGCAACCCCGCGTCGAACGCCACACCATCGCCGTGCTCGTCGACAACGAGGCGGGCGTGCTCGCCCGCGTGGTCGGGCTGTTCTCCGGCCGCGGCTACAACATCGAATCGCTGACCGTCGCGGAGGTCGATCACGCCGCGCACACCTCGCGGATCACGGTGGTGACTTCCGGGACGCCCGAGGTGATCGAGCAGATCGAGGCGCAATTGCGCCGGCTGGTGCCGGTGCACCGCGTCGTCAACTGGACGACCTCGGCGCCGGGGATCGAGCGCGAGATGGCGCTGGTGAAGGTCGCCGGCACGGGCGAGCGCCGCGTCGAGGCGATGCGCATCGGCGAAATCTTCCGCGCCCATGTCGTGGACACGACGCATTCCAGCTTCGTGTTCGAGATCACCGGCGCGCCGTTCAAGATCGACCAGTTCATCGATTTGATGCGACCCTTGGGTTTGGTGGACGTCAGCCGCACCGGCGTCGCCGCGATTAGTCGCGGCCCGGAGGCGATGTGAGGTGTTTTCGGTCTCTCCTGAATTGTCATGGCCCGCGAATGCGGGCCATCCAGGTGAAGTCCGTTCCTTCCGTGGATAGAGGATACCAATTCCAACTGGATGGCCCGCATTCGCGGGCCATGACACCGTTTGTTTTTGCGGTCGCGAGCATCCTTCTCTCCGCCTGTTCCCACAATCTGCCGCCCGCGCCGCCGCCAGCAGCGCCGCAGCCGAAAGTGGCCATGCTGTGCGGCGCGGACTCGCCCGTCGCGGCCGTTGATCGCAAGGCGATCTGCGATACCCGCGCCGCGCTGAACGAGGCCGATCTGCCCGATGCCTGGCGCGACACCGGCGGCCCCGTCGCGCGGGTGATCCTGATTCCGGCGGGCCAGCCGGCGCTGTCGCTGCGCGCCATCGGCGCCAAGCTGACCGTGCGCCGCCTCGCGGGCGGCAAGCTCGATGTCGACCGCACCATCGATCTCACCGAGGCCGAGCGCGCCACGCTGCGCGATGCCGGCGCCGCCGTGTGGGGAAGCCTCGGCCCGATCGCCGACGCGCCGACCTTCGCGCCGTGCCGGACGCCGAACTACATCGTTGCCGAGACCAATCTGAACACGCTGGTCAAGTTCGCGGTCTCGCATTGCGTCGCGCTGAAGCCGCTGCGCGATCTCGCCGACGCCTATCTCGCCATCGCGTCCGAAAAAGTGCCCGAGTTGAAGCAAGGGCTCGAACAGTCACTCGATTGAACCAGAGGAACACGTCATGCGCGTCTATTACGATCGGGATGCCGATCTGAACTTCATCAAGAACAAGAAAGTCGCCGTCATCGGCTTCGGCAGTCAGGGCCATGCCCATGCGCTCAACATGCGCGATTCGGGCGTGAAAGAGGTCGTGATCGCGGCCCGCCCCGGCGCCAGCGCGAAGAAGGCGGAAGCCGCCGGCTTCAAGACGATGACCGTCGCCGACGCGGCCAAATGGGCCGATGTGATGATGATGGTCACGCCCGACGAGCTGCAGGCCGACATCTACAAGCACGACCTGGAAAAGAACATGAAGCACGGCGCGGCGCTGCTTTTCGCGCACGGCTTCAACGTGCATTTCCGCCTGATCGAGCCGCGCGCCGATCTCGACGTGCTGATGGTCGCGCCCAAGGGCCCCGGCCACACGGTGCGCAGCGAATACCAGAAGGGCGGCGGCGTGCCCTGCCTGATCGCGATCCACCAGGACGCCAGCGGCAACGCGCACGACCTCGGCCTCGCCTATGCCTCCGCCATCGGCGGCGGCCGCGCCGGCGTGATCGAGACCAGCTTCCGCGAGGAATGCGAGACCGATCTGTTCGGCGAGCAGTCGGTCCTCTGCGGCGGGCTGGTCGAGCTGATCCGCGCCGGCTTCGAGACGCTGGTCGAGGCGGGCTATGCGCCGGAGATGGCCTATTTCGAATGCCTGCACGAGGTGAAGCTGATCGTCGACCTGATCTATGAGGGCGGCATCGCCAACATGAACTACTCGATCTCCAACACGGCGGAGTACGGCGAATACGTCACCGGCCCGCGCATCATCACGGCGGAGACCAAGAAGGAAATGAAGCGCGTGCTCGACGACATCCAGACCGGAAAATTCGCCCGCGACTGGGTGCTCGAGAACAAGGCCGGCCAGGCGAGCTTCAAGGCGACGCGCGCCCGCGGCGCGGCGCATCCGATCGAGGACGTCGGCGCCAAGCTGCGCGCCATGATGCCCTGGATCGCGAAGAACAAGCTGGTGGATGTCTCCAAGAACTGACCGCCGGACGAAGGACGCCTCTTCGTCCCGGCGCGCGACGAAGAGGCGCGATGCGTCACCCGTCGGCCGCCGGCTCGCCGGCGCGGCGGATTTCATAGCGCGCCATATCGTGCAGCAGACGGCGCGCATGCGCGTCGGCGGCATCGTCGCCGTCGTGATGGCAGACATGGACGAGGGCGAGCGAGCCGTCGGAATGGTACAGGCGAATCTCATAGTCGGGCATTGGCGTCCTCCGCGCTGTTTTGGTGGATGCCCCGTTCGACCCCATGACAACGCATCGTTTGCGGCGCGAAGCCGAACTTGATGTGTTCAAAATCGGGCGGATATGATTGAAATGTTTTTGCGCAACCGGAACACAGGGCAGGAAGCATGCGCGTACCGGACAAGAATCTCGCCGAGATCTGGGATCGCGGCTTCACCGTGGTGGAGAACTTCATCGACGCCGACGCGCTCGCCGCTGCGCGCGAGGCGCTGTGGACGATCCATCCGCCGCCCGAAGAGTATTTCGCGAACCCCGACAAATATCCCCAATATGCCAAGTCGCAATTTGCCGGCATCCAGCGCTTTCCGTTCGACCGCTGGGAGCTGAGCCGGCTCTCCGTCTACCCCGACCTGATCGACGCGGCGGAACGGTTCCTGCGGACCAAGGAGATCGATCTCTACAAGGCGGAGCTCTGGGCGAAATATTCCGGCGCGGTGAATTACGATCAGTATCATCACCGCGACTATCGCAACCACACCATCGTCGTGCCGCGCGCCGACGGCCGCAACGCGCAGATGACGACGTTCATCCTGTTGTCGGATGTCGGACCCGGGGACGGGCCGACCAAGGTCGTGCCGCTGTCCGAAACGCGCGACGTGCCGATCGGCCAGGCGCAGACGACGTTCGGCACCTATTTCGACAAGGAAGTCTCGATCGAGGGGCCGGCCGGCAGCCTGATGGTCTACAAGACCGACGTCTTCCATCGCGGCTCGAACTTCGCCGCGCCGGAGCGCGCGCGTTTCGCGATCCTCACCGACTTCAAGACGCGCGAATGGCGCTGGCAGGGCAAGCTCGCCTGGCCCGATCATTCGGAGAAGAAGACGTGGGACGAGGCGATGACGAAGATGTCGCCGCGCCAGCGCGACCTGTTCGGCTGGCCGCCCGCCGGCAGCGACTACTGGAACGCGCAGACGCTCGCCGATGTGCAGACACGATATCCGGAAATGGATCTGTCGCCGTATCGGCCGGCTTGACGCCGAGTCTATTGTTCTCTATTTGTTCTTTTAACGATGGAGGGCGGCATGCTGGCCGGGGCTCGGGGTTTCATCCTGCGCAATGCGCGGCTGCTGGAGCGGCGGCGTTTTGCGGCGGAATTCGAGGGCGGACCGGCCTCCGCGGTCGTCACCGCGCTGGCGGCCTATCGCAACGATGACGGCGGCTTCGGCGTGGGCCTGGAGCCCGACAAGCGCGATCCCGCGAGCCAGCCGGTCGACGTGCAATGCGCGCTGGAGACGATGGATTCGGCCGGCGCCTTCGACCGGCAATTGGCGCTCGGCGCCTGCGATTTTCTGGCGAAGGTATCGACAGCAGAAGGCGGAGTGCCCTTTGCGCTGCCTTCCGTGAACAGTTTTCCGCACGTGCCCTGGTGGGATTGCGAAGCCGATCCGCCGGCGAATTTGAATCCGACGGCTGCCCTTCTCGGCGTTCTGCTGAAGCACCGCGTCGAGCATGACTGGATTGCGCCGGCCGTCGCGTTCTGCTGGGAGGCGATTGCGAAAATCCACCGGACGGAATTCCACGAATTGATGCCGGTGCTGGCCTTCCTCGAACATGCGCCGGATCGCGCGCGGGCGGAGGTCGCGACGCGCGACGTCCTCGGCCGCATCGCGGCACCGGGTGCGGTCGAGCACGATCCCGATGCGTCCGGCTATGTGCACATGCCGCTCGAATGGGCGCCTTCGCCGGACAGCCCTTGCCGCAGGCTGTTTTCCGATGCGCTTATCGGAACGCACTTGAAGGCGCTGGCGGCGAAGCAGAAGGACGACGGCGGCTGGCCAATCTCCTGGGACCCGATCAGCCCGGGCGTCGAGATCGAATGGCGGGGGGTACGGACGCTCGACGCGCTGCGGACGCTGAAGGCGTATGGCTTCCACTTATGAACCCTCTCCCCACTGCGTGGGGGGCGAGAGAGACGTCAGGTCGGATTCTCCAACCCGAACATCTCGCTCTCGTCGTCGTAAGAGAACAGCTCGCCGAAACGGGCCCAGCTCACCACGGTGCGCAGCGTCTCCTCCGCCGCCTCCTCCGTCATGTGGTCTTCGAGCTCGTCGACGAAGCGGCGCCGGGGCGCGGTGTGGCTGGCGCGCTCGTCCAGCACGCGGCGGATCAGGGCGGCGAGCGGCACCTGGCTCATCAGGGCGCGGGAGAATATCTCCTTGCGCTCGTTGAGCTCGGCATCGGCGAAGCGCTTGCCCATATGGGTGAGCTTCAGCTCGCCGCCTTCCATCTCGCCCAGCCGCATCAATTGCAGCGCCTCGGCGATGGGGAACAGCTCGTCGATCTCGAGCTGAAGGTCGGACGCGATCTCCGCCAAATCGGCCTTGCCGTTATAGGGCGCCGCCGCCACCGCCTCGATCAGGCCGGATATCAGGTTCGGCGAAACATGGGTCATCAGCGTGCCCAGCCCGGCGCCGCCGCTCGACCGCGAACTGCGCTGCCGCGCCGTCATCTCGGTATAGATCTGGTCGACATAGTGCTCGAAGCGCGGGTCGGTGCGGTCGCGCGGGCGTGGGATGTCGATTTTGATCTCGCCGGCGATGCGGCCGGGATTGGTCGAGAACAGGAGCACGCGGTCGCACATCAGGACCGCCTCCTCGATATTGTGCGTCACCAGGATCATGCCCTTGATCGGCAGGCGGCCCTCGCCCCACAGCTCCAAGAGGTCGGTGCGCAAATTCTCCGCGGTCAGCACGTCGAGGGCGCTGAACGGCTCGTCGAGCAGGAGGATGTTGGGATGCACCACCATGGCGCGGGCGAAGCCGACGCGCTGGCGCATGCCGCCGGAAAGCTCGCGCGGATAGGCGTTCTCGTAGCCGTCCAGGCCGATCAGGTCGATGGCGGCCAGCGCGCGGGTGCGGATCTCGCCCGCCGGTATGCGCAAGGCTTCGAGGCCGAGCTGCACGTTCTCCAGCACGGTCAGCCAGGGAAACAGCGCGAAGCTCTGGAACACCATGGCGATGCCGTTCGCCGGCCCGTCGATCGGATGGCCGAGATAGGTCAGCGTGCCGCCCTGCGGCTGGGCGAGGCCCGCGATCAGGCGCAGGAAGGTCGACTTGCCCGAGCCGGAGCGGCCGAGCAGGCCGACGATCTCGCCCTGCTTGAGCGAAAGCTCGACGCCTTCGAGCACGAGCAACTCGCCGCCGCCGGGCCTGGGGAAGGAGCGCCGCACATTGTGCACGTCGAGGAGAAGGTCGTCGGTCATCTCTCACCTCACGTCAGACGATAGCGCCGCTCGGCGAACCAGTAGAGCGGGCGCCAGAACAGCCGATTCACCACCACGACATAGAAGCTCATCGTCGCGATGCCCAGAACGATGCGGTGGAAATTACCGGCCTGGGTGGCGTCGGCGATATAGGCGCCCAGCCCATGGGCGCGCACCGTGTGGGTGCCCCAGGTCGCGACCTCGGCGACGATGGCGGCGTTCCACGAGCCGCCCGAGGCGGTGATCGCGCCGGTCACGTAATAGGGGAACACGCCGGGCAGCGCGACCTTGCGCCACCACAGCCAGCCCTTCACCTGCAGATTGGTGCCCGCGTCGCGCAGCTCGCGCGGGATCGCCGAGGCGCCGGCGATGACGTTGAACAGGATGTACCACTGCGTGCCCAGGACCATCAGCGGCGACAGCGCGATGTCGGGATTGAGCGCATAGCGCACGATGACGAACACCGCGACCGGGAAGACGAGATTCGCCGGGAACGCCGCCAGGAACTGCGCCACCGGCTGGATGACATGCGCAAGATGTGGGCGCAGGCCGACATAGACCCCGATCGGCGTCCAGATCACGCTGGCCAGCGCGATCAGGATCGTGACCCGGAACATCGTGATGGCGCCGAGCCCGAAGGACGTGCCGATATCGCCCCAGCTTAGCGTGCCGCCAAGCATCAGCCAGATATGATAGAGCGCATAGACCGCGAGCACGCCGAGGAATACCCACCACACGACATCGCCGGCGCGCGACGGCACCGTGTCGCGCAGGATGCCGGCGCGGCCGCGGGCCGGCGGCGTCAGCCGGTAGGTCCAGGCCATGAAGGCGTGGAACGGCGCCGCCACCCAGTCCATGAAATCGGAGCGGCGGATCACGTCGAGCACCCAGGATTCGGGGAAGTCCTCGCTGTCCTCGTTGTCGATGCGGAATTTGTCGGCCCAGGCGACCAGGGGCCGGAACAGGAGCTGGTCGTAGACCAGGATCACCACCAGCATCGCGCCGATCGCCCAGGCGATGGCGGTCAGGTTCTGCTGCGCGATGGCGCTGGCGATATAGGAGCCGATCCCGGGCAGGATGAAGGTGGTGTGGCCGACGCTGATCGCCTCGGCCGCGACGACGAAGAACCAGCCGCCGGACATCGACATCATCATGTTCCAGATCAGCGGCGGCAGGCCGAACGGCACCTCGATGCGCCAGAACCGGGCCCAGCCGTTGAGGCCGAACATGCGGCCGGCCTCGGTCATCTCCTCCGGCACGGTGCGCAGCGACTGGTAGAAGCTGAACGCCATGTTCCAGGCCTGGCTGGTGAAGATCGCGAACACGGCGGCCAGCTCGGCGCCGAAGATGCGGCCGGGCGCCAGGCTCAGGAAGAACACCACCGTCACGGAAATGAAACCGAGGATCGGCACCGATTGCAGGATGTCGAGCAGCGGCACGAGCAGGCTGCCGGCGCGCGGGCTCTTGGCCGCCCAGGTCGCATAGGTCAGCGTGAAGACCAGCGAGACGGCGAGCGCGATCAGCATGCGCAGCGCGGTGCGCAACGCATAGCCGGGCAGATTCCACGGATCGAGCGACAGGGGCTTGCTGCCCAGCGAGGTCAGGGGCTCGACCAAGGCGCGGCTCGCATCGGCGAACAGGACGATGAAGCCGAGCACCAGGATCGCGGCCAGCACGTCCCACTTGCTGGGCACGAGGCGGCGTGCCTCGATCGAGACGGGCGGCAGGATTTTCATATCCGGCAGGCCTCGAAGCTGGTTGAGCGCAAAACGCGGGCGAGCGCTCCGGCAGGCGGGGCGCGGCGGCACACAACCACTTTGCCCGCGCGCGGGAAAGCGGAAAGTGGCGCGGTCCGCGGAGCGAATGACGCAGTAGCGGCCGCGAGGTTCATTCGGGGGAGCAGTCCGCGCCGGCGCGATTGCGGACCGCCCGATCCAAGACTAAACTTTTCGCAATCTCTTGGGGGGATTGCCATGAAATCGATTTTTGCAGCCGCCGCGATGTTCGCGGCGTGTTTGACGTTTGGCGGCGCGGCACAGGCCGATCCGCTGCCTTATGGACCGGATACGTGCGCCTCCGGCTATGTCTGGCGCGACGCGGCGCCGAACGACCATGTCTGCGTCTCGCCGGCCGCCCGCGCGCAGGCGGCGGCGGAGAATGCGGCGGGGCCGAGCCATCTCAGCCCAACCGGCGGCGCCTCCGGGCCCAACACCTGCCTGCCGGGCTATGTCTGGCGCGAGGCGTTCGGCGGCGATGTGGTTTGCGTGACGCCGGCCGAGCGTACCGAGGCCAAGGTGCAGAACGCGGCCGGGCCGAGCCATCGCGTGCTCGCCTATGGTCCCGACACCTGCAAGTCCGGCTTCGTGTGGCGCGACGCGGCGCCCAACGACCATGTCTGCGTGCCGCCGCCGGAGCGCGGCAAGGCGGCATCCGAGAACGCGCTGGCGGATTCGCGCCGCGCGCCGGGCGGGGCCTATGGACCCAATACCTGCGTATCCGGTTTCGTCTGGCGCGAGGCGTTCGGCGGCGATGTCGTCTGCGTCACGCCCGCGCGGCGCCGCCAGGCGAAAGAAGAAAACGATCTCGGCCCGAGCCGTCGGGTGGTGCCGTAGGGCGTCAGCGCCGCAGCCGGCCTTCCAGCCAGCGGGCCGCCTGCTGCGGCGATTGCTTGTCGTCTGGGCGGTCGACCATCAGATTGGCGCGCTGCATGGTCGCCAGATCGATGGAGCCGATCAGCGGTCTCAGCGCGTCAATCATCCGCGTGTCCTCGGCATGCGCCGGCGAGACCAACAGGATCGCGTCATAGGGCGGCAGCGCACCCTTGGGGTCCGCGAGCACCTTCAGGTCGTATTGCGCGATGCGGCCGTCGCTGGAGAAGGCGGAGATCACGTCGACATCGCCGCTCACCAGCGCGTGGTACATCAGGTTCGCCTGGTATTGCCGCTGGACGGCGAATTTCAGGCCATAGGCCTTCACCACGGCGCGCCATTCGGGCCGCGAGAAGATCTCGAAATCGCCGCCGATCTTCATCCGCGGCGCATAGGCCGCGAGGTCGGCCAGCGAGTTGATATGCAGCGCATCGGCCTTGGCGCGCGGCAGGACGAAGGCATAGGCGTTCTCGAAACCCAGCCCGCCCATCATGCGGATGCCATAGGTCTTCTTCATCCAGTCGGTCATCTGCGCCAGCACCGCCGCGCGACCCGGCGCGTCGTCGCGGTGCATCTCGCTCGCCCAGATCGTGCCGGAATAGTCGACATAGACGTCGAGGTCGCCCGCCGCCAGGGCGCGGAAGATCACCGTCGAGCCCAGCCCGTCGCGCCGCGTCGTGGCGATGCCGGCGGCGGAGAGCCGGTCGGCGATGACGTTGCCCAGGATGTATTGCTCGTCGAAGCTCTTGGCGCCGATGACGACGGTGCCGGCGCTCGAGGCGAACATCGGATAGAGGCTGGCGCCAATCACGATGGCGATGCCGACAAGGGCCGCAGTGACCCGGCCGCGCGAGCGCAATGCCAGCCCGTCCTCCGCCAGCGCCAGCAGCCGATCGATCACGATGGCGAGAAGCGCCGCCGAGACCACGCCGAACAGCACGAACACCCAGTTCTCGGTCTGCAGCCCGGTGAAGATGTAATTGCCCAGGCTGGTCTGGCCGATGGGCGTGGCGAGCGTCGCGGTGCCGATCACCCAGACGGCGGCGGTGCGGATGCCGGCCATGATGACCGGCGCCGCCAGCGGCAGCTCGACCAGGAACAGCGACTGGCCGGGCGTCATGCCGACGCCGCGCGCCGCCATCTTCACGGCCGGATCGATGCCGGCCAGCGCGGTGATCGTGTTGCGCAGCACCGGCAGCATCGAATAGAGCGCCAGCGCGAGCAGGGCCGGCAGGAAGCCCAGCGCGCGGAAGCCGAAACCGAAGGTCTCCAGCGTGAAACGCGACAGGATCAGCAGCAGCGGATAGAACAGCGCCAACAGGGCGAGGCCGGGGATCGTCTGGACGATGCTCGCCAGCCCCAGCACCGAGCCGCGCAGCACGCGCGACCGCGTCGCCAGGATCGCGAGCGGCAGGCTGACGACAAGGCCGAGCGCCAGCGCGCTGACGCTGAGCAGCACATGCCAGCTCAAAAAATCGGGAAGGTTGCCCCAGGCCTCGTCGAAACTGTTCACGGCCCGACCGCCAATACCTGCGCCAGCTTGCGCGCCCGCTTCTTCGGCGTGTCGACCAGCGCCTTGACGAAATCGTCGGCGGGCCGGGCGATGAGTTCGTTCGGCGTGCCGATCTGCACCAGCGCGCCCTCGCGCATCACCGCGATGCGGTCGCCCAGCATCATCGCCTCGGTCATGTCGTGGGTCACGAAGATCGTGGTCAGGCCGAGCGCCGTGTGGATCTGGCGATAATCGTCGGCGAGATCGTCGCGGATGAGCGGATCGAGCGCGCCGAACGGCTCGTCCATCAGCATGATCTTCGGCCGGGCCGCGAGCGCGCGGGCGAGCGCGACGCGCTGCTGCTGGCCGCCGGAAAGCTCGCGCGGGAAGCGCCCGCGATATTCGTCGGGCGGAAGGCGCATGAGCTGCAGCAGCTCGTCGACGCGCGCGGCGATCTCCTCGCGCGGCCAGCCCAGCAGCTTGGGCGTCACCGCGATGTTCTCCGCCACCGTCAGGTGGGGAAAGAGCCCGGCGCCCTGGAAGACGTACCCCATGCGGCGGCGCAGGCTCACCGCGTCGAGCGCGAGGATGTCCTCGCCGTCGACCAGGATGCGCCCGCCGGAGGGCTCGATCAGCCGGTTGATCATGTTGAGCGTGGTGGTCTTGCCCGAGCCGGATTGGCCGATCAGGACAAGAAATTCCCCGCTCGCCACGGCAAAGCTGAGGGCGCGGACCGACGGCGCCGCACTGGACTCGTAAGCTTTTGAAATTTCTTGCAATTCTATCAAAACGCGATCCCTCCTGCGCGCGCAACGAGGCTTGCATGCGCGGCAACATTCAGCGTAAAACGGCTCGTCCGGTGTCGAAAATAGAGCTTTTACCAGCGCTTAACCACGATTCGGGCAAGTTATCGAACCGTAAACACGGCGGGCGGAACGGCGAACAGGCTATGACAAAGGTGGCGCACAACGACGCGATGGGCGGAACTTCCGCCGGCGTCCGTGCGTGCACCCTGCGCAGGCCCCGTCCTTCCCTCGGTTCGTCGCAGGCGCTTCTGCTTCTCCTTAGCTGCCCCTAGGCGCTGACGGCGCGCGGTCATCGCGTGACGCACGACTGGGGGACGAAAAGCGAAAGGAGACATCAGAAGCCGCTGTTGCGGCGAACGGAAGGACTATACTGCCATGCGTACCCAATCCCAGACGGCCGAGCCTGCGAAGATCAACATCTTCGACACCACGCTGCGCGACGGCGAGCAATCGCCCGGCGCCGCCATGACCCTGGAAGAGAAAATCCAGATCGCCGAGTTCCTCGACGAGATGGGCGTCGACATCATCGAGGCGGGATTCCCGATCTCCTCGCCCGGCGACTTCGAGGCGGTCAAGGAAATCACCAAGATCGTCAAGAACGCCAGCGTCTGCGGCCTGGCGCGCGCCGGCATCAAGGACATCGACGCGGCGGGCGAGGCGCTGAAAGGCGCCAAACGGCCGCGCATCCACACCTTCATCTCCACCAGCCCCGTCCACATGAAGCACAAGCTCCAGATGGGCGAGAATGCGGTCCTGGAGGCGATCGGCGCCTCGGTCACCCGCGCGCGCAACTTCACCGACGACGTGCAGTGGTCGGCGGAGGACGCGACGCGCACCGTTCCCGACTTCCTGTGTAAAACCGTCGAAGTCGCGATTCATTCCGGTGCCACGGTCATAAATGTGCCCGATACTGTGGGATACTCGACCCCCCAGGAATATTTCGAGATCATCAAGATGCTGCGCGACCGCGTGCCGAACGCGGACAAGGTGGTCTTCTCCACCCACTGCCACAACGATCTCGGCCTGGCGGTGGCCAACTCGCTGGCCGGCGTGCTGGCGGGGGCGCGGCAGGTCGAATGCACCATCAACGGCATCGGCGAGCGGGCCGGCAACGCCGCGCTGGAAGAAATCGTGATGGCGCTCAAGGTTCGTAAGGACCTGATGCCCTATGAGACGCGGGTGAAGACCCCGATGCTGGCCCGGGCCTCCAAGCTCGTCTCCAACGTCACGGGTTTCCCGGTCCAGTACAACAAGGCGATCGTCGGCAAGAACGCCTTCAGCCACGAATCGGGCATCCACCAGGACGGCATGCTGAAGAACGTGGAAACCTACGAGATCATGCGGCCCGAGGATGTCGGGGTGAAGGAGACCTCGCTCGTCCTGGGCAAGCTGTCGGGCCGGCACGCCTTCCGCGACAAGCTGGAGGCCATGGGCTACCAGCTCGAGGCCGACGCCTTCGCCGAGGCCTTCAAGCGCTTCAAGGAACTGGCCGACAAGAAGAAACACGTCTTCGACGAGGACATCGTCGCCCTGGTGGACGACGAGATCGTGCGCGGCCATGACAGCGTCGCGGTCAGGGCCCTTCGCGTCGAGACCGGTCTTGGTGTTTCCCCTGCCTGTACGCTGACCTTGGTCATCGAGGGCGAGGAGAAGACGGCGCGCACCGGCGGCGACGGCGCCGTCGACGCCATCTTCAAGGCCATTCATGAGCTTTATCCGCACACGGCCACCCTGCAGCTCTTCCAGATCAACGCGGTCACGGAAGGCACGGATGCGCAGGCCACGGTCAGCGTGCGGCTCGAGGAAAACGGGCGCACCGTCACGGGAAAGGGCTCGGACACCGACACGCTGGTGGCCGCCGCCTATGCCTATGTCAATGCGCTCAACAAGCTGTTGGTGAAACGCAAAAAGCAGGCGCCAGAGGCCTTGACCGTCGCGCGATGAGACAATAGCCCCGGCGCCGATACCGCCGGGGCGGTCCTTCTCGGGAACAGAGGTTGCAAGGAGGGTCTGCCCATAACAGGAATGGGACAGGTTAAGTATGTTCGGCAGTCTTCTCGGCGCCCTTTCGAGCGATATGGCCATCGATCTCGGGACTGCGAATACGCTGGTATACGTGAAGGGACGCGGGATCGTCCTCAACGAGCCCTCGGTCGTGGCCACGATCAATCGCGGCGGCAAGAAGCAGGTCCGCGCCGTCGGTAACGACGCCAAGATGATGCTGGGCCGAACCCCCGGCAATATCGAGGCGATCCGCCCGATGCGCGACGGCGTCATCGCCGATTTCGAGATCGCCGAGGAGATGATCAAGCACTTCATCCGCAAGGTGCATAACCGCCGCTCCTTCGCCAATCCGATGATCATCGTCTGCGTGCCCTCCGGCTCGACGGCGGTCGAGCGGCGCGCCATCCAGGAATCGGCGCTCTCCGCCGGCGCCCGCCGCGTCTACCTGATCGAGGAGCCCATGGCGGCGGCGATCGGCGCCGGCCTTCCGGTCAGCGAGCCGACCGGCTCGATGGTCGTGGACATCGGCGGCGGCACCACGGAAGTGGCCGTGCTTTCCCTCGGCGGCATTGTCTATTCGCGCTCGGTGCGCGTCGGCGGCGACAAGATGGACGAGGCGATCATCGCCTTCATCCGCCGCCACCAGAACCTGCTGATCGGCGAGGCTAGCTCGGAACGCATCAAGAAGGAGATCGGGTCGGCGGCGCCGCCCTCGGACGGCAACGGCGTCACCATGGACATCAAGGGCCGCGACCTTCTGAACGGCGTGCCCAAGGAGATCACGATCACCCAGCGCCACATCGCCGAGGCCCTGGCCGAGCCGGTCGGCGCCATCGTCGAGGCGGTCAAGGTGGCCCTGGAGGCGACGCCGCCGGAACTGGCGGCCGACATCGTCGACAAGGGCATCGTCCTGACGGGCGGCGGCTCGCTGCTCGCCAATCTCGACCAGGTGCTGCGCGAGGAAACCGGCCTGCCGGTCTCGATCGCCGACGATCCGCTCTCCTGCGTCGCGCTGGGCACCGGCCGGGTCCTGGAGAACACCAAGGGCATGCGGCACGTTCTTTCGACGGCATTCTAAGGGGCGCTTTCGAGATGGCTTTGGCGAACGAAACTCTCCTGACCCGTCATCGCCCGCTTCGTCCGGGCGAGCCGATTTTCTTCCGGTGCGAAAAGAAAATGGGTTGCCCCGACGAGCCGGGCAGTGACTTTATTAAGATTGGAGAGAAGAGAGTTCGGGAGAGAATCTCGCGCTAATCGAGGTCGGCCGCAGGGAGGCCGTGTCGGGTCTGGGTCATGGCGAACGGCGGGTGGAAGATTGCGCGAAGCCGCAGCGGGGCACAGCTCCCCCTGGCGCTGCTTGCCGCGCTCGCCATCGCCCTCATCCTGATCGGCAAGGCGCAGTCCAACCTGTTCGACCGGGCGCGCGCCAACGTCACCGACTGGGCGGCGCCGGCGATCCAGGTCGTGCAGACGCCGCTGGGCGGGATCGACCGCTGGATCGGCTCCATCGGCGAAATCTTCGCGGTCTACAAGGAAAACCTGAAGCTCAAGGAAGAGAACGCCCGGCTGCGCCAGTGGCAGAACGCGGCGGTGGTGCTCGACACCCGCGTCAAGCGCTACCAGCTCCTGCTCCACGCGGTGCCCGATCCGAGCCTGTCCTCGGTGATGGCGCGGGTCATCGGCCGCTCCAACCGGCCGTTCCTGCAGACCATGATCCTGGACGCCGGCAAGGCCCAGGGCGTCAAGCCGGGACAGGGCGTGATCGACGCGCGCGGCATGATCGGGCGCATCTTCCTGGCCGGCGACCACACCGCCTGGGTGATCCTGCTCACCGACCTGAACAGCCGCATTCCGGTGGTGATCGAGCCCGGCAACATCCAGGCGATCATGGCCGGCGACAATTCCAGCGCGCCGCAGATCGACCTCCTGTCGCAGAACGTGGTCCTGCGCCCCGGCATGCAGGTCGTCAGCTCCGGCGATGGCGGCCTTCTGCCGCCCGGCCTCGCCATCGGCTCGGTGATCGCCGATCCGTCCGGCGGCTCGCGCGTCGTGCTGCTGGCCGACCCGGCGTCGAGCGAGGACGTGAACATCGTCGATTTCAAGCAGAAGGCCGAATTGCCGCCTTCGGTGTCGCCGTCCGACCTGCCGGCCACCGCCGCCGGCCTGCCGCCGGCCGCGCCGCCGCCGCCGCTGCCCATCCCGGGCACAGCGCCCGGAACGGCGCCCGCCCCCGCCGTGACGCAAGCCGCCCCGCCTTCCGCCGCCAAACCTTCCGTTCCCAAACCCGATACCGTGCCGGCGCCCGCGGCCGACAGCGGGAACGAGTGATCCCATGGAGCGCATGGGCAGCCTGATGAGCGGACGGATATTCTCCTCGACGATCCCCGTGCTGCTCGGCGTCCTGGGCGCGCTGATCGCGAATTTTCCGGTCTCGTTCCTCGGCAACCTGGTGCCGCCGCCGCTGCTCTCCTTCATGCCGCTCTATTTCTGGGCGATCGTGCGGCCCGACCTGATGACGCCCTTCTGGGCCTTCATGCTCGGGCTGCTGGAGGATTTCCTGTCGGGTGGACCGCCCGGCGTTTGGGCGGCGTCCTACCTGGCGGCCTATGCCTTCGTCGACAGCCAGCGCGACATGCTGGCCGGCCTCTCCGGCGTCGGCGCCCTGGTCGGCTTCGGGGTAGCGGCGCTGACGGCCTGCGCCAGCGCCTATGTGATCGTCGATATCTATTATTGGCGGCTCCAGCCGCTGGCGCCGTCGATGGCGGAGCTCGCGATCACCGTCATCGAATACATCGCCGCCGTCTTCGCGCTCGGCGCGATCCATCGCCGCGTCGTCGGGCCGCTCCGGAGCGATTTCTGATGCCGCTGTTCGACCGCAAGGACAAGAGCCGCTACGCCAGCTTCACCCGCCGTTCGCTGGGCATGAGCGCCGGCATGGCGGCGGTGTTCGCGGTGCTGGGCGGGCGGCTCTACCAATTGCAGATCCGCAACGGCAACGAGTACATGACGGAGGCCGAGGAGAACCGCGTCAACCAGCGCCTGCTGGCACCGCCGCGCGGCCGCATCCTCGACCGCTTCGGCGTCGAGCTGGCGAACAACCGTCGCAACTACCGCGTCCTTCTGGTCTCCGAACAGGCGACCGAGGGCGTCGAGGCGGCGCTCGACACCATCGGCAAGGTCATCCAGCTCCCCGATGCGCAGAAGAAGCGCGTGCTGCACGACATCGCGATGAACAAGAAATTCGTCCCGGTGCCGGTGGCCGAGAACCTGTCCTGGGAGGAATTCGCCCGCATCAACATGCATCTGCCCTATCTCGCCGGCGTGCAGCCGGATGTCGGGCAGACCCGCGACTATCCCTTCGGGGCCGAGCTGTCGCATGTGCTGGGCTATGTCGCCTCGGTCAGCCCCGACGACAAGAAGGATGCCGACGATCCGCTGCTGTCCCTGCCGGGCTTTCGCATCGGCAAGCGCGGCATCGAGAAGGCCTATGATTCCGAAGTCCGCGGCACCGCTGGCGCCAGCCGGGTGGAGGTCAACGCCTATGGCCGCGTGATCCGCGAGCTCAGCCGCGATCCCGGCGCGCCGGGCCAGGACGTGTGGCTTACCATCGACAAGGAGCTGCAGACCTTCACCACGCAGCGCCTGGGGGCGGAGAGCGCCGCCTGCGTCGTGCTCGATTGCCAGACCGGCGACGTGCTGGCGCTGGCCTCGACCCCCGGCTACGACCCCAACCTGTTCAATGTCGGCATCTCGCCCGACCAGTGGAAGGCGCTGACCACCGACGACCACAAGCCGCTGATGAACAAGGCGCTCAGCGGCGCCTATCCGCCGGGCTCGACCTTCAAGCCGGCGATGGCGCTGGCGGCGGTGCAGAACGGGCTGAAGGACCTGCACGTCAACTGCACCGGCGCCATCACGCTGGGCAATCACCAGTTCCATTGCTGGAAGCGCGGCGGCCATGGCGGCGTCGACCTGAAGCGCGGCATCGCGCAGTCCTGCGACGTGTTCTTCTACGAGGTCGCCCGCCGCCTCGGCATCGACAAGATGGAGGCCGCCGCCCGCGCCATGGGAATGGGCGCCGCCACCGGCATCGAGATCCCGGGCGAGAATTCCGGCTTCATCCCGGGCGCCGCCTGGAAGGAAGCGCGTTTCGGCATCCCCTGGCAGATGGGCGAGACGCTGAACACCGGCATCGGCCAGGGCTACGTGCTGGCGACGCCGCTGCAGCTCGCCACGCTCGCCGCGCGCATCGCCAGCGGACGGGCGGTCACGCCGCGCATCGCGCACACCGTCGGCACCCTCTCGCAGCCGCGCCCGCTGGCCGATCCGCTGCCGTTCTCCGACGAGGCGTTCGGCGCCGTGCGCGACGGCATGAACGCGGTGTGCAACGAGGGCGGCACCGCCAGCCGCTGGCGCATCGCCGAGCCCGGCATGGAGATGGCCGGCAAGACCGGCACCGCGCAGGTGCGCGTCATCACCAAGCAGGAGCGCTCCACCGGCGTGCTCAAGGACACCGCGCTGCCCTGGAAGATGCGCGATCACGGCCTGTTCGTCGCCTTCGCGCCGGTGGCGGCGCCGCGCTATGCGCTGGCCTGCATCGTGGAGCACGGCGCGCTCGGCCATCCCCAGGTGCAGATCGCGCACGACGTGCTGCTGTTCGCGCAGAAGCGCAATCCGCTCGGCATGCGCACCGCCTATCCGACCAATGCCGCGCTGGCCGCGCCGCCGGCGCCGCTGCGGGGCCGCGGATGACCACCCGCCCCTATGCCGCGATGCGGCGCACGCTCAGCGTCGTGGACAAGCTCTACGAGGTGAACTGGGGCATGGTGCTCCTGATCACCATCGTCGCCTGCGTCGGCTTCGCGATGCTCTATTCGGTGGCGGGCGGCAATCTTTCGCCCTGGGCGACGCCGCAGATCCTGCGCTTCGTCGCCGGCTTCGCGATCCTGGTCGCGGTGTCGGTGGTCGACATCCGCACCTGGCTGAGCCTCGCTTATCCCTTCTATGGCGCCTCGCTCGTGCTCCTGATCGGGGTGGTGATCGCCGGCCATGTCGGCAAGGGCGCCGAGCGCTGGATCACGCTGGGGCCGCTGGGGCTGCAACCCTCCGAGCTGATGAAAATCGCCCTGGTGCTCGCGCTCGCGCGCTTTCTCCATGGCAAGAGCGTCGAGGACATCTCCAAGCCCGCCAATCTCGGCCTGGCGCTGGCGATGATCGGCATTCCGGCGGTGTTCGTAGTCTTGCAGCCCAATCTCGGAACCACGCTGATCATTCTGATGGATGGCGCGTCGCTGCTGTTCCTGGCCGGGCTGTCCTGGTGGTGGATCGCGCCGGCGATCACCGCGGTCGCGGTGGCGGTGCCGACGGCCTGGCAATTCGTGCTGCACGACTACCAGAAGCGCCGCGTTCTGACCTTCCTGGACCCGGAATCCGACGCGCTGGGCGCGGGCTGGAACATCACCCAGGCCAAGATCGCGATCGGCTCGGGCGGCGCCACCGGCAAGGGCTTCCTCGGCGGCACGCAGAGCAAGCTGAACTTCCTGCCCGAGAAGCACACCGATTTCATCTTCACGAATTTCGCCGAGGAGTTCGGCTTCGTCGGCTCGATCGCGCTTTTGATCCTGTTCGCGGTGATCATCGGCTATGGCGTGCAGATCGCGGCCAGCGCGCGCAGCCAGTTCGGCCGCCTCCTCGCCATGGGCCTGACGCTCAACTTCTTCTTCTACATCATGATCAACGCCTCGATGGTCATGGGCCTGATCCCGGTGGTCGGCATTCCGATGCCGCTGATCTCCTATGGCGGCTCGGCGATGTTCTCGGTGATGTTCGGCTTCGGCCTCCTGATGAGCGTGCACGTCCACCGCCAGGTCGAGATCCCGCGCCATTCCGGCGGCATCATCTGAGCGTCCGCGGAACCAATCGGAACCATCCTTTCTTCCTCCCGTTTTCTCCGCGTGCCGCGGGCGCGGCCGAGGGAATTCGTAGGGAGACGACGATGCTCAAGCGCACCACTCGCATACTCGCCGCGGCGGCGCTCGCGCTGGGCGCGGGAACCACCGGCGCGTTCGCCGACGCCTGCAGCGGTCATCACCACACCACCGGCACGGTGCTCGGCGCGGTCGGCGGCGGCGCGATCGGCAGCGCGGTCAGCCATGGCAGTATCGTCGGCGTGCTCGGCGGCGCGGTGCTCGGCGGCCTTGCCGGCAACGCGGTGTCGCGCGGCGTCGATTGCGATCACCGCTATCACCGGGCGCGCTACGAACGCAGCCGCTACTACTACCGCCACGGGCACCGCTACACGCGCTGGTGAAAACAACCGCCGAATCGCCGCGCTTTTTCCGCAAGTGTCGCGGCCCGGGGCTGCTGCTGGACAGGCCAAAACCGCTCTGCTATAGCCCCGCCCCTTCCTGGATGGGCCGGTAGCTCAGTTGGTAGAGCGTTCGACTCTTAATCGAATGGTCGTGGGTTCGATCCCCTCCCGGCCTACCATCCAAATCTCGCTATAGGCGCGGCAGGCGGTCAGTGATGGCCGCCATAGCCGCCATGCATGCCGTGGCCGCCGCCATGGAACGAGCCGCCGAAACGCGTCGAGATCGACACCGAGGCCCGCGCCGCCGCGCTGGCGCTCGCGGAGCCGCCGGCGAAAGCGCCCGCGCCGCCATAGGCGATGACATATCCGCCGCCATACGCGGTACCGGCATCGCCGAACCGGTCGCCGACGCCGCCGTCGAAATCGGAAGTGTTCAATTTTCCGTTCAGTACGAGCGGGCGATCGCAGTCGCAGCGCTCATGCGCGGATGCGGTACCGGCGAGTGCGACGATTGCCACGACAACGAAGCGCATTCTGCGCATGGGTTCACCTTCTGTGATCCGTCTCTTCCCACTTTATTCCGGCGGCGGACAAAGCGCCAACGCCGCGCCGTTAACCGTTTCCGCGCAATGCGAGCGCGGCTTTGGTGCAACAGTTGTGCCCCCTGCGTCAGCGGGCGACGGAACCGCGGAGATTTCTCGAGCGTTTGCGGTCGTCAGGAGGGTGCAAAGAACGGAAGCAAACCCATGTCGGCAATAGGAATGGCTCACGGGCCAAAATTCGCATCGCAAAAGCACATTATCAGCGCGCACGCGGACTATCGAAGGACGGATTTCGTGTTCGCGCGCACCCAGTCCCACGCCGTGCGCGACACGCCTTGGGGACCCCGGCTGAGGCCGATCCGGCCCTGGGCGGAAATCAGCGGCTACGCCGCGGCGATCTGCGTCGGCACGATCCTGGCGACGGCGCTGATCTGAGCGCTCACGCGAACATCCGGTCGACGCGCGTCTTCGCGTAGATCGCGATTGGCGCCGGTCCGGCTTATTTGCCGGCGCCCAGCAGATGGGCCTGGCGCGACAGCTTGTCCATCAGCGTATCGAGCATATGGCGCTCGTCGGGCTTCAAGGCGGAGAGGAAGACCTCTTCGAGATGCAATGCCAGCGGCACGACCTCGTCATAGATGGCGCGGCCCTTCGCGGTCAGCGACAGGCGCAGGATGCGGCCGTCGTCGGCGTCGGCGGCGCGCGCGACGCGGCGCGCCCGCACCAGGGCGTCGATGGCGCGGCTGACCTGGACCTTGTCCATCGCGGTGCGCTCGGCGACCTCGCGCGCGGAGAGGCCGGGCGCGCCGCCCAGCACCGCCATGGCGCGCCATTCCGGAATCGAAAGCCCGAAGCGGTCGGAATATTGCCGCGCGATCGCGTCCGACACGCGGTTCGACAGGATCGACAGCCGGTAGGGCAGGAAGCGCTCGAGATCGAGCTGCGCCTTGCGGGCCGGGCTACTCGGCATCGGGCTGGTTCTTGGGCAGCGCGGCGTCGAAGGCGGGATGCTTGAGGGCGTGCGCCTCGATCCGCGCGATGGTCGGCCAGGGATCGAGATCGAGCTTCACGCGCCGCGCATTGGCGACCTGCGGAATCAGGCAGATGTCGGCGATGGTCGGCGTATCGCCATGGCACCAGGCGCCGGTGTCGCCCGACGTCGCCAGCATGATCTCCAGCGCGTCGAAGCCGACGCGGATCCAGTGGCGCTGCCAGCGCACGATGTCGTCGTCGGAGATGTTCAACTTGTGCTTCAGGTGGCGCCCAACGCGCAGATTGTTGACCGGATGGATGTCGCAGGCGACGACATAGGCGATCTCGCGTGCGCGGGCGCGGCCGTACGGGTCCTTCGGCAGCAGCGGCGGCTCGGGCACCAATTCGTCGAGATATTCGATGATCGCAAGCGACTGGGTGATCAGATGCCCGTCATGCGCCAGGGCCGGGATCAGCGCCTGCGGATTGATCGCCTTGTATTCGGGCGTGTGCTGCTCGCCGCCATTGCGCAGCAGATGGATGAAGCGCAGCTCCGGCACGATCCCCTTGAGGTTCAGCGCGATGCGCGCGCGGAACGCGGCGGAGGAGCGGAAATAGCCGTAAAGCGCGAAGTCACCTTTTATGCTGGACGACATGCTGGTCGATCGCTCCGAAAAGGGAATGGCCGTCGGCGCCGAACATCTCGATGCGGACGCGGTCGCCGAATTTGAGGAAAGGCGTGACCGGCTTGCCGTCCGCGATGGTCTCCAGCGTGCGACGCTCCGCGATGCAACAGGAACCGACATCGCCGAACTTGTTCGACACCGTGCCCGAACCGACGATGGAGCCGGCGCCGAGCGCGCGGGTTTTCGCCGCATGGGCGATGAGGTCGGCGAAGCTGAAGGTCATGTCGACGCCGGCGTTGGGCGCGCCGAATTTTTCGCCGTTGAGCCACACATGCAGCGGCCGATGAAGCTTGGCGTCTTTCCAGGCGGCGCCCAACTCGTCCGGCGTCACCGCCACGGGCGAGAAGGCGCTGGCCGGCTTGGACTGGAAGAAGCCGAAATTCTTCGCGAGCTCGCCGGGAATGAGATTGCGCAGCGAAACGTCGTTCACCAACATCAAGAGCTTGATATGCGCCGCCGCGTCCGCCGCGCCGGTGCCATAGGGCACATCGTCGGTGACGACCGCGACCTCCGCCTCGAAATCGATGCCCCAGGCCTCGTCGGCGGCGAGGATCGGATCGGTCGGGCCGACGAAAGAATCCGAGCCGCCCTGATACATCAACGGATCGGTCCAGAAGGACGGCGGCATCTGCGCACCGCGCGCCCTGCGCACCAGCTCGACATGGGTGACATAGGCCGAGCCGTCGGCCCATTGATAGGCGCGCGGCAGCGGCGACAGGCAGTTCTTCGCATCGAACGAGTGCGCGCCATCCGCTTCGCGCTTGTTCAGCAGCGCATAGACCTCTTCGAGCTGCGGCGCGATCTCGGCCCAGCCGTCCAGCGCTGCCTGCAGCGTCGGCGCGATGCCGGGCACGGCGACGCAGGTCTTCAGGTCGCGCGATACGACGGCGAGGCGGCCGTCGCGGCCATGGCGGAGCGAGGCGAGCTTCATCTCACCGTCCAGCTTTCGGCATAGTGCGCATCTTCCGTGCGTTCTGCCGCTGGCTGCATGTCGAGCGGATCGCGCGTGTCGATCATCACCGCCACTTCGTCGGTCATCGTCCGGGCCGCCTTGGCGCCGGCCGCGAAGGCCTTGGGGTGCGGTCCGTGCGTGAAGCCGCTCGGATGCCAGGTCATCATGCCGGGATGGATGTTGTCGCGGCTGAAGAACTGGCCGGCATGATAGAAGATCACCTCGTCGAAATCGTCGTTGGAGTGGAAGAACGGCACTTTCAGCGCGCCGGGATCGCTCTCGATCGGGCGCGGCACGAAGGTGCACACGACGAAGCGGTCGGCGACGAAGGTCGAATGCACCGATGGCGGGATGTGATAGCGGTGGCTCATCACCGGGCGGATGTCGCGCCAGTTGAGCTTGACCGGCACCAGGTTGCCCTTCCAGCCGACGGCATCGAGCGGATTGAACGGATAGGTGATGGTCGAGATGGCGGCGCGGCGCTTGACCTCGACGGTCCACTCGCCGTCGCGCTGCGCCTTGAACGCCGCGTCGAGCTTGGGCGTGTCGAGCGCGGCGGGATCGAAGATGGCGTGCGGACCGAGAATCCCGCGTTCGGGGAGCTTGTAGCTGCCGTTCGTCGCCTCGATCAGCAGGGCGGCGGTGGGCGCCTGGGGCTCCAGCCGCCACATCGTACCGCGCGGCAGAAGGAGATAGTCGCCCTCGCCATAGGCGAGATGGCCGAAATCGCAGAACAGATCGCCGGCGCCCTGGTGGATGAACAGCAGCACGTCGCCATCGGCGTTGCGCTGCAGGCGCCCCATCGGCTCGGCCACGCGCCACAGCGCGATCCGGCAATGCGCGTTCGAGAGCAGCAAGGCGCCTTTGTACGGCTCGGCGGTGGCCGTCGCCGCGGCCTTCACCGCATCGAAGGCGCGGGGCCGCATCGGCCCCTCGAAGCTCGTCCAGCCGGTCGGCGGATGCTTGTGATAGATATGCGTCGCCGGCCCGAAGAAGCCGTCGCGGCCGATCTCGCGCTCATAGGTGCCGGCGGGCAGGTCGGCATGCGCCTGTTTGGAGGTCTCGCCCTCGATGCGCGGGAATTCGATCCAGTTCCGGCCGCTCATGCGGTGGTGTCCTTGAGGACGCCGCGGCGCACCTGGTCGGCCTCGATGGATTCGAACAAAGCGCGGAAATTGCCTTCGCCGAAGCCCTGGTTGCCCTTCCTCTGGATCAGCTCGAAGAAGATCGGGCCGATGGCGTTCTGGGTGAAGATCTGCAGCAGGAGGCCGACCTCGGAATTGCGCTCGCCGTCCATCAGGATGCGGTTCTTCTTGAGCCGCGCGACGTCCTCGCCATGGCCCTTGATGCGGTTGTCGAGCCGCTCGTAATAGGTCTCCGGCGTGTCCTGGAACGCCGCGCCATGGGCCTTCAGCGTCTCGACGCTGCCATAGATGTCGTCGGTGCCCAGCGCGATGTGCTGGATGCCTTCGCCGTGATAGGCGTGGAGATATTCCTCGATCTGCGATTTGTCGTCGGAGGATTCGTTGATCGGGATGCGGATCTGCCCGTCCGGGCTCGTCATCGCGCGACTTTTCAGGCCGGTCAGCTTGCCCTCGATGTCAAAATAGCGCACTTCGCGGAAGTTGAAGAACCGCTCATAGAAGCCGGCCCATTTGTCCATGTTGCCGCGGAAGACGTTGTGGGTGACGTGGTCGATCTCGGTCAGCCCGGCGCCCGCGTGCTCCCAGCCGAGCGCGGCGTCGGTCGGCACGAAATCGACGTCGTAGATCGTGCGGTCGCCATAGCGGTCGACGAGATAGATCACGCTGCCGCCGATGCCCTCGATCGCCGGAATGTTCAGCTCCATCGGCCCCACCGGATTGTGGAACGGCGTGGCGCCGAGCGCGATCAGCTTGGCGTAGGCCTTGGCGGCGTCGTGCACGCGGAACGCCATGGCGCAGGCCGACGGTCCATGCTCCAGCGCGAAACGCGCGCCGTGGCTGCCCGGCTCGGCATTGACGATGAAGTTGACATTGCCCTGGCGGAACAGGGTGACGTCCTTGGAGCGATGGCGTGCCACGGCGCGAAAGCCCATGCGCTCGAACAGCGCGTAAAGCCGGCTCACATCGGGCGCGGTATATTCGACGAACTCGAAACCGTCGGTTCCCATCGGGTTGTCCCACAGCGCGGGCATGGCCGTCTCCACGATTCGAAGGATGCGGGCGGGAATATAGTTTCAAATGAAACTAATTGCGAGTCCTCACATCTGCATCGGCGCGGTCAGGCCGAGGATGCCCACGATCATCAGGATCAGCAGGGCCGCGCCGAGTTCGGCGAGCACGGTGAGCGGGATCGTGTCCCGGGCCTCCCGGTCGCCGCGCGCCAGCGCCGGCAGCACGCCGAAGCGGTTGGTCAGCGCCAGCGCCACCATCAGACCCGCGAGCACGATCTTGACCGCGAGCCAGGTCACATAGGTGCCCGACCACGCCATGCCCGGCATGTCGAGGATGAAGACGGCATTGGCGGTGCCCGCCGCGATCAGCACCGCGACCGAGACCACGCCCCAGCGGGAGAACATCGTGAGCAGCGCCACCAGCCGCGCGGTGTCGCGGATGCGCGGCACGATCTGCGGCATGATGACGACCAGTCCGCCGATCCAGAATCCAGCCGCCAGCAGATGCAGCGCGTCGATGGCCGCGCCCAGATATCCACTTTGCGGCGAGCCGGCCGACGCGGCGTGGCTGGTGAGCCCGAGCCCGGCGAGCGCGAGGCCGGCGACCACGGCTTTCAGCGCGTATCCGCCGCCGCGCAGGCAGAGCAGGGCGAGGCCGATCAGCGGCACCACGCGCGCGAGAAAGACATGGCCGTAGAAACTATGCGCGATCACCGTGGCGGCAACGGAGGGCTCGAATCCGGCGGCGGCATCGCCGGTCATCTCGCCGCCCACGAAGCAGAGCCACAGAATGGCGCTGGCCGGCGTCGCCCAGGCGGCCGCCATCAACGTCTTGCGCAGATGCTCGTCGGTCACCCCGATCCGGCGCGCCTGGGCGAGCAGGGCGCTGGCGCCGAACACCGTCGTCAGGCTCGCGAAATGGATCGCGCGGACGAGCGCGAAAAGCAGCGTCACGGAGACCCGACGAGGAAGTCGTACTTGCCTTCGGAAAGGTGCGTGTCGATCGAGACCGCGCGCCAGATCACTTCATAGTGGCCGGGCTTCAGCGGTTTCAGCGGCACGCGCATCGTGCGGCCGTCGGCGACGGACGGGCCCGCGTCGACGACATGGTCCTTTTCGTCGGTCACGACGATGCTGCTGAAGGTCGGCTCGAGATCGCCGGTGAAATGCATCACCACCTCAGCCGGGCCGGCGGTCAGGTTCGCGCCCGCCGCCGGCGTCGCGTCGGTCAGGTAGGTGTGCGCCGAGGCCGGAACGGCCGACAGCATGAGCGCGAAGGCGAAAGCCGATGTTCTACTGCGCATAGTGGATATCCACGAGAAAGCTGCGTTGCGGGAAGGGATGGAAGATAAAGTATTTGTCGTTGGCGAGATTGTCGATTCCGGCCGACGTGGTCCAGTTGTCGTCCACGCGGTATTGCACGCGGGTGTCGAACACAAGATAGCCGTCGAAGCCCTGGAAGGTGTGCGACACCGGATCGGAGTTGTCGATGGTGCCGAAGGAGCGGTCGCTGTAGCGCGCCGCCACAGTGAAGGCGAGCCGCTCGTCGGGTCGATACGTCGCCACGGCCTCGCCACGCCAGCGCGGCAGCTGCGGGATGACCTTGTTGATCGCGGCGTGGAATGCCGGATCGCTGGTGATGCGGCCGTCCACGTAGGTGACGCTGCCGGAAAGCTCAAGCCCGTCGATCAGCACGTCGTTCTGGTCGGCGACCAGCTCGACACCGCGGGCGCGGGTGTGCGGCACGTTCTGCACATAGCTGTACAGCGTGGTCGAGCCCGGCACGAGCGGCGCGGACTGCGACAGCAGGGCGTTGCCGATGTCCTCCTGGAATAGCGATAGCCGGATGCGCCCATCCTCCGCCGTGCGCTCGGCTGCCAGCTCATAGGAGTTGGCGTGTTCGGGCTTGAGGTTCGGATTTGGCACGGTGAGTTGCGTGCCGGTCGTGACCGCCTGATAAAGCTCCGTCACCGTCGGCATGCGATAGGCCGAGCCCCAGGAAGCGCTCACCGTCCACGGTTCCGCCACCCGCCAGGCCAGCGACGCCTTGGGCGAGAAATAGCTCCCCGAGAGCTTGGGCTGTACCGTATTCAGCGGCGGCGCGGCGGAGAAATTGATCCCGTCATAGGCGCGCCAGTCCTCGTACCGCCCGCCGACAATCGCCTTCAGGCCCGGCGCGAAGGACCAGATGTCCTGTATCCAGAGCGCGTTCGTTGCCGTGCGGCCCTGCGCCTTGGTGGCGAGCGATGCGGGGGCGCCGGTGATCCAGTCGGTCGTGTTGAACTTGAGCTGCCTGAAGGTCTCGGCATCACGATGGGCGCCGAAGCTGAGTTCATTGTCGACCCAGCCGGTCCACACGCCCTTGGCATCGAGCGTGTACCAGCCGGTGCCGTTCAGCCGGTTGATCGTGCCCATGCCGCCTGTCCGGGCCGCCGGCAAAGCCACCGAAGGCACGCGCTGGTTGTCGTCGAGATAATTGTAGTCGCTGACGACGAACTCCCAGGCGAAGTCGCCCTTGTCGCCCGATTTGAGCGAGACGGCCTGCGCCAGATGGGTCTGGTTCCAGTCATAGACGTTGTTGGAGAAGCTGCTCGCGCCGATGTTGTAGGTCTGGCCGTAGATGTTCGTGCTGCCGGAGAACACGGGCAGGCCGGCGGCGGTGTGCAGATAGGTCTCCGCGGTCGCGTCATCCGCCTGATGGAAGACGCTTACGGTGTAGGTGAGCTGCATCTGCCAGGGCAGGTCATAGGCGAGCTTCAGCGTATCGGTGTCCTGCACCTGATGCTCGATCCCACCGGCGCCGATGACGACGATGGGCGTTGCCGTGCGGTTCAGATCGTCGAACGCGCCGGCCGCCGGCGTGCCCATCGTACTGTTGCCGACCGGGCGGGTGAGCGTGACATAGGCCAGCGGCTGGCCGGTGGACTCCAGATGATTGGCCGACAGCCGCCAGGAGAAATCGCCGTCGCGGTCGCCGATGCCGGCGGCGAGCTGCCAGGTGCCGTAGGTATGCTCGGTGCTGTATTGGCTGAAAGGCTGCACCGCGCCCAGCGCATCGCCATTGATCTCCAGGCGATCGGGCATCCGGGTCGTGATGTTGAGCACCGCGCCGATCGAGTTGCCGGCATACTCCGCGGCGAACGGGCCGTAGAGGATGTCGATGGACGAGATGTCCTCCGGCGCCGCCACCCCGAAATGCGGCGAGGCCGAGGTGTTGTTGTTGCCGATGGGCGAGGAGATCAGGATGCCGTCGACGAAGATCAGCGTGCGCGCCGAGGCGCCGACGCCGGAGGTGCGGGTCGCGATCGGATCCTGGGTGTCGCCATAGTGGCGCTTCCGCACCACCAGCGATGGCGTGTATTTGAGCATGTCCTCGGTATTGACTGCGTTGACCTGCTCGCGCGCCTTCAGCGCCGTAACATGCTCGATGCTGTTGGGCTGTTCGCCGGCGGTCCGCTCGCCGGTTACGACGACGGTCTCGATGGTGGCGGCCAAGGCGGTCGCCGGAAGAAACGGTACGATGCCGAACGCCGCAAGGGCGCCGGTGCGCAAAATTGAAGAAGACATGGATGTCTCCGGAATGAATTGGAAAGCCGTCCGCGCGGACGGGGCTTACGCATCACTCAGGAGAAGAACGGCGGCGCGCGCGGCGCGTTGGGGCGATGGAAGGCGCGCGCCTGCAGAGGCCCGGCGCGCCCGGCGAATGCAACGGACGGGATCGCGGAAACGGCCGGCGCGGCGAAACCCGCGACCTGCGGCGGCGCCAGCGGGGCCGCGGCGGCGAAGGCGCAGGGCGCATGGCTATGCTCGCGGGCGGGATCGCCGGGCTGCTTGCCCCCGTCATGAACGCCGTCGACCGAGCAGATGACGAAGGGCGCCCCGGCCGCGGCCGGCATCCAGCCGTCCGGCAAGAGCGCGCGCAGCACCATCGCGCAGAGCGCGAGGCTGATGGCGGCCGAGCGGGAAAACGGCAGGCGCATGGGACCCTCGGTGGCCGTTATCGCGGGTTCGTGCATTTTCGGTCAAGCGTGCGCGGCGCCGCATGGGTGAACGGCGGATGAACGCGCCCTTCAGGGCCGGTTTCACCGCGCCGGCGCAAGCTCCTCTCATCGATTGAGGGAGGACTTCCATGCTTCGCCAACAGAGACTGAGCCCACGGCCCGCCGCGCACCGCGCCGGCCCCGACATGGCGCTCGCCACCACCATCGTGTTCTTCGGCGTCTTCCCGGCGGTGATGGCCGCGGGGCTGATCCTGGTGCAGGTGCTCGCGGCGCTCGCGCGCTGAACGTTCCGGTGCGGTACCGTTGAGCGGCGCGACCCGGCTGGTAAGGTCGGGCATGGCCTACGAACCGACGCTCGACTCGCTCAATGCGCACCCGGTGCCGCAATGGTTCGAGGACGCCAAGTTCGGCATCTTCATCCACTGGGGACTGTTCTCGATCCCGGCCTTCGCGACGAAGTCCGGATCGATCGCCGAATCGTTCCGCAACAATTACGACATTGCCGTCGCCCAGACGCCCTATTGCGAATGGTACTGGAACGCGATCAAGGTGCCCGAAAGCGACAGCGCGAAATTCCACGCCGCGACCTACAACAACGTGCCTTACGAAAATTTCCGCGCCGGATTCCTCGAAGGGCTGGAGCGGTGGAAGCCGGCCGACTGGGCCGAGGCCTTCGCCGATGCCGGCGCGAAATATGTCGTCCTCGTCGCCAAGCATCATGACGGCTTCTGCCTGTGGCCGTCCGCCGTCGACAATCCGCACCAGAAGGATTGGACGAGCCCGCGCGACATCGTCGGCGAGCTGGCCGACGCGGTGCGGGCCGAGGGCCTTCGCTTCGGCGTCTATTATTCCGGCGGCATCGACTGGAGCTTCAACCGCGAGCCGCTGCGCACGCTGGCCGATTTCATGGGTTCGACGCCGGGCGGCAACTATCCCGCCTATGCCGACGCGCAGACGCGCGAGTTGATCGACCGCTACCGGCCCTCGATCGTGTGGAACGACATCTCCTGGCCGACGCCGCTCGACGACGAGCTGAAGCTGTTCGCCGACTACTACAATGCGGTGCCGGAGGGCGTGGTGAACGACCGCTGGCTGCCGATGACGCCGGAACGCGAGGGCCTGCGCGATCCGGCGGTGCGCCGCGGCATCGACGCGATGCTCAAGGAGCGCCTGGCGAAGGAGACGACCAAGGGCATCATCCCGCAATTACCGCCGCATTGCGATTTCCGCACGCCGGAATACGCCGCGTTCGACGCGATCTCCGAGAAGAAATGGGAAGCCACGCGCGGCATGAGCCATTCCTTCGGCTACAACCGCAACGACACGGAGGCCGACTACGAAAGCGTCGAGTCGCTGGTGACGAGTTTCATCGATGCGGTGGCGAAGAACGGCAATCTGCTGCTCAACGTCGGGCCGCGCGGCGTCGATGCTCGGATTCCGGCGGAGCAGCTTTCGCGCCTGAAAGGCTTCGGCGCCTGGCTGCGCGCCAATGGCGACGGCATCTACGGCACGCGCCCCTGGACGCGGTTCGACGGCAAGACGGCGGATGGCACACAAGTCCGCTTCGCGCAGAAGCCGGGCGCCTTGTACATGCATCTGCTCGGCACGCCGCCGGGAACCGAAATCCTGGTCGAAGGCGACGACCTGCCGGACGCGACCCAGGCGATCGAACTCGCGACCGGCGCTGCCGCTACGGCACGTCGCGTCGCGGGCGGTTTGCGGCTGACGCTACCGGCGCCGCTCGCGTCCGCGCCGGCGCATGGATTCAAATTGCCAGCCCTCTGACTTTTCGTCAGGATCGCGCCAACCGAAATAAAAAATACCGGGAGGCGTACAATGAAATTCACCTGGTTCAACCTCATGCCCTGGCCCTATCTGCCGGACGATTTCCGGGAGAAGAACCGTTCGGTCTGGGTCGATATCGACCAGCGCCTGTTCGATCCGGTGAAGAGCCACGAGGTCTACAACACCTATCTCGATCTCTTGGAATACGCCGCCGATGTCGGCTTCGACGCGGTCGGCTGCAACGAGCATCACCAGAACGGCTACGGCATCATGCCGTCGCCCAACATCATCGCCGCGGCGCTGGCGCGGCGGACCAAGGACACGGCCCTCGTCGTGCTGGGCAATTCCATCGCGCTCTACAATCCGCCGGTCCGCGTCGCCGAGGAGTTCGCGATGCTCGACTGCATCTCGGGCGGCCGTCTGGTGGCGGGCTTTCCGGTCGGCACCTCGATGGACACCAATTTCTGCTACGGCCAGATCCCGGCGCTGACCCGCGAGAAGTACGAGGAAGCGCACGATCTCATCATCAAGGCATGGACGACGCGCGACCCCTTCGCCTTCAACGGCCGCTACACCAAACTGCGCCATGTGAACATCTGGCCGCGCCCGATCCAGCAGCCGCATCCGCCGATCCACATCCCCGGCGGCGGCAGCGTCGAGACCTATGATTTCTGCATCGACAACACCTATTCCTATTCCTACCTGTCGTTCAGCGGCTATATCCGCGGCAAGGCCCTGCTCGATGGCTATTGGCGGCGGGTGGAGGAGCGCGGCGTGCCCGACAGATCGCCCTACCGCGCCGGCTTCGCCCAGACGATCTGCGTCGCCGACACCGACGCCGAGGCCGAACGTCTGTACAAGGAGCATATAGACTATTTCTACAATCGCTGCCTGCACGTCCATGGCGGCTTCGCCGACGCGCCGGGCTACCGCACGATCAAGACGATCCAGACCGGCGCCCTGTCGCAATACGCCCCGCCGACCGGTTATTCCAAGCTGACCTGGAAGGATCTGATCGAGCAGGGCCATGTCGTCGCCGGCTCGCCCGAGACGGTGCGCCAGCGGCTGGAGGAGCTCGCCAAATCGCTGCATGTCGGCAATCTGTTCTGCCTCCTGCATGTGGGGAACATGCCGAAGGAGAAGTGCATGTACTCGACCAAGCTGTTCGCCGAGAAGGTGATGCCGAAGCTGCGCAACGTGTTCCCGGAATACGCGGACGACGACCGCTTCTGGTGCCACCCGATCAAACAGGTGAAACCCGGCAACCTGCCGAGCGAGAAGGCGGCGCTCGAATCCGTCGGCGCGGCGCGGTGACCGCAATGCCCCTCGAGCTCAAAACCGTCGCCACGCCGCATGTTCCCGTCCGCTATCTCGAAGGCGGCTCCGGCGCGCCGCTCGTCTTCCTGCACGGCGCCGGCGGGGCGCTGGCGAACGATGCGTTCCTGAACAGGCTCGCGGAGAAATATCACGTCTACGCGCCGCTCTTGCCCGGCTATGGCGACAGCGAGGAATGTCACGAGCTGCGCGATATGCTCGACTTCACGCTGCATGGCTGGGACGTGGTCGAGGCGCTCGGCCTGACGGATCCGATCCTGGTCGGCCATTCGATGGGCGGCATGATCGCGGCCGAGATGGCGGCGGTGGCGCCGCACGACGTGACGCGGCTGGCGCTGATCTGTCCGGCCGGATTGTGGCTCGACGCCCATCCGATCCCCGATATCTTCGCGACGCTGCCCTATGAGATGCCCAAGCTCCTGTTCCACGATGTCGAGGCGGGCACCAGGCTGCTGACCGCGGGCCTGTCCTTCGGCGATCCGAAGTTCCTGCAGACCTATCTCGTCACCAATGCGCGCCAGCTCGGCATGGCGGGCAAGATCCTGTTTCCGATTCCGGAGCGCGGGCTCGCCACGCGCCTCTATCGCATCAAGGCCAAGACGGTGCTGATCTGGGGCGACAGCGACAAGCTGATCCCGCCGGCCTATGCGCACGGCTTCAAGAAGGGCATCGCCGGCGCGGAGCTGGTCTCGATCCCCGAAGCCGGCCACATGGTGACGCTGGAGAAGACCGAGCAGGTCGTGCAGGCCATCGGGCGCGTGGCGTAGGGCCTATTCGATGTCCGCCGGCACCGGCGGCGCGGCCGGCAGCGTGAACGCGATGCGGCAGACGAAGCCCTCGGGCGGATAGTCCATCGTCACCTGGCCGTTCTGCTCGCGCGACGGAATGAACGCGATCACCCGCGCGCCATAGCCGTCGCGTTCCGGCCGCTTCGGCGGCGGCCCGCCGGTTTCCCTCCACACCATCTCGACCCGGCCGCCGTTTTCGTTCGCCGTCACCGTCCAGCGGAAATCGACGCGGCCCTCCGGCCGGGAGAGCGCGCCGTGCTTGATCGCGTTGGTGGTGAGCTCGTGCACGCCGAGCGCCAGGCTTCCGCCCGTCGTCTGGTTGAGCGCGAGGTCGGGTCCCTCGAAGGTGAGCCGCGCCGATTCGGTCTCGAGGAACGGCGCCAGCGTCGCGGCCACGATCTCCCTGGCGTTGATCGTCGTGTAGTTGCCGGCCAGCGCCAGATCCCCGGCCGCGCTCAAGGCATGCAGGCGGCCGATCAGCTTCTTCTGATAGGCATCGACATTCGCATCCGCGTCGCGCGGCCGCGAGCTCTTCACCAGCGAATCGATGATCGTCATCAGGTTCTTCAGCCGGTGGCGCGCCTCGCCCACGATCATGTCGCGCTGCTCGCCGCTGAGCTTGCGCTCGTGCACGTCGGTGAGGGTGGATATCCACTCCTCGACCTCGCCCTTTTCGTCGAGCAGCGGCACGGCGCGCATCAGGTGCCAGCGCCAGTCGCCGCTCGCCGGATCCTTGAGGCGGATCTCGGCGCGCTGCACCGTCACGTCCTTGTAGGGGCCGGGCGGCCGCAGCTTGGCATGATCCTCGGGATGGACCGCGGCGAGCCAGTTGGTGCCCGCATAGCCGGGCCAGCTCATGCCGGTCAGCCTTTCGAGGTCGGGATGCGGCCGCTCGATGCGTCCGCGATCGTCCGACACCGTCACCGCCGCGGCGGTGGCCGACAGCAGGCGGCGATAGCGCACGCCCCAGCGCCGGCTTTCGCGGAAGAAAACCCGAAGCACGAGCGCGACCAGCGTCTGCGCCGCGGCGGCGGCGGCGAACAGCCACAGATCGGCGCCGGAAATAAGCCGCGCCGCCGCGATCAGGCTGGCCGCATAGGCGAGGATCGCCAGTTCGACGCCGCCGAAAACGCCGGCGATCATCAGCGCCGGGAAGAAGAACAGCGCCCCCCAAGGGCCGCCCGCGAGCCAGGCCGCGAGCATCGCGAACGCCAGAAAGACCGCCGTGATCAGCAGGCGCGCCGGGCGGGACAATCCGCCGTCAAGGCGGGGGACGGAACGCGATGTCGTGCCCAGGACGCTCGCCGAAAAGCGATCCCGCAGCCCGGTCCAGGCCCCTCGAAATATCGTTTGCACGTGAAAAAGTCCCCGGCCCAACTGCCTTCTTGGAACTGGCGACATGCCACGGACCGCGGGGGCGCCCGATGCCGCTCCCATGATCGGATGATAGCGTAATCCTGGCGGGCTTAAGCAAGCCCTGGCGAGAAAGAGGCCGGCCGGGTCGGCGGGTTCCCAACTTGACTTTATGTCAGTGGAGGCAAGCCGTCCGGCAAACGACAATCCGGGAAATGTCAGGGAGGCCGATTACGATCTCGTCATTCGCGACGGTACGGTTGTGGACGGACGCGGTCCCCTGCGCGACGAAGGCTCGCCCGCGATCGGGAAAGTTTTGCCGAATATCTCAACGCGGCGGAAAGCAAGCCGCGCGATATCGCGGCGCTATGAGCGCACCACCAGCACCGCCAGCGCCTTCGGGCCGTGCGCGCCCACCTCCATCGTCTGCTCGATGTCGCCGGTGCGCGAGGGGCCGCTGACCAGGTTGAGGGTGGAGGGCAGGCCGTTCTGCAACGCGGCCAGCACGTCTTCCAGTTCGGCGACGACCGAGGAAGCGCGCAGGATCGCGATCTCCAGCACCGGCCGGAAATGCCACGACGCCGGGGCCCCCTTGCCCGAAGGGTAAGCGAGCGTGCCGGTCTCGGCGATGGCGAAGGGCGCCAGCGTCACCGCGGCGTCGAACTGGCCGGGCGGCTCGCGCCTGATCTCGACATTCGGCAGGTCGAGCGACGCCAATTCCGAATCCGGCGCGATGTGGACCATCGGCGCCATGTTGCGGCCGCGCAGGATGTCGGCGATGGCGGCGGGGACGTCGGCCATGTTGTCCAGCAGGCGAACGTCGGCGTATTGCGCCGAGAGCGTCTTCGCGAAGGCCTCGACCGGATCGCTCTCGGTCGGCGGCGCGCGATAGACGGTGGGCTTCGGGGTCCGCGCAAGCTGCCGCGCACGGATCGATTCGAGGATTTCATCGCGCGCGCTCATTTGCGCGCCCGCCATTGCTGCTGGAACGTCGTGCCTTGCGGCACGGGAAAATCGCGCACCGCGAACCAGCCGTTGCGGATCGGCACCACCCGCACGCTGCCGCCACGGCCCAGCATCTTCAGAACCCGCGCCGCGATGGATGCCCCGAGGCGATAGAGCGCCGGCCGCTTGGCCGCGAAGGCCCACAGCGCCAGGCCGCGCGTGATCGCCTTGGGCGCGAGCCCTTGCCCGTACTCGACGGCGCGCCAGTGGCGCATGATCCTCGGCAGCGGGATCATCACCGGGCAGACCTCGGCGCAGCGGCCGCAGAAGGTCGAGGCGTTGGCGTGATGCGCCGCGTTCGCCACGCCCATCGTGCCGGGGTTCAGCGCCGCGCCGATCGGCCCCATATAGGTCGCGCCATAGGCATGACCGCCGATCGCGCCATAGATCGGGCAGTGATTGATGCAGGCGCTGCAACGGATGCAGCGCAGCACGTCCTGCGCCTCGGTGCCGATCAGCCGGGAGCGGCCGTTGTCGACCAGCACGACATGGAAGTTCTCCGGCCCGTCGGTTTCGCCCGGCCCGCGCGGCCCCGCCATGACGCTGACATAGGTCGAGATCGCCTGGCCGGTCGCCGAGCGCGGCAACAGGCGCAGCAGCACCGCCACGTCGTTCATGTCGGCGACGACCTTCTCGATGCCGGTCACGACGATATGGGTTTTGGGCAGCAGCCGCGTCAGATCGCCATTGCCCTCATTGGTGACGATGATCGCCGCGCCCTCCTTGGCGCTCAGGAAATTGGCGCCCGTGATGCCGGCATCGGCGGCCTCGAAGCGGCGGCGCAGCACCGCGCGCGCCTCCTGCACCAGCGCATTGCGTTCCTGAAGCGAGCGCGCCGGATCGAGGTCCTTGTGCGCGGCGAAGAATGTCTCGGCCACCTGCTCCTTGGAAAGATGAAAAGCCGGCGCGATGATGTGGCTGGGCGGTTCGTCGCGAAGCTGGATGATGTATTCGCCGAGGTCGGTCTCGACCGGCTCGATGCCGTTGGCTTCGAGGAAGGGATTGAGGCGGATCTCCTCCGTCACCATCGACTTGCCCTTGGTGACGGTCTTGGCGCCGACATCCTGCAGGATCGCGAGGATCAAGCGCCGCGCCTCGGCCGCGTCGCGCGCCCAATGCACCGTGCCGCCCCGCGCATTGACGCTTTGCTCGAACGTGACCAGCAACTCGTCCAGATGCGTCACCGCATAGTCGCGGATCGCCTTGCCGGCCGCGCGCAGGCTCTCGAAGTCGCCATAGCGGTGCACCGCGAAGGCGCGTCCGGCGCCGAAATGCGTCTTGAGCCGGCCGAGCGCGGGGCGAAGCTGAGGGTCGGCCAGCGCCGCCCGCGCATTCGCGACGAAGGCTTTGGGATCGACGTTCACGGCTCGCCCAGCGCCTTGCCGTCGCCCATGCCGGCCAGCACTTCGGCGACGTGGCGCACCTCCAGCGTCTTGCCCTGCCGCGCCATCCGGCCCTTCAGGTGCAGCAGGCAGCCCAGATCGCCGCCTAGCAGCGCCGCCGCGCCGGTGTTGCAGGCATCGGCGATCTTGTCGTCGGCCATGCGCTCGGAGATGTCGGGATATTTCACGCTGAACAGTCCGCCGAAGCCGCAGCACACTTGCGGATCGGTCAGTTCGTCGATCGCCAGCCCGTTCACCGTCGAGAGCAGCGCGCGCGGCTCCGCCTTCACGCCCATCTCGCGCAGCGAGGAACAGGAATCGTGATAGCAGACGCGCCGGGCGTAGTCCGCCGTCACGCCGGTCACGCCGCGCACCCTCACCAGGAACGACAGCAGCTCATGCGTCTTGGCGCTGAGCGCGCGGGCGCGGGGCAGCCAGGCCGGGTCCTTCTCGAACATCTCGGGATAGTGCCGCTTGATCATCCCGCCGCAGGAGCCGGACGGCGCCACGACATGGTCGAAGCCATCGAAGGCGGCGATCACGTTGCGCGCGATCTCTATCGCGTCGCGGTCGGCGCCGGCGTTCCACGCCGGCTGGCCGCAGCAGGTCTGCGCCGCCGGCACCTCGACGTCGCAACCGGCCTGTTCCAGCAGCTTCACCGCGGCGAAGCCGATTTGCGGCCGCACCAGATCGACGAGGCAGGTGACGAAAAGACCGACCCGGGGCCGCGCATCCACGGTCATGGCGCCGGCGCGCGCTTGGGGCGCTTCACCCGCTTGCGCGGCAGCTTCGCCGGCACGGCCTCGCCCAGCGAATAGGTGATCTCTTTCAGCATATCCATCACGGTCTGGCGGTCGTTGATCCCGGCGATGCGTTCATAGGGCAGCACGTCGCC
Source organism: Rhizomicrobium sp. (assembly GCA_037200045.1). NCBI lineage: Bacteria > Pseudomonadati > Pseudomonadota > Alphaproteobacteria > Micropepsales > Micropepsaceae > Rhizomicrobium > Rhizomicrobium sp. Next base: position 2,959,668 of record JBBCHM010000001.1, read on the forward strand.
CAGCCGGACATACACCTCGCTGCCGATGCGGTCATGGACTTCCTTGAACAGCAGCGACAGGCGCAGCGTCATGCTGATATGGCTCGCGAGCTGGAACAGCCGGCTGTTCTGCCCGGCGAAATAGACCGGCGCCACCGCCGCCTTGGCCTGGGCGATCAGCCGCGCCGTCAGGTTCTTCCATTCGGTGTCGACGGCGCGCTTGTGCCAGATGGTCGGCGTGGTGGAGACGCCGCCGGCCGGAAACACCACCAGGCAGCCGCCCTTCATCAGATGGTTCTTGGCCTCGGCCCGGGTGCGCAGATTGGTCTTCAGCGCCTCCTCGGTCTCGGCGAAATCGACCGGCAGGAGGAAGCTCTTCACTTCATCGGCGCGCAGCAGCACCGCATTGGTCAGCACCCGGAAATCCTTGCGCACCTTCGATACGATCGAACAGATGATGAGCCCGTCCAGCACGCCGAAGGGATGATTGGCCACGACCACCAGCGGGCCGGTGCGCGGCCATTGCGCCAGCGTGTCCGCGTTGTAGCGGACATGGAGCTCGAGCTTGCGGATCGCCGCGTCCCAGAAATCCTCGCCCGGCACCGGGTTGGCGCGGTTGTCCTCGTAGAGCCATTTCAGATAGGGCTGGCCGGTGATGCGCTCCACCAGCCGGATGAAGAACCGCTTCAGCCGCGGATCGGCCGGATCGGCATAGGAGAAGGTGTCGATATCGGCGGGCGATTCAGCCATCGGATAATTTTGTCACGGGCGGCGGACGCAGGCTACAGCCCGAAGCGGGTGGATTTTGGGCGGTTCCGTCCGGTTTTCGCTGCACCGCGGCATGCCGTCGGCCGAAGCGGCTCTACCCGAACCGCCGCTTCAGCCAATCCACCATGATCGCGTTCAGCTCGTCGGGATGTTCCTGCTGGGTCCAGTGGCCGCAATCCTTGATCAGCGCCTTCTCCAGGTCGGGCACATACTGCTCCATGCCTTCGGCCATCGCGGGCGAGAGCACGATGTCGTCCTCCGCCATGACCATCAGGCTCGGCATCGGGACATGCTGCGCGAGGTCGGCGCTGCGCTCCCAGTTGCGGGTGAAATTGCGGTACCAGTTGATGCCGCCGGTGAAGCCGGTGCGCGTGAAGGTGTCGACGAAATACTTCAATTCCTCGGCGTTCAGGAGCAGCGTGCCGCCGTTCCAGCTCGCCTCGTCGGCCTCCAGCGCCTTGACGAGGGCGAGGTTGCGCTGTCCGGCCGGCAGCTTGGCGTAGTCCGCCGCCTTCATCGCCGATTTGCGCATGAAGAAGCGGAACGTCTTGCCGACATCCTTGGCCAGCGCGGCGTCGGCGAGGCCGGGCTGCTGGAAATAGACGATATACATGTCCTCGCCGAACACCGCGCGCATCATCGCGATCGGGTCCATCGGCCCGCGCCGCAGGAACGGCGTGTTGACGCCGATGACGCCGCGCACGCGGGCCGGATGCAGCAGCGGCATGCTCCACACCACCATCCCGCCCCAGTCATGGCCGCAGAACACCGCGTCCTTGAGGCCGAGCGCGTCGAGCAGTCCCACCAGGTCGCCGGTCAGGTGCTCCATGTCGTAGTCGGCGACGGCTTCGGGGCGCGACGTGCGGCCATAGCCGCGCTGGTCCGGCGCGATGGCGCGAAAGCCCGCCGCCGCCAGCGCCGGCAATTGATGGCGCCAGGAATAGGCGAGTTCGGGAAAGCCGTGGCACAGCACGACCGGCACGCCGTCCTTCGGCCCGGCCTCGTAGACCGCCATGTCGATGCCGTTGGTCTTGACGATGGTGGGTTCGGGAAAGGTTGGCATGAACGTCTCCTCTGTTGTTCTTTGAACCTTGCTGTCATGGCCCGCGAATGCGGGCCATCCAGGTGACGCCGGCACCGCGTTCTAGTCTTCGCGCCCAGGAATTCGAGAGCAGTACATGATTTCAACTGGATGGCCCGCATTCGCGGGCCATGACAATCGGGGGTGACGGCAAGCGGGCATTTCCGGTCCTACGCCGCGATGTTGAGCAGCTTCAGCATCGCCGCGCGATCCGGTCCCGCTTTCGGCGGATAGAGCCCGCGCCGCTCCTTGTCGGCCTTCGAGGTCGCCCACACGGCAAGGATGCGCGCCATGATCGCGGGCCGTTTCATGAACGCGGTCGGCTCGTCCAGCATGTGGAACACGCGGGAGAGCGCCCGGCTCACCTCCACGTCGCCGCGCTGGGCCGGCATCAAGCCGTCCTCGGTGAAGCTCTTGGCGAGCCGCGCGCGATAGCCCGGCCGGTAGTGCGGATCGCGCTCGTGCCGGGCGCGGCGGATCGCGTTGAGGTCGAGGTCCACCATGGAATCGAAGAACGGCCGGATGGCCTCGGTGAGGTCGCGCTCGTATTTCCTGGCGCGCTCGACCGATCGGCGCCCGCGTCCAGCGCCGCGCGCAGCAGATGCGCCTCGACCACGCCGGAGGAACAGCCGCGCCCATAGAGCGGATTGGTGCGGATCGCCGCGTCGCCCAGCGCGAAGAAGTTCAGCACCTGCGGCTCGCCGTCCTTCATATAGTGGCGCCACATATTATACAGCTCGCCCATCGAGAACACCCGGCTGACCGGCTCGGCGCGCTTGGGATCGATCCAGCGCGCCGCGCCCGGCATCGCCATGCAGGCGGCGTCGAAGGTCTCCGGCTTCATCACCGCGGTGCGCAGATGGTTCTCGATCTCCGGCACCGCCAGCGTCACGGAGAAGTGCCGGTTGTCGGCGATGAACACGCCGAACTTGATGTAGCCGAGATCGGCGCCGCCGGCCGCCGCCTTGGGATCGCGCGGCGGCTCGTCCTGCCCGTCGCGCAGCTTGTAGTGCCGCGTATAATAGAGAATGCCGCAGGGGCTGGATTCCTCGCGCACCGTCGCGCCCTCGGCGCGCAGCCATTCGGGAAACTGCGTGTTGCGGCCCGAGGCGTCGACGACGATGGCGGCGCGCATCTCCTCCACGGCGCCGTTGCGCTCGACCTTCAGGCCCTCGACCACGATGCGTCCGTTCTCGCGGCGCGTCAGCAGCCCGCGCACGCCGGCCTCGGGGATGAACGTCACGCCCGGCAGCTTGGCCGCATAGCGGCGCAGGATCAGTTCCAGCGTCGTGCGCCGGCTGAACAGCAGCTTCAAATCCTCGTCGCCCTTGCCGGGCGATAGTCCTTGGCGAGCGCCGGCGGCAGGCCGTCCTCGAAGCCGAACAGGCGCGTGCCCTCGGCCAGCAATTCGGCCATCAGCTCCGGATAGCGATCGCGGATCAGCGAGGTGAGCCGGCCGAGGAAGGCATGGCTGTGGCGAAGCTGCGTCGCGCCGTGCCGCTCCCAGGCATAGAACGCGTCTTCCGCCGAGCCGGCGGGCGGCGGCGGATCGCGGTCGAGGATGGTGATGCGGCGCGCGCTGCCGCCGAAGGCTAGCGCGGCGCCGAGGCCGGCGATGCCGCTGCCGGCGACCAGGATGTGCTCGTCCTTGCCCATCATACCTTCAAACCGCGTGGCGGCGAGCGCCAGCGCGCACCAGCCGATGATGAAACCCAATCCGCCGAACGGCGTGACGAAGGCGAGACCGCGCGCGCCCGTCAGGGCCAGAAGATAGAGCGAACCGGAGAAGAGAAAAATCCCGCGAGGAAAAATGCGCAGGCTGTTGCCGCGGCGCCTGCCGCTGCGTCACGTATGGCGAAGGCGGCGAGCCCGATCGCCAGCGCGTGATACATGTGATAGCGCGCCGCCGTCTCGAAGATCTGCAGCGCATGCGCATCGATCCGGCCCTGCAACCCGTGCGCGCCGAACGCGCCTGCCGCGGCGGCAAGCGCGCCGTTGATCGCCGCGACCAGGAGCCAGGTGCTCATGCGCAGCCGCAGCCGCCATGCCCGTGATGGTCGTGCTTCAAGGGCTCGCGCGACCGCGCGATCGCGGCTTGCGAAAGCTCGCCCGTCGCGGCGAAATCGGCGCGCGCCGCCGCGAGCTGCCCCGCGTCGGCCATCAGGTCGAGCGCCGTCATGGCGAGCGATTTGGCGCCGTCGATCACCGCCGCGTCGCCGGTTTCCGACGCGGCATAGCGGGCGAATTCCGCGTTGTGGATGATCACGCCGGCCGGCGCGACGCCCAGCATCGGATGGATCGAGGGCACGCGATGGCTGACATTGCCCATGTCGGTCGAGCCGGCATAGCCCGGCGGCAAATCCTTCACCGGGAAGAAGTCGCGCCCCAGCTTGACCGCGTTCTTCTCGTACAGCTCGGCCATCGGCCAGTTGGTCTTGAGGTCGAGATAGTCGGGTGTCGCCCCAATGCGCCTCCAGCGTGCAGCCGGTGGCGAGCGCGCCGGCCTCCAGGCATCTGTGTACCCGGGCTTTCAATGGCGCCAGTTCGTGGGCGTCCACCGCGCGCACATAGAAGCGGCAGGCGGCCCGCTCCGGCACGATGTTGGGCGCCAGGCCGCCCTCGGTGATGATGCCGTGGATGCGGTCGGTGTTGCGGATGTGCTGGCGAAGCTGCGCGATGGCCTGATAGGCCGTGACGACCGCGTCGAGCGCGTTCAGCCCGCGATAGGGCATGGCCGAGGCATGCGCCGAGCGGCCGTGGAAGATCGCCTCCACCTCGGCGATGGCGATGCAGGGCATCGTCACGAGATTCTCGCTGGAGGGATGGATCATCATCGCCGCGTCGGTACCGTCGAACGCGCCCTCGCGCGCCATGATCTCCTTGCCGCCGAAACGTTCCTCCGCCGGCGTGCCGAGATAGCGCACGCGCCCGGGCAGACGCCCGTTCAGCTTCGACAGCGCGATGGCCGCGCCATAGCCGCTGGTCGCGATGATGTTGTGGCCGCAGGCATGGCCGATGCCGGGCAGCGCGTCATATTCCGACAGGATCGCGATATTGGGTCCGCCGTCCTTGCCGAACTCGGCGGCATAGCCGGTCTTGAGCCCGAACGCCTCGCGCTGGACCGCGATGCCGTGGCCCTCGACCGCGTCGGTCAGCCGCTTGGCCGCCTTGAATTCCTCCAGCGCCAGTTCCGGCTCGCCATGGATCGCATGGCTCAGCGCCAGGAGTTCCTCGGCCAGCCCGTCGACCGCCGCGCAGACATCTTTCTTCAATTGTTCCAATGACATAGAGGATACTTTCGGGGCGACCTTGCCATCATAGACAGTCCGGCGCCGCTTTGCGAAGGTCGGTTCATGACACTCTTTGCCACCGCAAAAGACGGCATCCGCCTGGCCTTTGAAATCGTCGGCGAGGGCGCGCCCATCGTGCTGGTCCACGGCTTCGCTTCCGACCGGGCGCAGAACTGGCGGAATGTCGGCTGGTACGAGACGCTCACCGGCGCCGGCCACCGCGTCGTGGCGATGGACTGCCGCGGCCACGGCCTGAGCGACAAGCCGCATGACGAGGCCTCGTACGGCGATAAGATGGTGGACGATATCGCGGCCGTGATGGACGCGGCCGGCCTCGAGCGCGCCGATGTGATGGGCTACTCGATGGGCGGCATCCTCACCGTCGGCCTTCTGATGACCCGGCCGGAGCGGATCGCGCGGGCGATCTGCGCCGGCATCGGCGAGACCTATTTCTCCGGACTGTCGCACCGGCGCGGCATCGCGGCGGCCCTGCGCGCGTCCGATCCCGGCACGATCACCGATCCGATGCAGAAGGCGTTCCGCGCCTTCGCCTCGCAAGGCGGCAAGGACATGCTGGCGCTCGCCGCCTGCATGGCCGCCGACCGCACGATGTATTCCCGCGAGCAGCTCAAGACCTGTTCGACGCCGATCCTCGTCGTCGACGGCGACAAGGACATCCAGTCGGGCCGGCCGGAGCCGCTGGCCGAAGCCTTCACGAACGGCCGCGCCGCCGTCATTCCGGGCCGCGACCACATGACCGCGGTCGGCGACAAGCTCTACAAGAAGGCCGTGCTGGACTTCCTGTTAACCTAGAGCGCGTCGCCCAGATCTGCCCGCCAAATGGGCAGCGCGGTGCGAAAGCGCCGCCTTCTCCCTGCCCAACCGGCGCGTTACAGTTTTCCGACAATGGGGAACTTTATGAGGGCAAATGCCCGCGCGACCTTTGCCGTGCTCATCGCGGCATTGGGATATTGCGGCCCGGCCGCCGCCGCGGACTGCCCGCCCATGACGCGGCTCGCCGCCCTCGATCTGCAGTCCGCCATCGACAAGAAGGAGGAATACGTCCCGGTCACCATCAACGGCGTGGCCAAGCTGATGCTGCTCGACACCGGCGGCGCCATGACCGAGATCACGAACCGAGGCGGCGGACGAGCTGCGCCTGGTGCGCCGGCACGGAAATTTCCGGCTCTTCAACATCTACGGCGAATCCTCGAGCACCTTCGCCGAAGCCTCGCTCGTCATCGGTCCGCTCCGGGCCGACCGGGTCGCGCTCGCCATCGCCCCGGGCCGCGGCGTGTTCGGCGAGGATTACGAGCTCGCCGGCGTGCTCGCGCCCGACATCCTCAAGCATTACGACATCGACGTCGATTTCGGCGCCGACAAGATGAACCTGTTCTCGCCGGACCATTGCGCCGGCAAGGTGATCTATTGGAAGCCCGACGCGGTCGCCGTGGTGCCGATGCGGGTCCTGCATTCGGGCCACATCATCGTATCGGTGCTGCTCGACGGCCAGCCGGTGACGGCGATCATCGATACCGGCGCCTATCACACGACGCTGGCCCTGCCGGTGGCGGAAACCCAATTCGACCTGACGCTCGGCTCGGCCGCCGCGCCCAGGATCGGAAACCTGATCGGCAAGCCGAGCGCCTATGTCTATCGCCACATCTTCAAGACGCTCGCCTTCGAGGGCATCGTGGTCCGCAATCCGCAGGTCGAGATCATTCCCGATCTTTTGCGCCGGGTGGCCGCCGACGCGGCGGCGCCGGTGACCGGCACGCGCATCGGCGATCCGCGCATGTTCGAAGGCGCCGCCATGCTGATTGGCATGAGCATCCTCAGGCACTTCCATATCTACATCTCCTATAAGGAGCAGAGGCTTTATGTGACGCCGACGGTGGAGATTCCCGTGACGCCGCCGGTCGCGGCGGAGCCGCCGGTGCAACCCGCCCATCTCGCCGTGCGCCTAGCGCCTTGAGCGGCGGCCGTCTTTCCGCATCCTGGCCGGTCGGCTAAGGTTGTGGCCGAAAACGGGCATCGGCGGGCAAATTCGTGCATTCGATCCTAAAGCGCGCGGCGGGCGCCGCGATCATCCTTGCCGGCTTTTCCCAGGCGCCGGCGGCGGCCGAGGACTGCAAGCCGCTGACGCGCCTGGCCTCGGTCGACCTGGTGCCGGGCGCCGACAAACGGCAGGAATTCGTGCCGGTGACGCTCGCGGGCAAGGACAAGCTCATGCTGCTCGACACCGGCGGGGTGTACGCGATGATCTCACCCAGCGCCGCGCAGGAGTTGGGATTGGAAGGCAACACCGGCAATGTCGAACTTTTCGACGTGGCCGGCCGCAAATCGGATCTGTATGCGGCGGCCAGCTTCGCGCTGGGCCGTCTCAAGATGGACCGGATGCCGTTCGCCATCACCGACGGCGCCAAGGTTTCGGACGATCCGCGCATCGCGGGCATTCTCGGCCCCGATCTCTTCAAGCACTACGAGCTCGACATCGATTTCGGCGCCAACAAGCTCAGCGTCTTTTCGCAGGATCACTGCGAGGGCAAGGTGATCTATTGGCCGGCGACCGCGGTCGCGGTCGTGCCGATGCGCGTTTACGGCTCGGGGCACATCATCGTGCCGGTGCAGCTCGATGGAAAGGAAGTCCTGGCGACGCTGGACACCGGCGCCTGGAACACGACGCTGACGCAGCGCATCGCGGAAAGCCAATACGGGTTGAAAATGGGGTCCGCCGACACGCCGCAATCGGGCGCCTTGGAGGGGCGCGCCGCCTCGCACACCTACAGCCATGTCTTCGCATCGCTGACCTTCGAGGGCATCACGGTCAACCATCCGCATGTCGAGATCATTCCCGACATGACCCATGATCTTCTGGCCAACACCCCGCCCGACACGGGAACCCGCCTACGACCTGTGGAGGCCAAGGAATTCGATTCCAGCATGCTGATCGGCATGAACATCCTGCGCCACTTCCATATCTTTATCTCCTACAAGGAGAACAAGCTGTACGTGACGCCGGCCGATGCACCCGCCGCGCCGCCGTCGGCACCCACGCAGTAAGAGGCGACACGATGAGCGCGGCCGAAGAGAAATCCGAGAAACCTTCCGCGAAGCTGGACCGCAATGCCTTCGACTGGGCCGATCCGCTGCTGATCGAGCAGGAATTGTCGGGCGAGGAGCGCATGGTGCGCGACAGCGCGCGCGAATACTGCCAGGACAGGCTCGCGAGCCGCGTGAAGCTGGCCTTCCGCCACGAGACCTTCGACCGCGCCATCATGACCGAGATGGGAGCGCTCGGCCTTCTGGGAAGCACGCTGCCGGAAGAGTATGGCTGCGCCGGGCTGAATTATGTCTGCTACGGCCTCGTCGCGCGCGAGGTCGAGCGGGTCGACTCGGGCTACCGCTCGGCGATGAGCGTGCAGTCTTCGCTGGTCATGCATCCGATCCATGCCTATGGCACCGAAGAGACGCGGCGCAAATTCCTGCCCAAGCTCGCGAGCGGCGAATTCGTCGGCTGCTTCGGCCTGACCGAGCCCGATCACGGCTCCGATCCCGGCGGCATGAAGACCCGCGCGGTCAAGGAAGCCGGCGGCTACCGCCTCAACGGCGCCAAGATGTGGATCACCAATGCGCCGATCGCCGATGTCGCGGTGGTTTGGGCCAAGCTCGACGACGTCATCCGTGGCTTCGTGGTCGAGCGCGGCATGAAGGGATTCTCGACGCCCAAGATCGAAGGCAAGTTCTCGCTGCGCGCCAGCGTCACCGGCGAGATCGTGCTGGAGGACGTGCTGGTGCCCGAGGCCAATCTGCTGCCGAACGCCAAGGGCCTGGGCGGGCCGTTCGGCTGCCTCAACCGGGCGCGTTACGGCATCGCCTGGGGCGCGATGGGCGCGGCGGAAGCCTGCTGGCACGCGGCGCGGCAATACACGCTGGACCGCAAGCAGTTCGGCCGCCCGCTGGCCGCGACCCAGCTCGTGCAGAAGAAACTCGCCGACATGCAGACCGAGATCACGCTGGGCCTTCTAGGCGCGCTGCGCCTGGGCCGGCTGATCGACAGCGGCGACGCGGCGGCGCCGGCAATCTCGCTGATGAAGCGCAACAATTGCGGCAAGGCGCTCGCCATCGCGCGCGAGGCCCGCGACATGCACGGCGGCAACGGCGTGTCGGACGAATATCCGGTTATCCGCCACGTGCTGAACCTGGAAGCCGTGAACACCTATGAAGGCACCCACGACGTCCACGCCCTGATCCTGGGACGGGCGCAAACCGGGATTCAGGCGTTCAGTTGAACATTTTCCTCCCCCGCTGTTGCGGGGGAGGTGCCGAGCGCAGCGAGGCGGAGGGGCCCCCCCTCCGTCATGCCTACGCTGCGCTTCGGCGTGCCACCTCCCCCGCAACAGCGGGGGAGGAAAGGGTCCTAAGGCTTCTCCGCCTCGTGCTCGACCTCGATGATGTCCTTCTCGGTGAAGAGATATTCCTTCAGCTCCTTGGCGAAATGCGGATTGTTGCGCCTGAGCCACTCGATGATCATCGCGGCGTGCTCGATCTCCTCGCGCATGTTGTGCAGGAGGATTTCCTTCAGCGACGGCGCGTCGCAATCGTCGGCGCGCTGGCGGTACCAGTCGGCGGCCTCGAGCTCCTCCATCAGCGAGACGATGGCCTGGTGCATCGCCAGCGTCTCCTTGGACAGGCGCTCGCGCGGGGCGTGGAGGTTTTCGCTGGACATGGGATTTGGCTCTCGAATGGGTCGCTTTGGTATATCCTGAGTGAAGCATCTTTGGGGCGGAATCGGCAATGAAGCTCGACGGCATCCGCGTCCTCGATTTGTCGCAGTTCCTGCCCGGGCCGCACCTGACCATGACCATGGCCGACCACGGCGCCGACGTCATCATGGTCGAGCCCAGGAACGGCGTCGGCGAGCCGGTGCGGGCAATGGGCACGCGCGCCCCCGACGGCACAACGGTATGGTTCCGCAACATCGCGCGCGGCAAGCGTTCCGTCGTGCTCGACCTCAAGGACGGGGCCGATCGCGCGGCGTTCCTCGATCTGGCCGCCGGCGCCGATGTGATCGTCGAAGCCTTCCGTCCCGGCGTCGTGAAGCGGCTCGGCATCGGCTATGACGCGGTCGCGGCGCGCAATCCGCGCATCGTCTATTGCTCGATCAGCGCCTTCGGGCAGGACGGCCCGTGGACCCAGAAGCCGTCGCACGATCTGGGCGTCCAGGCGCTGGCCGGCACGCTGGGTCTGTCGCGCGGGCTCGCTGACGGCAAGCCCAACATGCCGAACCTGGTCGCCGCCGACATGGCCTCGTCGCTGACCGCGCTGTCGGCGATCCTGATGGCGCTGCTGGCGCGCGAGAAGACGGGCCGGGGCGATTATATCGACATCGCGATGTACGACGCGCTGCTCGCCTGGACGCCGAACGTCACCGGCGCCGTGCTGGGCGAGGGCCGGGCGCCGCAGCCGCTCGCGATGCGCAATTACGGCGGCCAGGCGATGAACCGCATCTACGAGACGAAGGACGGCGGCTTCATCGCGCTCGCCGGCTCGGAGGCGAAGTTCTGCGAGAACCTGCTGCGCGCCCTTGGCCGCCTCGATTTCCTCGACCTCGCGAAGGGCGAGCCGGGGCCATCGCAAAAGCCGTTGACCGATTTCTTCACCGCGCTCTTCGTGACCAGGACACGCGCCGAATGGGAGGCGTTCCTGGAGCCCATCGATCTGTGCTGGGCGCCGGTGCGCACGCTGAAGGACGCGTTCGAAGACGCGAACGCGCGGGCGCGGGCGCTGCTGCTGCGCGACGCCGCCGGCAACCCGCATATCGGCCCCGCGATAAAGTTCGCCGGCGAGCCGGTGGAGCCGAACCTGGCGGTGCCGGACTACGCGCCGGAAGCGCGCCCCGCCTGGCGCAATCGGAGCTAGCACCATGTCGATGACCTACCGGCCCCAAACGCCGCATCGCCCGCCCGACCCGAACAACGACGTCGGCATTCTTGTCGTTTTCGGGGGCTTGGGCGCAGTTGTCCTCGCGTTTACCGCGCTGGCCAGTTCGGTGGCCGCCGCGATGTATGCCGGCGTCTATATCGTGCTCGCCGGCGGCCTTTTGTTCGGCCTGCGCAAGGAACGTCGGGGCTCGTTCCGGACTGCGTTCTTCGTTCTTCTGGCAAGCGGCGCGGCGGCGGCGATTTCGCCCCTTCTCGTCTTCGATTGGAAACTCTTCACCTGGACGGTGGCCGAAATCGCGGTCGCGGCGCTTTATGCGGCGAGCCTCGTCCTCGGCTTGTTCGCGGCGTTGAAGCCGTTCTGGCGCTGGCTGGCGGTCGCTCTCGCCCTCGCGCTGGTGGCGATCGTGGTCTATGCGCCGGCGCCGAAGGGCGGCGAAGCGGCGGACGAGGGCTTCAGCGTCGCGGTCTCGGTGCATGACGAGGAGGGGCGGCCATTGCCCGGCGCGCTCGTCACCTGCGCCATTGCCTTTGCCTGGAGCGACGGCGTGGCGATCGATTTCGACCATGCACACGTCACCGACCTCCTCGGCCATGTCGACCCCTGGGAATTCCACGAGGACCGCCGGCTCAAGGCCGTGATCTGCGGCGCGACCAAGCCCGCCGGCTCCGGCACCGCCGGTTTTCCGACGGCGATGGCGACCGTCGCGCCCATTCTGAAGGGCGAGAACGAAGTCGAGATCGATCTGCACGAGAACCCGCACCCCGATACCGCCTATCTCGACATCGAACTCGCGCATCCGCCACAGGTGAACTGGTTCTATCTGAACTATGAGCTATGGCCGGGCCCGCCGGGCGATATTCCGTTCGGCGGCAGCGCGGAAAGCGGCCAACGGCCCATCGTCTCCGCCCGCTACGCCGACGATTTCGCGATTCCCGCCGCCGATGCGTCGTCCGATCTTTATCTGCGCTACCGGTTCGAAGGCCCGTCCGGCGCCGTCTCCCAGACCGTCCATGTCGGACCGCTGGAGGCGGGCCGCCGCCGCGTGCTGACGCTCGACGTGCCGTGGCAGGCCCAGCCGCGATAAGGCGGAAAAAACGAAAAGCTCCGGAACGTGTCCGGAGCTTTCCCATTCCCGCAAAAGCGGGCTTTGCAGGCGAGCCTAGGCTCGCGAAGTCTCATTCGATTTTGGGCGGCGACCGGCGTTTCGCCTCGGCCGGTCGTGGCTCCGCGCTGGGCGGAGCCCCGGTTCTATGCCCGGTGGAGTAACTTCCATGCGGAATCTCCCTATGACGAGCGGTTTCTCTGGCTGCTCGGCAGGTTCCGCGGGATTCCGGTCCGACCCGAAATCGCTGCGCCGTTGCGCGCGGTGCCATCCGTCTTAGCGGCCGTGACGAAATCCTCCGCCCGTGACGCTTGCGTGTCAACAGCGAAGAATCGATCCGTACACGGATGGAGACCGGAATGCAGCCTCACACGCTGCGCTGCGCCTTGTCCTTGTCGTTGGCCGAGCGGATCTGGCCGCGGATCGCCTCCCATTCCGCGTCGCCCAGCGCCGCCAGCCGCGCGAAGTTCCCGCCGCTCGCCAGATGCATGGCGCCGTCGATCGCGATGGTCTGGCCGGTGAGATATTCGCAGCCATCGGCCATCAGGAACGAAGCCAGGTTGGCGAGTTCCACCATCTCGCCGTTGCGCGCGATGCCGGCGGTCTGCCGCGCCGAGGCTTCGGTGTTGCCGCTCGCCGCCGGGTTCAGCCGCTCCCACGCGCCCTTGGTCGGGAACGGGCCCGGCGCGATGGCGTTGAGGCGGATGCCGTTCGGTCCCCATTCCTGCGCCAGCGACTTGGTCATGACGTTGAGGCCGGCCTTGCTCATCGCGCTCGGCACGGTGAACGGCCCGCCGTTCCAGATCCAGGTCGTGAGGATCGAGATCACGCTCGCCTTCTTCTCCTCCTCGATCCAGCGCTTGCCGCAGGCCAGCGTGACGTAGAACGAGCCGCGGAACACGATGTCGGCGATGGCATTGAAGCCGCGCGGCGACAGGTCCTTGGTGCGCGAGATGAAATTGCCCGCCGCGTTGTTGACGAGGCCGGTCAGCGCCCCGCCATCGGCCCAGATCTGCGCGATCATGTCGTCGACCGCTTCGGCGACGCGGATGTCGCAGGCGATGCCCTTCACGGTGGCGCCGGTGTCGTCGCTGATCTTTTTGGCGGTCTCGTCCAAGACCGGCTTGCGCCGGCCGCAAATATAAACGGTCGCGCCGAGCTGGGCATAGGCCTCGGTCATGACCTCGCCGAGCCCGGTGCCGCCGCCCGTCACCAGGATGCGCTTGCCCTTTAAAATCCCGTCCTTGAGCATCAAGTTGTACATGATCTGTTCCTCCGCGGTTCTTTGAGGCAGAGTAGGAGCGAGATGGCCCTGAAAGCAAAAATGACGACGGGTAAGGCCGCAGCTTTTTCCTCCCCCGCTGTTGCGGGGGAGGTGGCTCGCCCGCACTTCGCGGGCGAGACGGAGGGGGCCAGCTTGGCGGCCCCCCTCCGCCTCGCTGCGCTCGGCACCTCCCCCGCAACAGCGGGGGAGGAAAAGTGCGTCGCGCTCCCCGCCGCCTTCTCCGCCTGGTTCGCCTCCCGCGGCTGGTCGATCCGCCCGCACCAATCCGCCCTGATCGAACACGCGTCGCGCGGCGAATCCGTGCTGCTGGTGGCGCCGACCGGCGGCGGCAAGACGCTGGCCGGCTTCCTGCCCAGCCTGATCGATCTGGCGAAACTGCCGGCGCGGCGCAGCGCCCGCCTGCACACGCTCTATATCTCGCCGCTGAAGGCGCTCGCCGTCGACGTGGCGCGCAACCTCGAAGCGCCGGTCGCCGAGATGGGTCTTCCCATCCGGGTCGAGACCCGCACCGGCGATACCTCGGTTTCGAAACGCCAGCGCCAGCGCCACCGCCCGCCCGACATCCTGCTCACCACGCCGGAGCAGCTCGCGCTGCTGCTGTCCAATCCCGGCGCCGGCCTGATGTTCGCGGACCTCAAGGCCGTGGTGCTCGACGAGCTGCACGCCATGCACAATTCCAAGCGCGGCGATCTTCTGGCGCTCGGTCTCGCGCGGCTGCGCACGCTGGCGCCGGGCCATCGCCGCGTCGGCCTTTCGGCGACGGTCGCGGACCCCGCGCCCTTGCAGCGCTATCTGATGCCGCAGCCCGCCCAGGGCGAAGCGCGTTCGGAGCTGGTCCTCGGCCGCCCCGGCGCCAAGCCGCAAATTTCAATCAGCGCATCCGATTCCTACGTCCCCTGGGCCGGGCATCTGGCGCGCCATGCGATGGCCGACGTAATGGCGGCGATCAAGTCGGCGAAGACCGCGCTCGTCTTCGTCAACACCCGCAGCCAGGCGGAACGCACCTTCCAGGAATTGTGGCGCATCAACGCCGACAACCTCGCCATCGCGCTGCATCACGGCAGCCTCGCGCCGCAGCAGCGCCGCAAGGTCGAGGCCGCGATGACGCGCGGCGACCTGCGCGCCGTGGTCTGCACCTCGACGCTGGATCTCGGCATCGACTGGGGCGCGGTGGACAAGGTGATCTGCATCGGCGCGCCCAAGGGCGCCGCGCGGCTGGTGCAGCGCATCGGCCGCGCCAATCACCGGCTCGACGAGCCGAGCCAGGCGCTGCTCGTGCCCGCCAACCGTTTCGAAGTCCTCGAATGCAACGCCGCGCGCGACGCGGTGCTGGCCGGCGAGCTCGACGGCGAGCGGCTCAAGCGCGGCGGCCTCGATGTTCTCGCGCAGCATGTCCTCGGCATGGCGTGCTCCAAGCCGTTCGACGCCGCGGCGCTCTACGCCGAAGTGCGGTCGGCCTCGCCCTACGCGCATCTGACGCGCGAGGATTTCGACAAAGTGGTCGATTTCGTCGCCACCGGCGGCTATGCGCTGAAGCGCTACGACCGTTACGCCCGGCTGCGCCAGACGCCCGAACGGCTGTGGCGCCTCTCGCATCCGCGTCTCGCGCAGCAATACCGCATGAATGCCGGCGTCATCGTCGACGAGCCGATGGTCGACATCCGCCTCCAGGCGCGCGGCAAGCCGACAGGCGCGGGCGGCCGCGTGCTCGGCCAGCTCGAGGAATATTTCATCGAGCAGCTCGTGCCCAGCGACACCTTCATCTTCTCCGGTCATGTCCTGCGCTTTGAGGGCATGCGCGAGGACGGCGCCTATGTCAGCCGCACCCAGGAAGCCGAGGCGCAGATCCCGTCCTATAACGGCGGCAAGTTTCCGCTCTCCACGTTTCTCGCCCAACGCGTGCGCGAGATGGTGTCGCGTCCCGAAACCTGGGCGAACCTGCCCGATCCGGTCGGCGAGTGGCTGCGCATGCAGGCGTTCCGCTCGGTGATCCCGCAGCCCGGCCAGCTCCTGGTCGAAACCTTCCCGCGCGGTTCGAAAGAGTACCTCGTCTGCTATCCCTTCGAGGGCCGTCTGGCGCATCAGACGCTCGGCATGCTCTTGACGCGCCGTCTCGAACGGTTGCGCCTGCGCCCGCTGGGTTTCGTCGCCAACGAATATGCGCTGGCGATCTGGGCCCTGCGCGACATGGGCGGCGCCGACATGGACGCGCTGTTCGCCGAAGACATGCTGGGCGACGATCTCGATGCCTGGCTTGCCGAGTCGAGCCTCTACAAGCGCACCTTCCGCAACTGCGCGATCATCTCGGGCCTGATCGAGCGGCGCCATCCGCGCGGCGAGAAGACGGGCCGGCAAGTCACCTTTTCCTCCGACCTGATCTACGACGTGCTGCGCGAGCACGAGCCCGATCATGTGCTGCTGCGTGCGACATATGAGGACGCCGGTTCGGGCCTGCTCGACATCGCGCGGCTGGCCGATATGCTGCGGCGCATCCGGGGCCGCATTGTCACGCGCCGTCTCGAACGCGTATCGCCTTTGGCCGTGCCCGCGCTGCTGGAGATCAGCAAGGAGATGGTGGCCGGCGAAGCGCACGAGGACATCCTGCACGAAGCGGAAGAACGCCTGATCGAGGATGCGATGCGGATTTAACCCTCCCGCTTGCGGGGTCCGTAGCGACAGCGTACGGACGCGGAGCGAAGCGGAGCAGGGGTCGAAATTTGCGAAGCAAATTTCGGGGAGGGGGCAGCCCATCAGGTGGAGCACAGATACCGCCGCTTTCTCCTGCTCCGCGTCCATGCGCTGAGGCTATGGACCCCCGAAAAATCCTCGCTGCGCTCAGATTTTTCGACCCTCCCGTAAACGGGAGGGTTAAAGTATGGAACACATGTCCGGCGACCTCTACACCGACATAAACGGCGAGCACCTCGTGCTCGACTGCGCCGGCGCGGCCTGGTGGCCGGCGGAGCGCACGCTGGTCTTCTCCGACATCCATTTCGAGAAAGGCTCGTCCTTCGCGCGGCGCGGCGCGTTCCTGCCGCCCTACGACACGCGCACGACGCTGAAGCGCATGGCGGCGTTGATCGCGCGCTATGAACCCGCGCGTGTGATCGCGCTGGGCGATTCCTTCCACGACCGCGAGGCGGCCGACCGTCTCGACGGGCACGAACGCGCGATGCTCGCCGCCTTCGTCGGCGGCCGCGACTGGATCTGGATCGAAGGCAACCACGATCCCGAGCCGCCCGCCTGGCTCGGCGGCACGATCACCGAAGAGGTCGCCATTGGCGGCCTCGTCTTCCGCCACGAGCCGTCGGCGCAGCCGCAGCCGGGCGAGATCGCCGGCCATTTGCATCCCTGCGCCACCGTCACGCTGCGCGGCAGGAGCCTGCGCCGCCGCTGTTTCGCGGCCGACGGCACGCGGCTCGTCATGCCGGCCTTCGGCGCCTATGCCGGCGGGCTCGATGTGCGCGACGCGGCGATCGCGACGCTGTTCGAAGGCGCCTTCGCGGCCTACATGCTGGGCGGACGGCGAGTGTACGCCGTGGCGGCGCGGGGCAGGCCGAGGATCGCGCTTCGCGCATCATAAAACACGGTGTCATGGCCCGCGAATGCGGGCCACCCAGTTGAGTTCTGTCCGATGTCGCAGGTTGGGGGCTCGCGCGAATTCTGCGCGACCTGATCTTGTGTCACCTGGGTGGCCCGCATGCGCGGGCCATGACAATTGAGGAATGAACCTCATTCGTTCCGTCTGAACAGCACCGAACTCAACCACCCCAGCAAACTCGCCATCACCACCGTCACCACGCCGTAGGAAAACGGCTCGTCATGGGCGAAGTTGAACAACCGCCGCTCCAATCCCGTCTGGTCGATGAACAGCGGCGTCGACTGCGCGCTGATCACCGTGCCGTCGCGGAACAGATAGACCTCCACATTGTAAAGCCCGCGCGACACCGTCGCCGGGATCGGCACGCGGGCGCGAAACAGCGTCGGGCTGTTGAAGATCACGCCGCCCGGCTCCTCGCCATAGAGCCCGTCCGCCTGGCGGTGGCGGATCAGCGCCTGGCGGAACGGCTCGGGATCGTGATGGCTGACGATCCGCGCCGGCACGACGTTCGCCAGCCCGATGGCATAGCGCTCCAGCGTGAAGGCGGGCGCGATCCGGTCCACCGGCCGCGTGCTGGCGATGAAGTAATAGCTCGGCATGGTGAGCAGCTTGGCCTGGTCGCGGTTGATCCAGATGCCGGCCACCCATTGCTTCTCGCGCACCGTCATGTCGGCACCGGGGCCGCGCACCACCACCACCACGTCGTTGACGCCGGTGTCCTCCGGATGCTCGATCGCGCCGAACACCACGATGTCGGTGCCAGTGTAGTTCGAAGTGATTTCGACGGTGTCCTGCGACAGGCCCGAGACCAGATCCTCGGTCGCCGCCGCGGGCGTCGCGGCGAGAAGGATCGCGGCGAACGCCCAGCCTCTCATGGCGTGCCGACCGTGACGGAGAACAGATCGTCCGGCTTGACGACGAGGCCGACGAAAAGCCGTAGGGCCACCGCCAGCACCAGCAGCGCCAGAAGCAGCCGAAGCTGCTCGCCGCGCAGCCGCTCGCCGGCGCGCACGCCGAACTGCGCCCCGATCACCCCGCCCAGAATCAGGAACAGGCCGAGCACGATGTCGACGGAATAGTTGGTGGTGGCCTGCAGGATGGTGGTCGCCGCCGTCACGATGATGATCTGGAACAGCGAGGTGCCCATCACGACATTGGTCGGCATGCGCAACAAATAGATCATCGCCGGCACGATGACGAAGCCGCCGCCCACGCCCATGATCGCCGACAGCACGCCGACGAAGAATCCGATCACGACCGGCGGGATGACGCTGATATAGAGCCGCGACTCGCGAAAGCGTGTCTTGAAGGGCAGGCCGTGCATCCACAGATGCGGCGCCCGCCGCGCCGGCGGCGCCCCGCCGCGCGCGGCGCGCAGCGCCGCCAGGCTCTCGTTCAGCATCAGCCCGCCGACGGTGCCCAGCAGGATCACGTAGCTCGCAGAGACCAGGAGGTCCATCTGGCCGTAGCGGCGCATCAGCGTGAACAGCCACACGCCGAACGTCGTGCCGACGAGGCCGCCCGCTGCCATCACCGCGCCCATCTTGAGGTCGACGGCGCGGCGCCGCCACTGCGCCAGCGCGCCCGAGATGGAAGAGGCGGTGATGTGGCTCGACGTCGTCGCCACCGCGATCTCGGCCGGCACGCCGTAGAAGATGAGCAGCGGCGTCAGCAGGAAGCCGCCGCCGACGCCGAACAGGCCGGAGAGAAAACCGATCGCCCCGCCCATGCCCAGGATGATCAGCCAATGGACCGACATCTCGGCGATGGGGAGATAGATTTCCATCGAAGGCGCTGATCGCAGAAAGGAGGCGAAGGGGCCCGCGAATCCGCCGGCCCCGAACTGCGAGCGAATGTGCTCGCGCAAGCCGGTGGGGTCAACCTATCCGGGACTCATTTGCACGTGCAGATGCGCGGGCGTGGAGAATTGCGATTGCTCCGCGTCCTCCGCGGCTCCGCGTGAATTTTCTTCGGATCGCGATGCAGCCCTACGCCGCGAAATGCGCCTCCAGGCGCGCCAGGATTTCGTCGCGCGTGAAGCCCAGCGCGTCCAGCCGTCCCGAGCGCGCGAGCAGCGCGAGGCCCCCGACCGCCGCGGCCAGCAGGACCACATCGCATTGATCCGCGCGGCTCGCGGCCGGCTTGCCCGAAGCCTCGGACAATACTTTCAGCACCGCGATCAGCCGCCCGTTGAACAGCCGCTCCGCCTCGCGCGCGCCGGGTTCGGCCGGCAGGGCCGAGAGCGCGGCGGCGAGCGCGTCGGTCCCGCTCAGATTCGACAGCGCCGCGTTCGCCGCGGCGGCCAGCCGTCCCTCTCCGGCCGCATGGGCCGACGCCTCGCGCATGGCCCGCGCCAGTTGTGTCAGCTCTTCCGCCGCCAGCGCCAGCAGCAGATCGTCCTTGCCGGAGAAATAGCCGTAGAGCGCGGCCGGCGCGAAACCCGCCTCCGCCGCGACGCCGCGCAGCGAGACCTCGCCGTCGCGCGCCGCCACGCGCCGCGCCGCGTCCAGGATGGCGCCCCGCGTCGCGGCATGCGCCTGCGCCCGCCGCAGCGTCCGTTGTTCGGCGATGGCCGCTCTCGTCATGGCGGCAGGATAGCCGATTCGCGCAACGAAAAAGGGCCGCGACGCGCGCGGCCCCCTCTTCCGATCCGGCGGTGCCGGTTATTCGCCGGGATGCTTGGCCTTATAGGCGAGGGCGGCGGCATTGTATTCCGCGCCGACCCGCTCCTTGAGCGTCTGGTTCGCCTTGACCTTGGCGTCGACATCCGCCGCGATCGACGGGTCGAGGTCCTTCTTGTCCTTCTTGGCCTGGTCCGCCTGGGCCTTCAGGTCGCGGTAGAGGCATTCCTGATAATCGTCGGACTGCTTGATGAAGGTCTTCACGTCGACCACGGCGGCGTGAAGCTGCGCCGCGGTTGCCGTGTTGCCGTCCACCGCCGCGGGAGCGATCGGTTCCTGGCAGGTGCTGTCGGCCAGCGCCGGTGCCGCCATGCCGATGGTCAGTGCCGCGGCCAGTGCCAATGTCTTCAACATCATCGAATTCCTACTCCCCTTGAGGTTGCGACCCCTCGCAAAACCGGGGCGATACAAGCACAACAACCGGGGCGGACGGAAGGGCGGACGTGACAACATTGCCGTCGTGGAGAGGATCCGAAAATCCTCGAAAATCAGCCCGCCGCCATGCGCTGGCGAAGATGGGCGACGAAGGTATCGGCGAAGCGCACCAGCAGCGCGGCCACCAGCAGCAGCAGCGAGAGGCCGTGCCAGTCGTCCGGGCGGTGCGGGCCGATGAGGTGGCTCATGCCGGTCAGCGCGAAGGCGAGCCAGAAATAGACCGTCGCGATGCGCTGGAGCGAGCGCCAGGCCGGAGCGCCGAGAAAGCGGATGGTCGCCGGATGGCCGCTGAACAGCATCACCACCAGGATCGCGCCGGTCAGCAGGCTGTAGGCGATGGCCGGGGTGGTCATCGCCTCGCCGCCCAGCCGCGACGGTGCGACAATGCAGACGAGTGAAAGGACCGACGCGGCCACGAAGCCGAGGATCAGGCTGCCGCGCTCGCGCGCCGCCGCCCGGGTCGCCCGGCTGGGGATCAGCCGCGCAACGGGCTCGACCGTCATCGCGGCGACGAAGAGCAGGAGCGAGAACCGCGCCACCATCTCGGCCGCCAGCGACCAGCCATAGCCGTTGCGCGCGCCCAAGGTCAGCGAGGCCGCGGCGATGAGCGCCGAGATCAGCACCGCGAACAGGACGACCTGGCCGGTATGGGGCGTGTCGCTGCGGACATCCGGCGCGAGATGGGCGTCGTCGAGGGCGATCATATTTTTCCGGGCCTGTTGCGGTGCACATATGACAACGCGGCGCGGAACAATTCGTGCCTAGCTAGGCTTGGTCAGCGCGACCGCCAGGCCCTCCACCGGCACGTTTGCTTCGGAGCGTGGCGAAGCCGCCACAAGCCCGGCCACGTCGAAGCCCGATTCCGCGGCGGTTTCTCTTAAGTATGTTTCGCAATGGCGCCAGCGCCGCTTGGGGCCGAGCTCGAATCCGTCTCTTTCCGTACGCTCGACCGTGAACAGGAAAAAGCCGCCCGGCTTCAGGCACAGCGCCGCGGTTCGGAATACCGCGCCGAGATCGCCGAGATAGACCAGCGTGTCGGCGGCCACCACGAGATCGTAGGCGTCGCTTCCCGGCGCCGTCTCGATGTCGCCGACGATGAGCGCGCGGTACAGCTTGCGCGCGCGCGCCTTGGCGATCATCGCCGGGCTGAGGTCGATGCCGTCGATCGCCGCCGCGAGGCCGGCGAAGGCTACGCCGGCGAGGCCGGTGCCGCAGCCCAGATCGAGGATGTCGAGATCGCGCGCGCCGGGCATCACGAGGTCGGCCAACGCCCGCAGGATCTCCGGCGCCTGATAGCCGAGCTGCCCGCGCATCCGCGCGTCGTAGTCGGACGAGAACTGGTCGAACAGGTGGCGCACATAGCCGGCGTCCGAACGCGGCTGCGCGGCGACCGCCTCGGCGCGAGCGATATGCGCGGCGAGATCGGAAACCTCCGCCGCATCGAGCGCGCCGAACTGCTCCAGCGCCTTGTCCGCCTCGCCGGCTTCGAGCCAGGCCAGGCCGAGCTTGAGCCGTGCCGCCACCGATGCGGGATCGAGGCGCAGCGCGCGGTGGAATTCCGCGATCGCGGCGGGCAGATGCCCCGCCGCCATCAGCGCGTCGCCGAGCGCGACAAGCGCCTGCGGCACATTGGGATTGAGCGCCGCCGCCTCGCGCGCCACGTCCAGCGCGGCCGCTATGTCGCCGCTCGCCAGCTCGGCCTCGACCAGCAGCGTGCGCGCCAGGACGCCGCCGCGCCCGGACGCGATGCGCTCGCGCAGGAAGCGGGCGGCCTCGGCGGCCCGCCCGCCCTGGATCAGGTCGCCCGCGTGTTCGAGCGGATCGCCGTCAGGCCGCAAGCGTGCATTTGCCGTTGTTGAGCACCACCACGTCGCGCTCCTTCAGCTTGGAGCGGAAGGAGACCGTGGCGCCGTCGACCCACATCTCGGTGACGATGGTCTCGCCGGGGAACACCGGCGCGGAGAACCGCACGTCGAAGCTGATGATCTTCTTGGGATCGTATTTCGCCAGCGTCGAGACCACCGCGCGGCACGCCGTGCCATAGGAGCACAGCCCGTGCAGAATCGGGCGCGGGAAGCCCGCCATCTTGGCGAATTTCGGGTCGCGGTGCAGCGGATTGCGATCGCCCGACAGCGCATAGAGGAACGCCTGGTCCGGCCGCGTGTCGCAGGCGTGCACCAGATCGGGCGCCCGCGTCGGAAGCGGGTGCGGCTCGGGCGCGCCGTCCTTCGGTCCGCCGAACCCGCCATCGCCGCGCGCGAAGATGGTGGCGACCAGCGTCGCCAGTCTGTCGCCGCTCGCCTTTTCGCTGATCACGCGCTCGACCAGGATGATGGCGCCCTTGTCCTTGCCCTTGTCGTAGACGCCCAGGATGCGCTCGTTGCTGACCACGTCGGCGGCGGGCGGCAGCGGCTTGTGGATCGCCAGGCGCTGCTCGCCATGGACCACCATCAGGTAGTTGACGCCCGACAGCATCGTGCCCTCGCTGCCGCCGGGGCCGGGGCGGCCGCGCGGGATGACGGTGGCGAAGGTCGGCACGACCTGCAGGTCGTTCTCGAAGCTGAAGGGCAGTTCCGCCTCGTTCATCGGGTCGCGCTGAAAGCCGACGCCCAGCGCATAGAGCATCACCTCGCGGTCGCCATAGCTCGCCTCGAGCCCCACCGATTTGGATTGCATCATCTCGTCATAGTCGATCGGCATGGCCGTTTCCTCGTCCGTTCGGTCTGGCGGCGACAATAGGTTAGCCGGCCGCTTTGCGCCAACCGCGCGCGTGTGATTTGCTTGCCGCTCCCCGCGATGTTGCCTTGAGGGCAGTTTGACCGACATTGCCGCACCCGGACCGCTCCCGCCGCCGCCGCCCCGTTCGGGCCATGGCTGCCTGTGGGGCTGCCTGATCGCCGGCCTCATCGCCATCGTCGCGGTGGTCGGCGCGTTCAGCTATCTGGGCTGGTATTTCAACAACGGCTTCAAGGACGACGCGACGCTCAAGCTGGTGGTCGCCACGGTGAACGCCGACCCGTTCGCCCGCTCCGTGCTGGGCGACGACATCGCGGTCACGACCGTGTCGAGCGCGACGGTCTCCACCGTGGCGGGCTCCGGCACCACGGCGAGCTATATCGTGCATCTGAAGGGCAGCAAGGCCGAAGGCACGCTGGAGGCCACCGTCGTCACGCATGACAATGTGAGCCATGTGACGTCGCTGGTGCTCACCGGGCCGAGCGGCCGGCGCTACGACCTGAACGCCCCGCCGCAAATTCCGAACAACGCGATCTAGAGGAAACCGCCCATGACCTATCGCTGCTTCAATGTCGGAATCGCGAACGGCATCGCGCATATCCAGCTCAAGCGCCCGGCGGAGATCAACACCATGGTGCCGGAATTCTGGACCGAGCTGCCGGCCATCGTGAAGGACATCGACGATCATGCGAAGGCGCGCGTCATCGTGATCTCGTCCACTGGCAAGCATTTCTCCGGCGGCATGGACCTGGCGGTGTTCACCGGCGGCAACTCGGCCGGCACGGCGGCCTCGCGGGCACAGACCGAGCGCGGCCGCACGCGGGCGAGCCTCAGGCTCTCCGTGCTCGACATCCAGGAGACGTTCAACTGCCTCGAAAAGGCGCGCGTGCCGGTGCTGATCGCGATTCAGGGCGGCTGCGTCGGCGGCGCGGTCGACATGGCGAGCGCCTGCGACTGCCGCTACGCGACCGAGGACGCGTTCTTCGTCATCCAGGAGATCAATATCGGCATGACGGCCGATGTCGGCACCTTCCCGCGCCTGTGCAAGCTGATGCCCGAGGGCATGGTGCGCGAGCTCGCCTATGCCGGTCGCCGGCTGCCGGCGCAGAAGGCGGCGCAGCTCGGCCTCGTCAACGCGGTGTTCGCGACGCAAGAGGCGATGCTGGAGCATGTCATGGGCGTCGCGAAAGACATCGCGGAGAAATCGCCGCTCGCGGTCTACGGTTCCAAGGTGATGATCAATTACGTCCGCGATCACACCATCGCCGACGGCCTCGACTACATCGCCACCTGGCAGGCCGGCATGTACCACCCCGAAGCCGACATGATGGAAGCGTTCAAGGCCAGGAACGAGAAACGCCCCGGCAAGTTCGATGAACTGCTACCGATAAGGCGGCAGAACCCACTAGCGGGGTAGCCGGCGCGCGTCCGATGGATACATCGACCCGCCGCGATGCGCGGGGGCGTCGCGTTGATCGGAGTCAAAACCCGCTCGCATCGCCATGGTCAACTGTGCGACGCTGAAACCGCTTTCGAAACTCGTGCGAGGTAACGACGCCATGGCAAGGATGCGGATTATCGGCGCGGTCGTCGGCGCGTGCCTGTTTTCGACGATGGCGTTGGCGGCCACCGACCTGCCGGCCCCGCTCGTCGCCAAATGCCAGGCGTGCCATGGCGATGGCGGCAACAGCCCCACCGGCGCGGTTCCCCGGCTGAACGGCCAGCAGGCCGCCTACATCGCCAAGCGCCTGCACGATTTCTCGAACCTCGCCAGCGAGGATCCGCATGCGATGAAGGCGATGTGGCCGGTGGTTTCGGACCTCAGCAACGACACCTTCGACGCGCTCGCTGCCTATTACGCCGGCCAGCCGCCGACTAAGAGCCGGCCGCAGGGTCCGCTGGCGGCGCTCGGCCGGAAGATTTACGCCAACGGCGCCACCACCGAGGAAATCCGGCCCTGCCAGGCGTGCCACGGCGCGCAGGGCGAAGGCGGCGCCGCCGCGCCGCGCCTCGCCGGACAGCACGCCGCCTATCTCACCAGCCAGCTCGAGCGGCTGCGGCTCCTGACGCGCGTCGACGACACGATGTTCCACAACGCCCGCGGCATGAGCGATCAGCAGATTCGGGCGCTCGTGGCCTATCTCGCGGCGGACTGAAAAGGCGGCGGTTTTATTCCGCCGCGTGGACGTGGTGCTCGATGGAGACCGCGGGTCCCTCGCTCCACACTTCGGTCAGCGGCACGCCGTGCTGCTCGATCATGCGCAGCCCGTGCTCATAGCCTTCGGCGATGCAGCGGTCGAAGGCGCGCCAGTCGCGCAGGCCGACGCCGACCAGCGGCGGCTCGAACATGTAGTTCGCCTGCTCGCGCGCCAGCCGGCGCTGCGCTTCCGAGCCCACGGTGCCCGAGCGCATCAGGATCGAGACGATCGACGGCGTGCCCGCCATGCGCTGGGCGATCAGCCACCACCAGGGCCGCTCGCCATACTGGCTGTCGCGCGCCTTCAAATCGATCTCGCCGGTGACGTCCGAGGCGATGATCGGGCCGGAGGCGCGCTCGGCCATCACGTCGACCGGCAGGTTGTTCATCAGCCCGCCATCGACCAGGAGGTGCCCGTTATGCGTCACCGGCGGCAGGATGCCCGGCAGCGCCACGCTGGCGCGCAGTGCCCGCCACAGCGTTCCGGCGCGATGGATGTGCACCCGCCCCGTCGTCAGGTCCGACGACACGCAGAAGAACGGCTTGGCCAGTTCCTCGATCCGGAGGTCGCCGTAATTGCGCTTGAGCAGGTCGGAGACCTTGCGCCCGCGCACCAGCGCGATCAGCGGTATCGTATAGTCGTTGAGCGGATTGCCCTCGACGAAGGCCGCGCGCATGCGGTCGGTCAACTCCTCGATGCCCCACTCGCAGGCCAGTCCCGCCGCGATCAGCGCCCCCATCGAGGTGCCGCCGATATTGTCGAACGGGACTCCCGCTTCGACCAGCGCCTTCACCACGCCGATATGGGCGAAGCCGCGCGCCCCGCCGCCGGCCAGAACGATGCCGACCGCGCGGCCGGAGATGAAACGCGCCAGCCGCTGGATATCGTCGGGCCGGCCGCTGCGCACATGGTGATGCGATTCGAACAGTCCGGCGCGCACCGCCAGGTGCTCGGGCATGTTCTCGTTCTTGTCGGTGGGATGCAGCAGCAGGAGCTGCGGCAGGCCGGCGGCGCGTTCCTTGAACGCCGGCACGTCCATCGCGTGATCGGGCAGCGGCTGGTCGATGCGCGCGAGCAGGAAGATGCGGTCGGCCTGGCGCAGGCATTGATGGGTCCAGGCGCTGTCCGGCGCGTCGCCGCGATAGAACACGATGTCGTGGCCGGCCTCGAAATTGGCGAACCATTCGCCCGACTGGTCGGCGCAGGACGAATCGAGCACCGCGGCCTTCGAGCCCATGTTGACCAGCGCGCCGGCCAGCCGGTGCGCGATCGGCGATTGGTCGAGGCCCGGCTGCAGCGGCACGATGGCGAAGGTCTTGGGCCGTGCCGTGTCGCTCGAACTCTTCGTGGTGTCCTGAAGCCGCTTCACCAGGATGCGCATCATGTTGAGCATGACGCGCGGATGCCGCCCGATCAGCGCGTCGAAGGCGGCGGGCGGCACGCGCAAAAGCTCGCTGTCGCGCATCGCCACGAGCTGGGCGGAGTGCTCGGCGGAGCCGGAGATCAGCGACATCTCGCCGACCGTCTCGCCGGCCGGGATATGCGCCACGAAGCGGCGCTTGCCGTGCTCGTCCTCGGCGAAGACGCCGAGGCTGCCGGTGATGACCAGGAACACGGCATGGTCGTTCTCGCCGTCGCGCTTGAGCAGCATGCCGCCGGGAAGGCCGAACCAGTTGGCTTCCGACAGCAGCTTCTTCAGCGCCGCCTCGCTGACATCCTCCAGCAACGGGAAATTCCGCAGGCGCTGGCGCAGCGCCTCGGGATACACCGTGTCCGGCCCGGACTTGAAGGAAGAGAGGAACGCCATATTCATCGGCTGGGGCTGCTCCTTCCTTCTATCTCACCAGGCGGTCCAACCGCCATCGATGGTCAGCGCCTGGCCGGTCATGAAGGACGACGCCGGGGAAGCCAGGAAGAGCAGGGGGCCGGCGATCTCGGCGGCCGTTCCGAGGCGCCCCAGCATGGTTTTGGCCGCCAGCCGGGCGGCGAAAGCGGGGTCGGCGGCCTGCACCGCGTCGCGCGGGAAAGGCCCCGGGACGAGGGCGTTCACGCGAATGTTTTCGCGCCCGAGCTCGGCGGCGAGGTGGCGGGTGAGCTGGAGCAGCGCCGCCTTGGCCGGGCCGTAGTGGAACGGGCTCTGCCCGCCAGGTTCGTCGTAGAGCCGGGCATCGGGCGCGACAATTGCGTACATCGAGGCGACATTGATCACGCTCGCTTCGCCGGACGCCGACGCGGCAACGCGCAAGGCGGGCAGGGCGGCGCGCACCGCCTCGAAGCTCGCGGTCACGCTGGAGGCATAGGTCGAAGCGAAGTCGGACGCCTCCAGCGCCGCGAAGGGCTTGGGCGTCATCGCGATGGCGTTGTTGACGAGGATGTCGAGGCGCGGCAGCGCCGCGAAGAATTCCCGCACCCGCGCGACATCGCCGACATCGAACGCCGCGCGCTCGACCGAATGTCCCTCGCCGAGAAGTTCGGCTTCGAAATCGGACAGCTTGTCGTCGTCGCGCGCATTGACGATCACATGCGCCCCGGCATGCGCCAGCGCGCGCGTCATCGCGGCGCCGAGATGTCCCGGCGCCGCCGACACGAACGCGACGCGCCCGTCGAGGCGTCCCCCGTCGAACGTCGCAGAAAGGGCGGCCTCATGCCGGCCCATGCAAAGTCTCCGTCCCCTGATTCAGGGAACCTAGGCGTACAGGGGTAAACGTGGCGTTAGCGTGAATGGTTCGTTAAGGGCCCGCTCATCGGAGGGGCTGTTTGGCGCGGCCGGCGCCGCCGCGAAATGCCCGACGAAATATTCGGAAGAATGAAATCGAACGATTACTGTATGCGATCATGATATTATGAAATAAATGAAATAGAGTATTGGAACACTTGAAGACCAATATGCAATTGGCCATAGTGCGTGGGCGTTCCGTGTAGGCCGACATCGTATTCGTTTCGGGGGCGGGTCTCATTCGGCTTCGAGGATTTCGAAGGCGACGTTTTCCCGAATCCGTCGGCGCTCTTGTGATTTGAAAACAGTCCGCGTTCGGCGCGTCGGCGGTTCGTGTCCGCCTTATTTCGACGCGCCAGTCCTGCGTTCCGCAATCCTATTTTGGAGGCAAAAGATGCAACTCTTGGCGAATTTCAGGCTGACCTCGGTTTCGGGAAAGATCGCGCAGCTCCTGCCCGATCCGTTCACGCCCATAGACCAGCTCATCGGAACGTGGACGGGCACCGGGTTCAATCAGATCTGGCGCCCGTTCCACGGCACGCAGGACCGCTTCCTGGAGCTGAACGAGACGCTCGAGACGATCCAGTTCGATCAGATTCCCGGCGACATTCCCAATCGCGGGCTGTTGCAGGGCGACATGAATCTGCATGGCGTCCGCTATCTGCAACAGGTGCAGGACGCGCATGTGAAGGAAAACGGCCAACCGGCCGGTATCCATATCGAGCCCGGCATCTGGCTGACCGTTCCGGCCACGACCAATCCCCTGGACCCCAAGACGGTCTCGCGCCTCTCCAACATTCCGCACGGCACTTCGCTCGTCGCGCAGGGAAGCGAGCTGCCGGTGCTCGCCGGCCCGCCGCCCATCGGGCCGGCCAGCATCACGCCTTTCCTGATCGCGCCGCCGCACACGCCGGTCAACTTCCCCGAGGTGAATCTCGGCGTCGCGACGCAGTTCCGCACGCCGCATGCCGATATCCCGAACGTGACCCAGGCGATGGTCAACAATCCCAACCTCGTGCTGCAGCAGGGGCTCGCCGGCAAGACCGTCACCTCGACCACGACGCTGCGGGTTTCGACCAAGCCGCTCAACCCGCCCGCCACCGGCGGCGGCACCTCGAACATCGCCTTTCTGGCGGGCGCGGCCGGCGGCCCCAACGCGTTGTCGGCGGAGCTGGATGCCACTTTCTGGATCGAGACGTTCAAATTGCCGAACGGCACGGTCAAGCATCAGCTGCAATATTCCCAGACCGTTCTGCTGAACTTCAACGGCCTGAGCTGGCCGCATGTTTCGGTGGCGACGCTCGTGAAACAGTAAGGCGCGGGCCGCCCGTCGGGACGGAACCACGCCTGCATCAGCCGCAAGCCCGGCCTGGCGAGCACCGCGCGTCAAGGCGTGCGATAGTGCGGCCGTGCAGGCATGAGGTTCTCCCGGCAATGGCGAAACTACCGTCGATCTTCATCGGCCACGGCAATCCGATGAACGCGCTCAGCGACAACGGCTACACCGAGGCCTGGAAGCGCCTCGGCCAGGCGATCGCGCGGCCCAAGGCGATCCTGTCGATTTCGGCGCATTGGTACGTTCCGCAGACCGGCGTGACGATCAACGCCGCGCCGCGGACCATCCACGATTTCGGTGGCTTTCCGCCCGCGCTGTACCAGGTGCGATATCCCGCGCCCGGCGATGCCGCGCTGGCGCGCCGCGTGCAGGAATTGCTGTCGCCCCTGGGCGTGACGCTCGACGACACCTGGGGCCTCGATCACGGCACCTGGTCGGTCCTGTGCCGCGTCTATCCCGACGCCGATATTCCGGTCGTCCAGTTGAGCATCGACGAGACCAAACCGGCCTCGGTCCATTTCGAGATCGGCCGGAGACTCGCGCCGCTCAGGGACGAAGGCATTCTGATCCTCGGCAGCGGCAATCTGGTCCACAATCTTCATGCCTATGCCTGGGGGCGGCACGTGCCGCAGCCGTTCGACTGGGCGAGCCGGTTCGAGGCGGCGGCGCGAAAGCTGATCCTCGCCGGCGACTATCGGCCGCTCATCGATTACGAATCGCTCGGCCGCGACGCCGCCCTGTCGGTTCCGACGCCGGAACATTATCTGCCGCTGCTCTATGTGCTCGGCTCGGGGGAGAAGGGCGAGACGATCCGCTTTCCCGTCGAAGGCGTCGATGGCGGCTCGATTTCCATGCTGGCGGTGCAGATCGGTTAGCGCTCCGCGACGTCCTTCAATTCCGCCAGACCGCGGCATTGGCCCGCGCGAAGCTGTCGAAATCGGCCGGCGGATGGCCGGTCAAGGCCGCCACCGCCTCCGTCACGCGGTCTTCGGCGCCGCCCGCGATCGCGGTGTCCATCATCGCCAGGATTTGCGCCACCAGCTCCGGCAGGCCGGCGGCCCGGTGCCGCGCCGCGAGCGCGTCCGCGCCGACGCGACGATGCGCGATGGGGCGGCCGGCGGCGGCGCTCAGGCTGCGCGCCACGTCGTCATAGGAAATCGCGCGCGGACCGGTGAGGATGAAATCCGCGTTCGGCGCCTTGGCCCGCGTCAGCAGGATTTGCGCGACGCGCGCGATGTCCTCCGCGTCCAGGAAAGGAACGCGCCCGTCCTGCGCCGCCGAATAGACGGCATCTTCATCGCGGATGGTCGCAAGATGCTGCCCTTCGCTGAAGTTCTGCATGAACCAGCTGGGACGGATCACGGCCCATTGCGGGGCGTTGTCGTGCAGCCATTGATGCACCTGCCCCATGCCCGGTCCGCCGGCGGAGAGCAGCGAGGCGCTCAGCAGCACGAAGCGCCCCATGCCGCGCGCCATGGCCGCCTGCACGAAGCCGATCATCGCCTGCGCGGGATCGCCGCCGCGCGCCGGCGCCACGAGATAGGCCGCCGTCACGCCGTCGAGCGCCCCGTCCCAGGTCTCGGGCGCGTTCCAGTCGAAGACGACGCCGTCCGCCGCGCCGTTCGGGGCGCGCGATGCGACGCGCAGCGCGGTGCCGTCCGCCCGCAGCCGGGCCGCCAGCCGGCGTCCGGTCTTTCCGGTGCCGCCGGTGACCAGGATGCGGCTCATTGCGGCGCGCCGAACGCGGTGGCCCAGCCCTCGCCGAACGCCGCCATCGATACCAGCGGATTCCAATATTCGCGGTAATGCGCGAGCTTGCCGTCCCGGGTTTCGAAGAACACCACATAGCGCTGGTCATAGGGCGCGCCCGTGCTCAGCGCCCGCCCCTTGATCGCGAATTCCGCGACCGCCACCGTGGGATCCTGCATGGGAAAGATGCGGGCCCGCGCCACCGCGTCGATGGCGATCTTGCCGGATGCCGCCTTCATGTAATCGAGAATGTCCCGCCGTCCCCGGTAGGTCGGCCGACGGCCGGCGGGCGCGAAGGGAAATTCCAGAACGCCGTCCTCGCACCACAGATCGATCCACGCGTCCCAGCGTCCCTCGGCCATGAGGGTCCGGTAGGCGCCGACCAGTTGAAGCGTGCGGGCACGGATGTCGTCTTCGGGCGTCATGGCTGCGGGTCTCCGGATGCCAGCGAAGACTAGGAAGAAAATGACCAGCGGTCAATATATATGACCGATGGTCATTTCCCGTCCTTGCGCTAGGATGCGCCATGGTCCGACACGCTTTTGCACTTAAGGACAAGCAGAACCGGCGCCAGGCGATCCTGGACGCGGCCGACGCCCTGTTCCTGTCCGGCGGCGGCGCGCTGCCCTCCGCCGCGCAGATCGCCGCGAAGGCGGGCCTCGCGAAAGGCACCGTCTATCTCTACTTCCAGACCAAGGAGGAGATCTTCGCGGCGCTTCTCCTCGAAGGCTGGGCGGCCCTGCTGCAGGAGGTCGGCGGCACGCTCGGCGACGGCAAGGGCCGGCGCGCGGCCAGGGTCGCGGCGTTTCTCCAGGCCTTCATCGGCTATCTGGACCGCCATCCCGGACTGCTGCGGCTCGACGCGCTGGGCTATGGCGTGCTGGAGAAGAATCTCGAGCCGGAAAAGCTCAAGGCGTTCAAGTCCGCCTTCCTCGCCACGCTCGCGCGGACCGGAACGGTGGTGGAGCGCGTGCTGAACCTGCAAAAAGGCCATGGCGTGCGCGTCCTGATGCGCACCTACGCCTTGACGCGCGGCCTGTGGCAATCGTCCCGCCCGCAAGGCTTCAACAAGGAATTGCTGGAAGCGCTGACGGAATATTGGCGCGGCGCGCTGGCCGCGTCCTAGCGCTCACCCAGGATCTTCCACACGCTCGACACCGAATAGATCGCCGCGCCGTCCACCGTGAAATCGCCGCGCAGGAAGATCAGCGAGCGCGTCCGCCGCGTCAGCACCGGCGCCACCTCGATCCAGTCGCCTTCGCGCGCCGGGCCGAGGAACTGGTTCTGCATGTTCAGCGTCACGACATTGCCGTGGTCGGTCGCATCCCATGCCGCCTGGCCGAACGCGGCGTCGGCGAAGGTCATCAGCATGCCGCCATGGACCACGCCGTTCATGTTCACGTGACGCGCCCCGACGCGAAAGCCGAAGCGCTTGGCGCCGTTCTCGCCCTGCTCATAGACCGGGCCGACATGGCGCTCGAACGGATCGATCAGCCGCGTCTCCTTGAAGCCCGGCGGCGCGCTCACGCGATCTTCCACAATCCGGTGGCGACCGCGACGGCGCGCGTGCCCACTACGATGTCAGCCGACAGGAACACCATGGTCCGCGTCCGGCGCGTCACCCGCACGCGCGCCTCCAGGATCTCGCCCAGCTTGCCCGGTCCCACGAAGTCGCAGGTCAGCGACACCGTGCTGCAGGCCGGCGCGTCCGACACGGCGCGCGCGGTCTGGCTCATCGCGATGTCCGCGAACGTCATCAACATGCCGCCATGCACGCTGCCCGAGCTGTTCATGTGTTTGTCGGTCACCGCCAGCGCAAAGCGACGCACCTCGCCGTCCGCGGGCAGCCGCCAGATCGGCCCCGCGTGCAGGTTGAATCCGCCGCGTGAAATATTTTCCGCCCCTGGCGGCAATCCGTCCGGAACTTGGCTCATGCGCGAACCGGGATAAGCGGTTTTGCGCTGCACTGCAATATTAAGCGCGCCGCCACATTGGCTTCAGCGTTCCGCCACACTAAAGTTGCAATACCAAACAAGATGCGCCAAGCGAGGGGTCGCTGTGGCGCACATCGCTCCAGCCAAGTGAGGACAATTGATGACTATGCGTTTCGCCCGCGCCGCCTTGTTCGCCTGCCTGATGGGAACGGCCGCCGCCACCGCGCTCGGCGTGTCGACCGTGCCCGCCGCCGCCAAGGCCTCCGGCCCCTCGGTCAGCGCGCCCGTCGCCAAGCTGCTGCAGCCGGCGCAGAAGCTGCTCGAGGCCAAGGACTACAAGGGCGCTCTCGAACTGATCAAGCAGGCGCAGGCGGTGCCGGACCAGACCGATTTCGACAAATACACGATCGACAATTTCCTCGCCAACGCCTCGATCGGCTCGGCCGATTACGCGACCGCCGACACCGCCTATGAGGCGATGGCGGAATCGCCGGCGCTGCCCGATGCCGACAAGGCGTCCACCCTGCACAACGCGACGCTGCTCGCAAACCAGTCCAGGCACTACGACAAGGCGATCAAATACGGCACCGCCTTCATCGCGCTGGGCGGCCCGCCGGATCCGACCATCATCGCCACGCTCTCCCAGGCCTATTACTTCGCCAACGATTTCGACAACGCGGCGGCCTTCGCGCAGAAGGCGATCGACGCGACGCCCGCCGGCCAGCCGCCGAACCGCGGCGCGCTCGAAATCAAGCTCGGCGCCCTGATCAAGGGCAAGAAAGAAGCCGAGGCGGTCGCCACGCTGGAGACCATCGTCACCTATTACGACGATGCCGACGACTGGGGCCAGATCATCGACAACAGCATGGGCGTGCGCGGCATCAAGGACATCGAGGCGCTGCACATCTACCGCCTGCGTCTCGTCACGCATGCCAGCGGCCAGCCCGGCGACTACACCCTGCCGGCCAATCTGTGCCTGGCGCCGAACGTCGCCCTGCCGGCCGAAGCGGTCGTGTTCCTCGATGCCGGCCATGTCGGCGGCGCCGATCTGGCCAAGGCGCAGGCCGCCGCCGCCCGCGACCGCGCCGTGCTTCCCGCCTTCGAGACCCTGGCCAAGAAGAGCGGCGCGGACGTGATGCTCAAGCTGGCCGAGACCTATTACGGCTATGGCCGCTACACCGACGCCGAGGCCACGGCGCGCGCGGCGCTCGCCAAGGGCGGCCCGAAGCTCGACGCCGTCGAGGCGAACATGCTGATCGGCGAATCGCTGATCAAGGAGGGCAAGACCGCCGACGCCGTCACGGCGTTCAACGCCGTATCGAACCCGTCGCCGGGCTTCGCCAAGGCGCAGCATCTGTGGCTGCTCTACGCGAATCGCAAATACGCGGCGGCGACGCCGTAATGCGACCGGCCGGAACGGCGTCGCGCCGTTCCGGCCGCCGGGGACCCGCATGAATCTGGTACTCGGCTTCCTGCCGTTCATCCTGTTCGACGTGCTGATGCGCCTGTCGGCCGACATGGCGCTGTGGGCGGCGTTCGCCGTCGCCTTCACGCTCGGCATGCGCTCCTTCCTCGATACCCGCGTGCTCAAGACGCTGGACGCCGGCAACACCGCGCTGTTCGGCACGCTCGCGCTTTACAAGGGCTTCATCCAGCCCGGGCTCGCCGACGGCACCGTGCTCCTCGCCGTCGACGGCGGGCTGCTCGCGATCATCGTCTTCTCGCTCCTGCTGCACGAACCCTTCACCCTGCAATACGCCCGCGAGCAGGTGGCACAGGAGCAGTGGGGCGCGCCCGCCTTCCTGCGCGCCAACTACGTCGTCACCGCGGTGTGGATGGCGGCGCTTCTGATCATGACCATCGCCGACGCGGCGGCCCTGCTGGTCCCCGCCGTCACGCTGACGGAAGCCGCGGTGGCCGGACTTGTGGCGCTCGCTTTGGCGCTGACGTTCAGCCTCCGATATCCGGCCTATCTGCGCGGCGAAGGCGGCGCGGCGCCGGAATAGCAGGCGGTCGGCGGCCACGCCGTGATTTTGCTCCGCGGCGCGGGCCGGAGTAGGTTCCGCCCCGCCCCCATTCGGAGCCTTCCATGAAAGACGCCGTCATCGTCTCGACCGCGCGCACCGGTCTCGCCAAATCCGTCCGCGGCGGCTTCAACCTGACCCATGGTGCCACCATGGGCGGCCACGCGATCAAGAGCGCCATCGCCAACGCCAAGATCGATCCGGCCGAGGTCGAGGACGTCTATATGGGCTGCGCCCTGCCCGAAGGCGCCACCGGCAACAACATCGCCCGCGCCAGCGCGATCTGGGCCGGCTGCCCCGTCACCACGGCGGGCGTCACGATCAACCGCTTCTGCTCCTCGGGCCTGAACGCCATCGCCATGGCCAGCCAGCAGATCATGACCGAGGGCACCACGGTCGCCATCGGCTCGGGCGTCGAATCCATTTCCCTGGTGCAGATGGGCGGCATGAACCTGAACCACTTCACCGAAGAGCATCTGATGGCGGTGAAGCCGGCGCTGTGGATGGCGATGATCGAGACCGCCGAGATCGTCGCCGAGCGCTACAAGATCAGCCGCGACCGCCAGGACGAATACTCGCTGGAAAGCCAGCGCCGCACCGCCGCCGCCCAGCAGGCCGGCAAGTTCAAGGACGAGATCGTCCCCCTGAAGACCAAGATGAAGAAGGTCGACCGGGCGACCGGCACCGAAACCATCGTCGACGTCACGGTGGACCATGACGAGGGCAACCGGCCCGACACCACCCTCGAAGGCCTGAAAGCGCTCAAGCCGGTGTTCAGCGGCGGCCAGCAGGTCGCCCAGGGCAAGTACATCACCGCCGGCAATGCCTCGCAGTTCGCCGACGGCGCCGCCGCCGTGGTCGTGATGGACGGCGCCGAAGCGTCCAGGCGCGGCATCGCGCCGCTAGGTATTTTCCGGGGGTTCGCGGTCGCCGGCTGCGAGCCGGACGAGATGGGCGTCGGCCCGGTCTATGCCGTGCCGCGCCTGCTCAAGCGCCACGGCCTGACGGTCGCCGATATCGATCTGTGGGAGCTCAACGAGGCGTTCGCCAGCCAGACCGTCTACTGCATGGACGTGCTCGGCATTCCGCACGACAAATGCAATGTCGATGGCGGCGCGATCTCCATCGGCCATCCCTATGGCATGTCGGGCGCGCGCATGACGGGGCATCTTCTGCTCGAAGGGCGCCGCCGCAAGGCCAAGCTCGGCGTCGTCACCATGTGCATCGGCGGCGGCATGGGCGCGGCCGGCCTGTTCGAGATCCTGCCCTAGGCATGCGCGCGCTCGTTTCCGCGTTCGCGTTCCTGCTGCTGGCGGGCTGTTCGACCATCGAAGCGGTCGTGGCGCCACCGCCGCCGCCCGATCCCAAGACGCTGATGCCGGCGCTGGAGGAGCGCATCGCCGTGCTCGTCGCCGACGAGCGCTCGCGCATCGATCCCAAGGCGCGGTCGCTGATGATTGATCCGGAATTGTCGGACATCGCGCGCAAGCGCGCCGCCGACATGGCGGCGAAGAATTACTTCGCGCACACCGCGCCCAATGGCGACACCTCCGCCAGCCTGCTGATGGCGGAAGACGCGCGTTTCCAGGGACTTCTCGGCGAGAACATGGCGGCGCAGCATTACACGCCGGCGGCCGCGATCGACGTCAACGACCTGGCGCGCCGCTTCGTCGCGAGCTGGCTCGCGAGCGCGCCGCACAAGGAGAACCTGTCCTTCGCCGACTACAATCGCACCGGCGTCGGCGCCGCGGTGAACGGCGACACGATCTATGTGACGCAGCTCTTCTCGACCGATCTGGGGCTCGGCCCGCATGACGACGCCGCGCCGCCGGCCGTCGTCACGCCGCTGCCGAGCGCCAAGGACAGCAAGGCCGCCGCGCCGCTTCCCCTGCCGCCGGAGGCCGCCTTGCGCGGCAGCGAGGGCGGCCGTTGATGGCGCCGCGCACCAACCGCCCGATCGAAACCTATTCCGATTTCTGGCCCTATTATCTTCACGAACACGCCAGGCCCGCGACCCGCGCCCTGCATTTCCTCGGCACCGGCCTCGCGCTGGCATGCCTCCTGGCGGCGCTCGCGACGGGCCGGCCCTGGCTCGGTCTGGTCGCGCTCATCGCCGGTTACGGCCCCGCCTGGATCGCCCATTTCTTCGTGGAGAAGAACCGCCCCGCGACCTTCACCTACCCCCTGTGGTCGCTGGTCTCGGATTTCCGCATGGCCTGGCTCTGGGCCACCGGCCATCTCGCGGACGAACTCTACCGGGCCGGGTCGCTAACAAGAAATTAAGTAATTGATTTTATTGCAATATCGCAGTTATGTTCCCCGTTTGATCACTTTCCAGATCTCTAGTCTCTTCAATGGGGTAGCTCTGGCTACAAAGATCGCCCAACGAGTAACTTTTTAACGTCGTTGCGATTATTTCGCATAGCTGTTGTTTCGGATATTGCGTTTACTACGCAAGGGTACCATATGAGGGCGTAGCGCGAACTTGGGCTTATGGGAGAGTTCGATGGATGAAATGAACGGATTGACCGAAAGAGAAGACGCAGTGGTTCCGAGCAAGGAGGATGTAGCACTAGCGACGGAATCGAGCCGCATTCTATCTGCAATGGATGGCGAAGGTGAACTTCGTGTCCGGCTGGAGGGGGATGTTGAACTGCGCCTGCCATCGGCTGTTAGGACTTTGCTTATGCATCTTCTAACGGAGATGTCGCGCGGTAATGCCGTAACGATAATTCCCATCCATGCGGAGCTGACAACTCAAGAGGCGGCGGATTTCTTAAATGTTTCCAGGCCGCATGTTGTCAAATTGTTGGATCGTGGTGACATCGCTCACCACAAGGCCGGCAGTCATCGCAGGGTTCGATTTAGCGACTTGCAGAAGTACAAAGCTTCTCAAGAAAAGAAGCGAGACGCAGCACTCGACGAGTTGGTGTCTCAAGCCCAGGGTCTAAAGATGGGCTACTAACAGAGTGTCAAAATACACTGCCGTCTATGATGCCTGTGTATTGTATCCCGCGCCGTTGCGAGATCTGCTCATGCAGCTCGCAGCGGCGCGGCTTTTCCGCGTGAAATGGACCACAAAAATTCACGAGGAGTGGACTCGGAATCTCTTGGCCAATCGAGAGGACCTCAAACAGGCGGACCTGGATCGCACGGTCGAACTGATGAATACCGCGCTCCCCGACGCCCTCATTGAAGGATATGAGAGCCTGGTCGAGGGCATTGTTCTTCCCGACAAAAACGATCGTCACGTAGTTGCCGCCGCTATCTTCGGTCGTGCAGACGCAATTGTGACAACCAACCTCAAAGATTTTCCCGCCGACGTGCTGGCGAAATACAACCTGGAAGCGCTGCATCCTGACGACTTTATCAGTCTCCAGATCACTCTCGACCAAGCGGCCGTTCTCTAGGCGGTTCGGACGCATAGAGCCCGCCTCAAGAATCCACCCAAGACTGCGGACGAATACCTGGACACCTTGCTAGCTCAGTCGCTGCCAAAAACGGTTGGCGCGCTAGCGCGATTCAAAACCTTCTTTTGAGAAGATCATTCGCACGACGAGATCGACGACCGCATTACGCTGCACCTGGTCAAAAATGCACGGCGAGCGGTGAAGTGCTTCCGACTCCAACGCGTCTCGCAAAAACTCCAACCGACCCAATCAGATCAACTACTTAGTTGGCGGACGTTTAACCCGACATTAACGCTGATGGCGGAATGTCCGCTTTGCATCGGTCCATCGGAGTGACCGCTGCAAAACGGGTGATGAACCATTCTTTACACTACATCTTGACACCGGTACTTATCGTAGCGGGTGCAGTGCTAAGTGAGTCGAAATGCGGCCTGACATTCCCTGGAACGTGGCGGGTATTCCGTCCGAGGCCCGCGAAGCAGCGAGAGCCGCAGCGCGTCGGGAAGGCCTGTCCGTCGGCGAATGGATGACCCGGAGAATCCTCCGCAGCTTTTCCGACACACCGGACGACATGACCCCAGCCCGCGAACAATGGCCTTCCAACAGCGGCAGCTACGCCGCCGCGGCGAACAAGGACGGCTATGCCGCCGCGCCGGAGCAGCGCGCCACCGCGCAGCGCCGCGACACCGCCGACATGCTGGCCCGCGTCGCGCGCAGCGAGACCGAAAGCAACGACGTCTATCGCCGCATCGAGGAGCAGCTGCGCAGCGTCGCGCGCCGCCTGGAATCGGCCGAGCGCAACCAGACCGAAAACAACCGCGCCATGAGCAAGGCCGCGGCCGAGATCAACATCGCCGCGCGCGAGCAGGCGGTCGCCTTCGACCAGCTCGGCGGCAATGTGCTGGGCCTCGCCGACCGGCTCGAACGGGTCGAGCGCACCAGCGCCAATGACGGCACCCGCGACGCGATCAAGGGCCTGCATCAGGGCCTGTCGCGCCTCGCCGACCAGATCGCCGCGACCGCGAACCAGTCCGCCACCCAGATCGGCGCGCTCGCGACCAATCTCGAATCGCTCGCCGGCCGCCTCGCCCAGGCGCGCCAGGAGAGCGAGCAGGCGACCAGCGGCATCGACCAGCGCGTCGGCCAGATCGACCACAAGGTGGCGCAGATCGACCAGCGCCTCGGCCATGTCTCGGCGATCGACGAGCGGCTGCGCGCCGTCGAACGCGCCGCCCAGGCGAGCAACGACGTCCTCACGCATACCGTGCAGAGCATCGAGGCGCGCAAGGACGAGGAAGCCTCCGCCCTGCGCCGCGACACCGAAACCGCCAGCGCCATCGCGCGGCTCGAAGACAATGTCTCGCGCCTGGAAGCGCGCGGGCCCGATCCCGCGATCGACCGCCGCCTGTCGAGCATCGAGCGCAGCCTGGCCGACATCGTCAGCCGGTTCGACGCGCCGCAGCCCAACGACGCGCTCGAGGACAATCTCAAGCGTCTCGCCCAGCGCATCGACGCCACCGAGGCGCGCCAGCGCGACCAGGTCGCCGAACTGCGCGCCGCGATCGACA
The DNA here is from genome assembly GCA_037200045.1 of Rhizomicrobium sp. NCBI lineage: Bacteria > Pseudomonadati > Pseudomonadota > Alphaproteobacteria > Micropepsales > Micropepsaceae > Rhizomicrobium > Rhizomicrobium sp. The sequence goes on from JBBCHM010000001.1 coordinate 2,999,507, forward strand.
AGCCCAATCCCTTCGCCCCGGCCGAGCCGGCGCATCCCTTCGTCGCCAGTCCGGCGCCGCAGCCCGCCTTCGCCCCGCCGCCGGCTTTCGCGCCGCAGCAGACCTTCGAGGCGCCGCCCTTCGCCGAAGCCGCCCATCCCTTCCCGGCGGGCGCTGATCCCTTCGCCCAACATCCCTACGAGGCCACCGCCACCGCGTTCGGCGCGACCGACGCGACCTTCGGCGGCGCCGCCGCGTTCGGCGCCGATCCTTTCGCCGCCGCGCCGCCTCCTCCCGTCGTGGAGGAGCCGGGCAATTATCTCTCCGCCGCGCGCCGTTCCGCCCGCGCCGCCGCCGCCCAGGCCGAGGCCGAGCGCGGCAGCCGCATGAGCGGCTTCTCCTGGGGCGCCGCCGCCGCGACGCCCGCACCGGCCAAGCCCGGCTCGTCGCGCAAGACCTTCGTGTGGATCGCGCTCATCGTGCTGATGGCGGTGATCGCCATCGCCGCCGGCGCGGTGCTGAGCCAGAAACTGTCGTCGAATTCGACGCACAGCGTCAGCATGCTGTTCCCCAAATCCGACAGCCCGGCGCCGATCCGCGTTGCGGCCGACACTACGCCCCAGGTCGATGCCGGCGAAGCCGCGACCAGCCCCGTGACCGTCAAGCCGCTCGCGGCGCCGCAGACGGTCAAGCCGGCGCGAGTCCATGCCGTCCCGGCCCCGACGGCGTCCGCGACGACCGTTCCGGCGCCCGCCGCCACCGTGCCGGCGACAACCGCCACGACACCGCCCGCCACCGCACCCAAGCCGGTCCAGGCCGCCGCGCTGACGCCGCTCGACCGGCTGACCGCGCAGGCCAATGCCGGCAACGCCCGGGCGGAGCTGATCGTCGGCCTCAAATATCTCGACGGCGACGGCATCCCGGTCAGCGAACCCGACGCCGCAAAATGGCTGGAGCGCGCCGCCGAGCAGGGCATGCCGGTGGCGCAATATCGTTTGGGCACGATGTATGAGCGCGGCCGCGGCGTGAAGGCCGATCCGGCGCGCGCCGTGCATTGGTATTCGCTCGCGGCGCAGGCCGGCAACCGCAAAGCGATGCACAATCTCGCCGTCGCTTATTCCTCGGGCGCGGGCACGACGAAGAATCTCGCGGAAGCCGCGCGCTGGTTCTCCAAGGCGGCGGCGCTCGGCCTCGCCGATTCGCAGTTCAACCTCGCGGTGCTCTACGAGCGCGGCATGGGCGTGCCGCAGAGCCTGATCGACGCCTACAAATGGTACGCCATCGCGGCGGCGAGCGGCGACACCGAGTCCCGGTCGCGCATCGACGCGCTGGGTTCGCAGCTCTCGCCCGACGACAAGGCGGCGGCGCAGAAGGCCGCCGAGGCCTTCCGCCCGCAGACCCCCGACCCCAAGGCCAACGTCGCGCCGCAGATGAGCGACGTCGCGGGCTGAAAAACGGTGTCATGGCCCGCGAATGCGGGCCACCCAGGTGACACGAGATCGGGCCTCGAATCGCGAAGCACAGATTCGACTCACGCGGAGCCGCGGAGAACGCGGAGGTTCGTGAAGACCTCCGCGTTCTCCGCGCCTCCGCGTGAATCATTTTGCGCTTCGCGCGCTCTATCCCGTTATCCGCCCCATCCGCGCGATCTCGTCCTGCACCACGTCGGGCCGCTCCATCGGCAGGAAATGCGTCGTCCCCGGCACTTTTATCGTCCGCGCGTCGCCATGCAGCCGCGCCACGAGCCGCACCTCGCGCTCGCGCGCCGTGCCGTCGCCCGCATAAAGCAGCGTCAGCGGGCAGCGCACCTGCCGCGCCAGCCGCGCGATGCCCGGCGGCGCATGCTGGAACACCGACGACTCCCACGCCGGCTCGCAGGCCAGCCGCATCTCCGTCCCGTTGCCGGTCGGCAGAAGCCCGCCGCGCAGATAATCGGCGATCGTCTCGTCCGGCCAGGTCTTGAACGCGCCCCGGCCGCGATAGGCCGCCAGCGCGGCCTCGAACGACGGAAAGATCGCGCGCCGTTTCGCCGCCAGCGCCGCGAGGTTCGTGTTGCCCGGCGGGGTTCGCCCCAAGAGGCGCATCACGTAAGCGATCTGGCGGCTGAAGCGCGGCACCAGCACCGGCTCCACCAGGACAAGACCGCGCACCAGCTCGGGCCGCGCCGCCGCGACCATCAGGCTGGTGATCGCGCCCATCGAATGCCCGGCGAGGATCGCCGGCCCGGCCGCGAGCCCATCGAGGATCGCCGCCAGATCCTTCCCGAAGGTGAACCAGTCGGCGAGCGGCCCCGGCACGGCGGGCAGCGTCGTGAATCCATGGCCGCGCAGATCGGCGGCGGCGACACGAAAGCGGCCCTGCAGCGGCGTCAACAAGCCGCGATAGGTCTGCGCATCGAACCCCGTCGCATGCGCGAAGTGCAGCAGCGGCGCCTCGCCCGCTCCTTCCAGATACGACACCTCGCCATCGGCGAGCGCCATTTTCTTGCGCACGAAATCGGGCATGCCCCGATGTGGCGGGCGAAGCGGCGCCTGTCAACCTGACGGCCGCGTCAGTGTCCTTTACGCGCCCGCCCTTCGCGCCCTACAAATTTCGCCAACGATATTCAGAAAATACCGGGAAACGCGCATGCATCCGACGATTGTCGCCCAGACGACGCCCGACAAGCCCGCCGTCATCATGGCCGCGACGGGCGAGACCATCACCTTCGGCGAGCTCGAAGACCGTTCGAACCGTGGCGCCCAGTTCTTCCGCGCGCTGGGCCTGAAGGCCGGCGACGGCATCTGCATCTTCATGGAGAACAATGCCCGCTATCACGAGATCTGCTGGGCGGCGCAGCGCGCCGGTCTCTATTTCACCGCGGTGTCCTCGCGCCTCACCGCCGGCGAGGTCGAGTACATCGTCAAGGACGCGAACGCGAAAGTCCTGATCGCCGGCCACAGCCTCGCCAAGGTCGCCGTCGAGGTCGCGCCGCTGATCCCCGGCGTGACGCTCCTGATGGTCGGCGGCACGATCCCCGGCTACGCATCGTATGAAGACGAAACCGCGAAGATGCCGGCCACGCGCATCGCCGACGAGACCGCCGGCGCCGCGATGCTCTATTCCTCCGGCACGACGGGCCGGCCCAAGGGCGTGCGCCAGCCGCTCTCCGGCCTTGCCATCGACACACCGACGCCGCTGGCCGGCCTGGTCGCGATGCTCTACGGCATCAACGCGGAGTCGATTTATCTCTCCCCCGCGCCGCTCTATCACGCCGCGCCGTTGCATTATTCGATGACGGTGCAGCGCCTCGGCGCCACCGTCGTGGTGATGGAGCATTTCGACGCCGAGGCGGCGCTCGCGGCGATCGAGCGCTACAAGGCCAGCGCCAGCCAATGGGTGCCGACCATGTTCGTCCGCATGCTGAAGATGCCGGAGGACCAGCGCCTCAAATACGACGTGTCCTCGATGAAATCCGCGATCCACGCCGCCGCCCCCATCCCGATCGAGGTCAAGCGCAAGATGATCGACTGGTGGGGCCCGGTGCTGCACGAATACTATGCCGGCACCGAGGGCAACGGCATGTGCTACGTCAATTCCGCCGACTGGCTGGAGCATCCCGGCACGGTCGGCAAATCGCTGGTCTCTCCGGTCCATATCTGCGACGACGAAGGCAACGAGCTTCCGGCTGGCGAGGAAGGCACGATCTATTTCGCCTCCGCGGCGCAGTTCTCCTATCACAACGACCCGAAGAAGACGGCGGAGAGCCGCCATCCCCTGCATTCCGAATGGTCGACGCTGGGCGATGTCGGCAAGCTCGACGCCGACGGCTATCTCTACCTCACCGACCGCAAGGCGTTCATGATCATTTCCGGCGGCGTCAACATCTACCCGCAGGAAGCGGAGAACCTGCTGATCACCCATCCCAGGGTGGCCGATGTCGCGGTGATCGGCGTGCCGAACGAGGATTTCGGCGAAGAGGTGAAGGCGGTGGTCCAGCCGCTCGACTGGAAGGACGCGACGCCGGAATTCGCGCAGGAACTCATCGCCTATTGCCGCGCGCGGCTTTCCCCGATCAAATGCCCGCGGTCCGTCGATTTCGACCCGGAGCTGCCGCGCCATCCGACCGGCAAGCTCTACAAGAGGCTGATCCGGGACCGCTATTGGGGAAAACGCGAGTCGCGCATTGTCTGACGAAGAGGCCAAACCGGAAGACCCGTTCCAGCCGCTCGGCCGCGAAATGCGGCGCGAGGACTTCACGCCCGAGCGCGTGCGGCGCATCGCCGACGCCGCCATCGCGCGCGGCGGCATTCCCCTGATGTCGGAAGAGGCGCGCCGCGCCTCGCTCAACGTTATTCGGCGCAGCGTGCCGGAAGGCACCGATGCCTGGGTGTTCGGCTATGGCTCGCTGATGTGGAATCCCGCGATCACCGTCGCGCAGAGCGCGAAGGCGCATGTGCGCGGCTATCACCGGCTGTTCTGCATCGCCCAGCGCGTCGGGCGCGGCACGATGGAAAAGCCCGGCCTGACGCTCGGCATCGACCGCGGCGGCTCGGTCGCCGGCATCGCCCACCGCATCGCCGCCGCCGATGTCGAGAGCGAACTGTCGATCCTGTGGATGCGCGAGATGCTGTCGGGCGTCTATGAGCCGCGCTGGATCGGCGCCGATATCGAAAGCGAGGGCCGCACGCGCGTGCTGACCTTCGTCGTCAACCGCTATCATCCGCGCTATGAAGGCGCGCTGGCGCCGGAGGCGGCGGCGGAGCGCATCGCGCGGGCGCAAGGTCCGCTCGGCACCAACCGCGACTATCTCTACCGCACCGCGGCGCACCTGGCCGAACGCGGCATCGAGGACGGCCCGATCAAGAGCCTCGAAGCCCGCGTGCGCGCGCTCGCCAACGAACCGATCGGGGTTTGAACGTTGGTTCCTTCCCCGCCCCTTTATTCGTCATTGCCCGGCTTGTCCGGGCAATTCAATTTCTTCCCGCCGGAGAAATTGGATCGCCCGCATGAAGCGGGCGACGACGGTGCTGGTTTCAGAAACGTCACGACAGGAGAGTCAGAATGCAAACCGCAACCTTCGAGACCGTCGCCGCGCTTGCCGGCCAGGAGATCGGCGTATCCGACTGGGTGGAGATCACCCAGGAGCGCATCAATGCTTTCGCCGAGGCCACCGGCGACCACCAGTGGATCCATGTCGATGTCGAGCGCGCCAAGACCCAGATGCCCGGCGGCAAGACCATCGCGCATGGCTATCTCACCCTGTCGCTGATCCCCTGGCTGACCGGTGGCATGCTGCGGATCGACGGCGTGACGCGCGGCATCAATTACGGCTCGAACAAGGTGCGGTTCACCAACATGGTTCCGGTCGGCTCGAAGGTCCGCGCCCGCCAGAAGCTGATCAGCGCCGAGCCCAAGGCCGGCGGCATGCAGCTCATCAACGAGGTGACGATCGAGATCGAAGGCCAGACCCGCGCCGCCTGCATCGCCGAAACCATCAGCCTGATCTATAAATAGAGTTCCTGTTTCGTTCGCGACACGTGGCGACGCTTTTCGCACAGCTCCGCGATACATCCGAGCGATCCTGCTTCCTGCGGGGAGGATCGCTCGATGGATGTGGCACGCGGAGCCGCGGAGAACGCGGAGGTCATCCGGTCGCTGGACGACGTAACAGGTTTGATCGTCGATGCCTCATACCGGCTCCATGCCAGGCTTGGCCCTGGCCTTTTGGAGTCGGTGTATGAAGTCGTGCTGGCGCGCGATCTCGCGCGCCGCGGACTCCTCGTCGAGCGTCAGCACGCAGTTTCCTTCGAATATGACGGCCTCCAGTTCGACGACGCTTACCGTGTGGATATCTTGGTCAATCGTTGCGTTGTCGTCGAAATCAAGTCCGTCGAGCGTGCGCTGCCGGTCCACGCGAAGCAGTTGCTGACCTATCTCAGACTTTTGAATCTCTCGGTCGGATTGCTCGTCAATTTCGGTGCTCCAACGTTCAAGGAAGGCGTCCAACGGATCGTCAACCGGCTGCCTTCCTCCGCGTCTCCGCGGCTCCGCGTGAATCAAACACCGGCGTGGGTTTCGATCACGCGCCCCGGAAATGCGACGCCACCGTCCATACGCCGATGGCGATGAAGCCCAGTCCCGCGATCAGCTTCAGCGGAATGAAGGTCAGGTAGCGCTCGGCCATCGTGCCGAGCGCGACCGCGATGGCGGTGGACAGCACCAGCGCCGTCGCGGCGGCGAAGAACACCGGCCAGGCGGAATTCTTCTCGTCGCTGGCGAACAAAAGGGTTGCAAGCTGGGTCTTGTCGCCGAGCTCCGCCAGGAAGACGGTCGAGAAGATGACGAAGAGTTCGCGCATGACGGGCCCGCCTCGGTTGCGTGGCCTTTCTGCCCCATCGCGCGCGCAAACCCAACCGGTTTGGCGATGCCGCCGGTCTCCAAAATTCTAACAACAAAATGAGGTGTCATGGCCCGCGACTGCGGGCCACCCAGGTGACATCTGCTCCAGTGGAGCGGGTTCACCTGGGTCCGCCGCATTCGCGGCGGATGACACCTGTGATGTAATCAACTGAATTGCGCGCCTACCGCCGCGCCTTTTTCGTCTTGCGCGCGGCCTTCTTCCCGACCTTTTTCTTCGTGATCTTCTTCACGGCCTTCCGCGCTGGTGTCTTCTTCTTGGCTTTCTTCTTGACCGTCTTCGTCGCGGCCTTTTTGGCGGTCTTCGGCTTTGCCGCCTTCTTCTTAGCCGGTGTCCCGCCCGCCTTCGCCGGCCCCTTCGGGATCGCCGACCAGTCGACCGACTTCACCGCCGCCACGCCCGCCGGCAGCGGCAGGTCGGCGAACATGTAGCGGTCGCGCAGCCGGATGCTCGTCTTGTCGTAGTAGGCCTTCCACCATGGCGCGCCGGCGCCGGGCATCGCCGGATACCAGAGGCACAGCGGCTTCACGACGGTCGCCGCCGCCATGTGCTTGCGGAAGGAGTAGTGATCGAACAGCTTGACCGCCTCGATCATGTAGAGCCCCGCGATCACCGGATCGTGGATCTGGATCAGGTTGTCGCCATTGGCCTTCTCGCCGCCCGCCGCGAGATTGGACGAGCCGGTGAAGACGAGCGGCTTGGCGTCGTTGAAATCCACCACGATGAACTTGTGATGGATGTGCATGCCGGGCCCGCCATTCCATTCCTTCTTGAACGGCTCGGGCACCTTGTCCTTGAGGAAGGCGAAGGGCGTCACGTCGCCCATCTGGCCGTCGGCGTTCTGCACCGCAAGGCCGGTCGCGGTCTCCACCGTGCCGTAGGAGAAGATCGTCGGCGCGCCCGCGATCACGCGCAGCGAATCCAGCACCGAACCGCCGCCCGACGGCGCCATCACGGCGAACAGCACCGAGCTCTTGGCGGCGCGGATCGCGTCGCTCACCGGCCCCAGCGAAATCGCGTCGTCCTTGTGCGGCGACAGCGCCACCGAGGATTGCGGCAACGCCGCGCTGTCCGCGGCGCTGATCGTGTTGTAGCCTTGGGCGATCGCCGCCTTGGTGAAGGCGCCGGTCTGGACGTCGCCGGCCCAGGCCGCGTCGAACGCATCGGCGAAATAGCCCGCCGTCGTCGCGTCATCGGCCACCATGATGTTGTTGGCCTGGATATAGAGCCCGCGCAGCGAGAAATTCATCGAGCCGAACAGGACCTTCTGCGCCTTGCCGCTGGCATCGCGCTTGACGATCACCTTGTTGTGCTGGAAGCGCGAGAAGTGCCCCTGCTTGACGTTGGCCGCGCCGGCCGCGGCCTTGAGCATCTTGGCGACGTCGATCTCCACCGCGCCGGCCTTGGTGTGCAGCGGGGCGTTGTCGAGGATGGCGCGCAGCCGGCCCTCCGTGCCCCAGCCGCAGAACGCCTTGATGACGTCCGGCTCGTCGATGTCGTAGACCAGGATGTCGATCTTCGCGGTCCTGTCGGCGTCGCATTCGGCGATGAAGTCGAACAGGTGCTTGCGCGCGTCGGCGCCGAGCCAGACATATTGCGGCACATAGGGCTTGGTGTCGAAGTCCGCTGTTTTCTTCTTCGGCCGGATATCCTTGTTCTGGAATTTGTCGACATAGGCCTGCGAGGACGCATAGCCACGCGTGAACGCGACGCTGAAATTGCCGTGCGCCGGTCCCGGTGGCTGGACCGTGACGCTGGCGCTCGGCCCGTCGGTCATCGCCGGCCCGCCGCCGCTGAAATACTTCGCCACCACGCGATAAGTTATGGCCGACGTGAAATCCTGCGCCAGCACATCGACCCAGCGGAATTTCTGGAACGGCGCCTGGTCGGAGGGCGTCCATTCGCGCTCCTCCGGCGTGGTGTCCTTGGTGACGGCGGCGGTGAAGTTCAGCCGGTTGGGAATGGCGATCTCGGCCGCGCCGCCCACCTTGCGGTAGATGGCGAAGCCCGCGAGGTTCTTCGACTGGGTGTCGACCGCGCCGTCGGCCAGCGACATGGCGATCAGCACGGCATTGTCGCCCGGATAGGCGGTGACGGTCAGCGGACCCGACGTGATGGTGACCTGGCCGGTGGCGCCCATGGAAACCTCCCTCTCGCCGATGCGGACGCGCAGCCGCGTGCCGGAGCGGGCGATGATCGACGCGATGTACGACAGAGATGTTTCGCGAGAACGCCGCGAGGAACGGCGAGACTATGTCTCGCCGCGCGCGTCGTCAAACGCGCGGCCGGGCATCCAAGCCGGAACGAAAGGTGTAAGCTCACGTTCCTGCGATAAGCCGAAACGGGGAAGCCATGCGTATCCTGAAATGGATCGGAATTTGCCTGGTGGTCGTGATCGCGGCCGGCGCCGTGCTGCTGTGGACGGCCGGCGACACCGCGAAACTGCCCGCTTTGGCCGGCTATGGGCCGAGGCCCGAACTGCCGGCGCCGCATCCGACGCTGATCCCGACCATCAATCAGGCCAAGGGCGTCGGCTGGCCCGCCGGCGCCAGGCCCACGCCGGCAGCGGGTCTCGCCGTCGCCGCCTTCGCCGACAAGCTCAACCATCCGCGCTGGCTTTATGTTCTGCCGAACGGTGACGTGCTGGTGGCCGAGACCAATTCCCCGCCCAAGCCGGACGACGCGAAGGGCATACGCGGCTTCGTCGCCGGAATCATCATGGGCGGCGCCGGCGCCGGCACGGCAAGCCCCAACCGCATTATCCTTTTGCGCGACACGAACGGCGACGGCGTCGCCGACCAGCGCTTCGTCTTCCTCTCGGGCCTCAATTCGCCTTTCGGCATGACGCTCATCGGCAACGATTTCTACGTCGCCGACACCGACGCGGTGCTGCGCTTTCCGTATCATGCGGGCGACACGGCGATTGCCGACAAGGGCACGAAGATCGTCGATCTGCCGGCCGGCACGATCAACCATCACTGGACCAAGAACGTCATCGCCAGCCGCGACGGCACCAGGCTCTATGTCACGGTCGGCTCGAACTCCAATGTCGGCGAGAACGGCATCGCAGCCGAGGCCGGCCGCGCCGCGATCTGGGAGGTCGACCTGAAGACCGGCGGGCATCGCGTCTTCGCCTCCGGCATCCGCAATCCCAACGGCATGGACTGGCTGCCCGGCGCCGACACGCTCTGGGTCACGGTCAACGAGCGCGACGAGATCGGCAGCGATCTCGTCCCCGACTACATGACGAGCGTGAAGGATGGCGGCTTCTATGGCTGGCCCTACAGCTATTACGGCCAGCACGTCGATGCGCGCATGCAGCCCCAGCGCCCCGACCTGGTGGCAAAGGCGATCGCGCCGGACTACGCGCTCGGCGCCCACACCGCCTCGCTGGGCCTGGTGTTCTCCGACGCGGCGAAACTCGGGCCGGACTACGCCCATGGCATCTTCATCGGCCAGCACGGTTCCTGGAACCGGAACCCGCGCGCCGGCTATCGCGTGATCTTCGTGCCCTTTACGGGCGCCAAGCCGAGCGGCGAGCCGAAGGAGGTCCTGACCGGCTTCCTGTCGCCCGGCGGCGAGGCCCAGGGCCGCCCGGTCGGGGTGGCGATCGACAAGTCCGGCGCCCTGCTGGTGGCCGACGATGTCGGCGACACGGTGTGGCGGGTGACCCGGAAGGCCCCCTGACGTTCGGTTCGGAAATTCACACCCATGGTGTCATCCGCCGCGAATGCGGCGGACCCAGGTGACGCCTGTGGGGTAAGGCGTCACCTGGGTGGCCCGCATTCGCGGGCCATGACACCTTTTTGCTTGGCGAGCGTCCGTCCCGATTAGGTTCGCCCGGGGTCGTAAGGCCGGTTGCGGCCCCCAAACGCCCTCTATATAAGGTCGCCTCCCGCGCCGGGGCCCCCTGGGCCCAGGCGAAAAGAATGAGGCGCTGCCCGGCGCCAGACCGGCATCGGAGAGTAGCTCAGCCTGGTAGAGCACTAGCTTCGGGAGCTAGGGGCCGGAGGTTCGAATCCTCTCTCTCCGACCATCCGCCTTCGCTGCGCTACGGCGTGATTGGGGTGTGGCCCGGTCCTGCGGCGCAGCGAAGGCGGATGCCACGCCGTGGCCGTCCGTAGCGACAGCGTATGGACGGGCGAAGGCGGGCCGTTGCCCGTCCTTCGCTTGGAGTGCCCCCTCCACGAGGCTGAAAGCAGTTTCCGCTGAAAACTTTCCATGAACAGCCGAATGCGCGGAAATTGGAACCGATTGAGTTGAATGGCGTTCTACTCACGGCGAGATGGGCGTGGGGGAATGTGTGGCCGCCAATCGATGGATTTTGCTGGCGGCGGTACCGCTCTTCCTGGTCCTCGCCGGCGTGGTCTATCTGACGGCCGCCTTCGCCGAGAACGAGCGCCAGGAACAGGGCTGGATCGTCCACACCTATCAAGTGATCGATTCGCTGCGGGCCGTCCTCGCCGACGCCGCCGACGCCGAGACCGGTGAGCGCGGCTATCTGCTGACCCACAAGGCCATCTATCTCCAGCCGTTCCACGCCGCCAAATTGCGGACCGCCCGCGACCTCGACCGCTTCGACGCCCTGACGCGCGACAATCCCGAGCAGCAGACACGCGCCCGCAGCCTGCGCGGCCTCGTCGAAGGACGGCTGCGCCTGCTCGACCGCGTGATCGCGCTCAACGCCACCGTGGCGGTGTCGCCCGCCATGATGGCGCTGATGGACCGGGGCAAGGCCGCGATGGATTCGGTGCGCCTCATCATTTCCGCCGGCCTCGCGGAGGAGCAGCATCTGCTCGCCCAGCGCATCCAGAACCGCCGCGACGTCGAGCGGATGGAGATCCTGAGCGCCGTCCTCGCGGTCATCGTCGCCCTGATCGTCCTGCTCATCGCCGCCGGCATGCTGGTGCGCAACAACATGCGTCTGGAGGTCAGCGAGGCGATCCGCCGCCGCCAGGCCAGCATCCTGCAGGCGACGCTCGACAACATCCGCGACGGCATCCTGGTGTTCGACGAGGCCGATCGCGTCGCCGCGTTCAACAACGTGTTCTTCCGCCTGATGGACTTTCCCGAGCGGCTGGCCGCCATCGGCGCCGCGCTCGACACCTTCAAGCAGTTCGACGCCGCCCAGTCGCGCCGCGCCTTCTCCGAAGTCGTCATCGCCCCCGGCGGCGAGAACCGCTATGAGCGTTTCGCGCGTGCCGAGCGCGACCTCGACGTCTATCGCGCCGCCGTGCCGGGCGCCGGTTTCCTGGTCGCCGCCGCCGACGTCACCGCCCGCGTCCGCGCCGAGGCCGCGGTGCGCCAGTCGCAGAAGATGGAAGCGGTCGGCCAGCTCACCGGCGGCGTGGCGCACGATTTCAACAACCTGCTGCAGATCATCAGCGCCAATCTCGACCTCGCGGCGGCCGATGCGCGCGCCGATCCCAAGACCGCCGAGCGGTTGCAGAACGCGATCTCCGCCGTCGAGCGCGGCTCGCGCCTGACCGCCCAGCTCCTCGCCTTCGCGCGGCGCCAGGCGCTCGATCCGCGCTCGACCAATCTGGGGCGGCTGCTCCACGACATGACCGACCTCTTGCGCCGCACGCTGGGCGAGCGCGTCGAGATCGAATCGATCGTCTCGGGCGGGCTGTGGAACACCCTGGTCGATCCCTCCCAGGTCGAGAACGCAATCCTCAACCTCGCGATCAACGCCCGCGACGCGATGCCGGACGGCGGCAAGCTGACCATCGAACTCGCCAACGCCTATCTCGACGACAGCTACGCCGCCCAGCATGCCGAGGTCACGGCCGGCCAATACGTCATGCTCGGCGTCAGCGACACCGGCACCGGCATGCCGCCGGAGGTCGTGGCGCGGGTGTTCGATCCCTTCTTCACCACCAAGCCGGAAGGCAAGGGCACCGGCCTCGGCCTCAGCCAGGTCTACGGCTTCGTCAAGCAGTCGGGCGGGCATGTGAAGATCTACAGCGAGCCGGGGCAGGGCACGACGGTGAAGATCTACCTGCCGCGCACCAGGAAGCCGCAGGAGGGCCTCGATCCGGTGTCGATGGCCGATGTCGTCGGCGGCAGCGAGACCATCCTGGTGGTGGAGGACGATGCCGGCGTCCGCGCCGCCGTGGTCGATATCCTGGCCGATCTCGGTTACGCCGTGCTCAAGGCCGAAAGCGCCGAGCAGGGCCTGGCGGTGATCGCCAGCGGCGCGCGCGTCGATCTTCTGTTCACCGATGTCGTGATGCCGGGCCCGCTCAACACCCGCGAATTCGCCCGCCGCGCGCAGGAGCTGCGCCCCGGCCTCAAAGTGCTCTACACCTCCGGCTACACGCAGAACGCCATCGTCCACAATGGCCGCCTCGACGACGACGCGCATCTGTTGTCCAAGCCCTATCGCAAGGACGACCTGGCGCGGAAGATCCGCGGCCTGCTCGACGACGTGGCCGAGCCCGCTCCCGCCGCACCCGCGACTCCGCGCAAGGTACTGGTGGTGGAGGATGTCGGCCTGATCCGCATGACGACGGTGGACATGGCGCAGGAGCTCGGCTTCGACACCGCCGAGGCCGGCGACGGCGCCGAGGCGCTGGACATCCTGCGCAGCGATCCGGCGATCGAGATCCTGCTCACCGATCTCGGCCTTCCCGGCATGAACGGCCGCCAGTTGATGGCGGAGGCGCGGCGCCTGCTTCCGAACCTGAAGATCGTCATCGCCAGCGGCTATTCGACGGAGCCCGAGGCCGGCGGCATCCCCTCCGGCGCCATCATCCTCACCAAGCCTTTCGACCTCGGCGCCCTGAAGCGGGCGCTCGAAAGCGTGTAGGATGCGCCGCCCGCGAAGGACCACGCCTTGACCAAGGAAGAACTGAGCGCCTGGGCGCTCGCCAATGGCTGGCAGACGATCGGCGGCCATCTCAGCCTGACCAAGCCGTCCCGGCCGTCGGAGGCGATCGTGCGGCTGGTGCTGAAGGGCACGGTGGTCCAGCTCGAGATCAAGAAGCCCGCCGGCAAATGGGAGAAGATCAAGAGCGTCGCCTATGGCGCCATCGAGCCCGATCCCGAGACCGGCCTGCCGCGCGGCCTGGGCTTGGACACCATCGCCGGCTTCTCCAGCCTGATCCAGGACAACAAGCTGCGCGCCGTGTTCGCGAAAAAGCCGGACGCCGGCTGAGCGGCGTAGAGCAAGTTGATTTCAGGCTGATTTATTCCTGTTGGTGTCATGGCCCGCGAATGCGGGCCACCCAGGTGAAATTTGCTGCGGTAGTGCAGATTTCAGCTGGGTCCGCCGCATTCGCGGCGGACGACACCGAGTGGTGCAGTGCTCTGCTCTCCAAAGAAAAAGCCCGCGGGGTTTCCCCTGCGGGCTTTTCTTCGTTCGATCGGTACTTACGCGATCACGGATTCAGCACGTCCGGGATGCTGTAGGTCAGCGTCGCCACCACGCCGGTCGTGCAGATCGTGTTGCTGACCGCGCCGGAGAACATGTAGAAGCTGCAACCCACCTTATCCAGATCCGTGCCGTTGGCGCGCACGTCGAGCGCCCAGTGGCGGTAGGTCGCCGTCAGGCCGATGTCGAAATGCGTGTAGTCGGTCGGCGCCGCGTCGACCCACTGATGGCCGACATTGCCGCTGATCGACAGCCAGTCGGTGAGCGGATAGGACGCCGTGCCCTCGATATAGCCGCCGGTGCCGCCGCCCAGGCTGAACTCCGGCGAAACCGCGCCGGTCGCCGTCAGCGCCAGGTTGCCGAAGCTGTGCGAGAGCTGGAAGATGCCTTCGAAAAAGCTGGCCTTCTTCGGTCCCAGGAACAGCTTGTTGGCGTCCGGATAGGAGTAGTAATAGGCCTCGACGTTCAGGTCGGTGCCGTCGAGATCGAAGTGCTTGCCGCCATAGATGTCGAGCTCGTAGGACGGGTTGCCGCCGACGATCGGCAGGCCCAGCCAGTCGATCTTCGAGGTCCACACGCCGGCATAGAAGCCGTCCGGACCGCTCCAGTTGACCGACGCCTGCGGCGCGAACTGGCTGTTGTTCTGGGAAATGCCGCGGAAGCGATAGTCGCTCTGCACATCGACATAGGCCGAGAGCGTACCCCAATCGTCGTCGGCGAAGGCCGGAACGGTCGTTGCCGCAAGGCCGGCAAGGCTCACGGCGCCCAGCAGCAGTTTCGTGGAAAGATTCTTCATATTCAGCCCTCTCGTTAGCGGCAAATCTCGCGCACGCACTAGCAACGCCGCGCCGGGATCGACTTTTGTGACCGGCGCGTAAAATTTCAATACGAAGACAGCATGTGTACGCACGTTTCGTGCGCTGGAGCGCCGGTTTCAGGGGGGCGTTGTTGCGGCGCAACACATGATTGCTCGAAAGCTGAGCAGAAAGCCGCCCAATTGGGCTTAGCGGCGGGCTCCGGGCAGCGCCAGATGGATGCCGCCGTCGGAAAGCAGCATTTCGCCGGTGATGTTGCCGGATTCGGGGCCGGCGAAGAACAGCACGGTCTTGGCGATTTCGGCGCCGTCGGCGAGGCGCTGCAGCGGGTTGCGCTTGCCCTCGGCCTCCGCGATCCGCTCGGCGGTTTCCTTGCCGAACTGCTTGACGAACCAGTTGGTGTCGACATAGCCGGGGCACACGGCGTTCACCCGCACTTCGGGGGCCAAAGCGCGCGCCAGCGACAGCGTCATCGTGTTGAGCGCGCCTTTCGAGGCGGCATAGGCGACCGAGGATCCGATGCCCGCGATGCCGGCGATCGAGGAGACGTTGACCACCGAACCGGCCCCATGGGCCCGCAAGCCGGGCAGGCAGGCGCGGATCATCTGGAACGGACCGATCACGTTGACCGCGTAGAGGCGCTGGAAATCCTCCGCGCTCAGCGAATCGAGATCGGCGTGGTTGGTGACGAATTTCGTCGTCCCCGCATTGTTGACCAGGATGTCGATGCGGCCCCAGGCCTCGGTGGCGGCCTGTGCCAGCCTGGCGCAATCCTCGTCCTTCGCTACGTCGCCCTGGACCAGGCGGGCCTGGGCGCCTTCCTTCTCGACCGCCTCGGCGGTCTGGCGGGCTTCCGCCTCGCTTCTGGTGTAGTTGACCACGATATTGGCGCCGCGCCGGGCGAGCCCCAGGGCCACCGCGGCCCCGATTCCGGTCGCGGAACCTGTGACAATTGCGACTTTGCCGGCCAAATCGCCTTGTTCCATGTGCCATTTCCCCGTCATGTTGCGGTGTTGAACTGCGCCGGATCGTAAGACGGCGCCCCGGTCGCGCCAAGGAGCTGCCATTACCACCTCCGCCGACGTGATGCCCGAGATCGCGCCCGTCGTCCCGCGCCGCGCGCGCCGTCACGCCCATGCCGCGGCCCCGATGCGCATCGTGCTCGTACGCCATGGCCGCCCGGCGATCCCGACCGACGCGCGCGCCTCCCATGCCGAGTTCCGCACCTATATCGACGACTACGAGGCGGCGGGCCTGGATCCCGCCAGCGCCCCGCCCGAGGAACTGCAGGACCTGGTGAAGGAGATCGGCGCGATCTTCACCTCCGACCGGCCGCGCTCGACCGGCAGCGCCAAGGCCTTGGCGCCGAACGCCGAGCTGATCGCCGACCCGCTGTTCGCCGAGGCGCCGCTGGCCAGCCCGCGCATCCCGCTGCTGCGCATGCGGGTGCCGACCTGGGCGGTGATGGCGCGCATCCTGTGGCACGCCGGCTATCACCCGGAGATCGAGAACTACCGCAAGGCCAAGCACCGCGCCGCCGAGGCGGCCGACATCCTGATGAAGCGCGCGAGCGCGGAGGGCGCGACAGCGCTGGTGGCGCACGGCTATTTCAACCTGATGATCGGCCGCGAGCTGCGCCACCGCGGCTTCCGCCGCTCCGGCGCGCACCGCGTGAAATACTGGAACGCGGTGATCTACGAGCTGCCCTGAGACGGAAAACCCTCCCGCTCCGGGGAAAGCGGCAGGGTGAGGGCGGCCGCCACGCGCGTATGTCGCGCGCGCCAATCCGGCTTGCGTTTCTTGCTGCCTAGGCGACCGGATCGATCTTGTCGGGAAACAGGCCGGGCATCCATCGGCCCGCCAATTTTGCAGGAAAGGCAAGCCGGATTGGCGCGCGGGGGCTGTCGGACACGACAGCACCTTGGTCAGCGAGCGCGGAGACGATGCGGCGAGCCTGCCGTTCTCCAACACCGAGCAACAGGCTGGTTTCCGCGCGCGGTATCTCACCACGATAGAGGAGGACGTCGAGCACGGTCCCGGATTTCTGTGGCAACGTACCAAGGCGGATGAGTTCTTCCGCCCATGTCAGGATGCGCGTCCGTAGCTTGTCGGGCTGCATCAGATCTTCCATGAACGCGACCTGATCCAGGCAGACTCGCAGGAAGAATTCCGTGAATCGCACCAAGGCCATTTCGCTGAGGTTGCCGCGGCCGTCCAGATCATTGAGCCGTGGCTCGTCGCAATATGCGAGATGGCTCTTATATTCGTCGACGTTCCGCGCCAGCCCGCGTGCGACCGACCAGAGTGCGCCGGTATCGAGCGCCTGCAGCAGGATGGCGTGCGCCATCAAGCGGCCGACCCGCCCATTGCCGTCGATGAACGGATGTATCCAGGCAAGGCGATGATGCGCGGCCGCGGTCGCCAGAACACGTTCGGCTACGCCGAGCTGCGAAAAGACATCTTCGAAGCGCGCCAAAAACCGAGGCACGGCTCCCGGGCTGACGGCGATATGATTTCCGACTTTGACGTCGCGCGGTCGAAGCTCTCCCGGCACGATCGCGACACGCTCGCCGGTACGA
The DNA here is from genome assembly GCA_037200045.1 of Rhizomicrobium sp. NCBI lineage: Bacteria > Pseudomonadati > Pseudomonadota > Alphaproteobacteria > Micropepsales > Micropepsaceae > Rhizomicrobium > Rhizomicrobium sp. The sequence goes on from JBBCHM010000001.1 coordinate 3,016,655, forward strand.
GGGTCTTCCACCCAACGTAAGTCCGCCGGCATCGCCTCGTAAAAGATCCGGTGTATTTCCCGGATCGCGGCCACCGTCACTGGCTTCTGGGTCAGCCCACCGGAATCGATCCATTGTTGAACTTCGATGTGTGCCGCGGCTTCCAGCTGAAGATTGCGTTTCTTTGCGTCCTTGCTGAAGTCCTGGTTGAGGGCGCGTTCGATATCGATGGGATGGGTGTCGTGGCCTTCAATGAGATTGCTGTAATAGCAATTCATCGCCCGCACGAGCTTGGCGAGAGATGCCATAAGGACCTCGGGCAGGCTGCCGCGAAATCCGGCTGACCGGCGGGCGAGTTCGACGACCATATCGGACAATTTCGAACGGTCGCGGCAATCATCGCCGAGTCGTACGGGTTCCATCAGACCGATCGACTCCCCCCGGTCGGGAGCCGCTTTTATGTCCGCTTTGGGGTCCCTGTCGCCTTGGGCCATAAATATAACGATATCATCTGGTTATGGCAAAAGACAGGTCTTGGATGTCCGCTGAAAAGGCCGCTTTCATGTCCGCACTGCCTTGTAGGCGTACCCACCTGACGCCATATCGGTTGCGGCCGGACCAAGTTCCCAGATGCTGACGACCCGAACGGGCGTTCGGGGAGCCGATGGCATTTTGTCGTGGAAGGTAACCGCGGATTATGTGAGCGGCACGCGGTTACAGCATCGCCGGGATCACCCGGTCCGGCGGCTTGTGGCCGTCGGCGAAGGTCTTGATGTTGATGATCACCTTCTCGCCCATGTCGATGCGGCCCTCGATCGTCGCCGAGCCCATATGCGGCAGCAGCACCACGTTCTTCAGCTTGAGCAGCTTCGGATTCACCGCCGGCTCGTGCTCGAACACGTCCAGCCCCGCGCCCGACAATTGCCCCGCCTCCAGCATCCGCGCCAGCGTGTTCTCGTCGATCACCTCGCCGCGCGCCGTGTTGACGATATAGGCCTGCGGCTTCATCAGCTTCAGCCGCCGCGCGGAGAGCAGGTGATAGGTCGCCGGCGTGTGCGGGCAGTTGACCGACACGATGTCCATCCGCGCCAGCATCTGGTCGAGGCTCTCCCAATAGGTCGCCTCCAGCTCGTGCTCGATGTCGGGATGCACCGGCTTTCGGTTGTGATAGTGGATCTGCAAGCCGAACGCCTTGGCCCGCCGCGCCACCGCCTGGCCGATCCGCCCCATGCCGACGATGCCCAGCCTTTTGCCGTAGATGCGGTGGCCGAGCATCCAGTTCGGCGACCAGCCCTTGAAGTGCTCGTCCTCCAGCTCCTTGACGCCCTCCACCAGCCGGCGCGGCACCGCCAGGATCAGCGCCATGGTCATGTCGGCGGTGTCCTCGGTCAGGACGCCCGGCGTGTTGGTGACGACGATGCCTTTGTCGAGCGCCGTCTTGACGTCGATATTGTCGACGCCGGTGCCGAAATTGGCGATCAGCTTGAGGTTCGGTCCCGCCCGCACGATGACCTTGGAATCGATCCGGTCGGTCACGGTCGGCACCAGCACGTCGGCCTTCTGCACCGCCTCGATCAGCTCGGCCTGGCTCATCGGCTTGTCGTCGAGGTTCAGCCGCGCGTCGAACAGCTCGCGCATGCGCGTCTCGATCGCGTCGGGCAGCTTGCGCGTGACGATGACGAGCGGCTTTTTCGCGGGCATTTTCCGGCCGTTTCCTGTTCCTGGCGCGCCATTTTATGGCGTCCGTCCGGTCATAGCAGACGGTCCGGTCCGGTCAAGGACGGCTAGGCATAACTCTGCGTCATCGCCGAATAGACCAGCGTGCGAAGGTCCCGCCGCAGCGTCAGCCGCGCGTCGCTGCCCATCACCTGGGTCATGAACACCACGGCCAGGTCCTCCCTGGGATCGATCCAGAACGCGGTCGAGGCGGCGCCGCCCCAGGCGAACTCGCCCGGCGTGCCCGGCAGGCGGGTGAGCGCGGTGCTCAGCGTCACGCTGCACCCGATGGAAAAGCCGACGCCGTTATAGCCGGCCTCGGAGAACAGGCCCTCGCCCGCCACCATGTCGACCAGGGACTTGCCGCCCGGCAAAAGGTTCAGCGAGAACATCTCCACCGTCTTGGGCGACAGGATCTGCACCCCGTCCAGCGTGCCGCCGCCCAGCATCATGCGGCAGAAGCGCATATAGTCGTGCGCCGTGGAGAGAAGGCCGCCGCCGCCGCTCTCCAGCTTGGGCGGCTCGGCATAGGTCGATTTGCCGGCATCGTCCTGCAGCCTGAGGCCGCCGCCCTGCTTGGGCATGTAGCAGGAGGCGAGGCGCTCGACCTTGCCGGCCGCAATGGAGAACGCCGTGTCGTGCATCCCGAGCGGCTCGAAAATCCGTGTACGGAGGAACTCGCCGAACGTCACGCCCGACAGCTTCTGCACGAGATAGCCCATCACGTCGATCGAGACGGAATAGTTCCAGAACTTGCCCGGCGAGAAATCGAGCGGGATCTTGGAAAGCTGCTCGATGAAGGCGTCGAGCCCGCCTGGCGTCCGCGGATCGCCGATCTTCTGGCGGCGATACTCCGCGTCGACCGCGGTGCGCGACATGAAGCCATAGGTCAGCCCGGAAGTGTGGGTGACGAGATCGACCACCTTCATTGGCCGCTCGCAGGGCAGGGTGATGAACTGGCCCGAGGTGTCGGCGACCAGGCTCGGAACGCCGCTGCCATAGACGCGCAAATTCTTCCACGACGGGATATGCGTCGCGACCGCGTCGTCCAGGCCGAGGCGGCCTTCCTCGACCAGCATCATCAGCGCCACGGCGGTGATCGGCTTGGTCATCGAATAGATGCGCACGATGGCGTCGTCGCGCCACGGCTTGCCGCGTTCCAGGTCCATCGACCCCGCGACGCTGTCATGCGCCAGCACGCCGCGCCGCCAGACCTGGGTCTGGAACCCGGGCAGCAATCCCGAGTCGACGTACAATTCCTTCATCCTGGCGTGCAGCGTCTCGAGACGCTTTGCCGACAATCCCACGCTTTCCGGCTTGGCCATGTGCTTCTCCCGATGGTGTTCTGGGCGGGAGCTTAACGTCGGAACGAACGATTTTGCGAGGCCGTCGGACGCACTTTTCTTCCCGCCGCCGCCATCCCTTTTTCGCCCGAATTGGCGTATAGGGTGCGCGCTGTCCCAAAACGCGTAAAGGCGTACTTTATCTTGTCAGATACCCGATTGTCCGCCGCCGAGCCGGCCGCGGCGGACTGGATTCGCATCCTCGCGCGCTATCGCGAGCCCAACGGCCTGCGCAGCACTTTCGAACTGGTCGTCACCGCGGTGCCGTTCGTGGCGCTCTGGGCATTGGCCTGGGCCGCCTGGGAATATGGTTACGGCTTCGTCTCGCTGCTGCTCGCCGTGCCGACCGCCGCGTTCCTGGTGCGGCTGTTCATGATCCAGCACGATTGCGGCCATGGCGCCTTCTTCCGCCATCGCCTCGCCAATGACTGGGTCGGCCGCGTCATCGGCGTGCTCACGCTGACGCCCTATGACGCCTGGAAGCGCTCGCATTCGATCCATCACGGCACCTCGGGCAATCTCGACAAGCGCGGCACGGGCGACCTCGCGACGCTGACGGTCAGCGAATATCGCGCCCTGTCGCGCCCGCGCCGTCTCGGCTATTGGCTTTACCGCAACCCCATCGTCCTGTTCGGCTTCGGCCCGATCTACATGTTCGTCTGGCGGCATCGTTTTCCGCTGGCCACCAAGCTCGCCAATTGGCGCGGCTGGATCAGCCCGATGGCGACGAATCTGGGCATCGCCGCGGTCGTGATCGGCGCGATGTGGCTGGTCGGCTGGAAGACCTTCCTCTTGACCCAGATCCCGATCACCCTGATCGCTGGCTCCATCGGCATCTGGCTGTTCTTCATCCAGCACCAGTTCGACGACACGGTGTGGGCGGCGGACGGCCAGTGGAACGTGCACGAGGCGGCGCTGCGCGGCAGTTCGTACTATGTGTTGCCGCGCGTCCTGAACTGGTTCACGGCGAATATCGGCATCCACCATGTGCACCATCTTTACGCGCGCATCCCGTTCTACCGGCTGCCGCAGGTGCTGCGCGACCAGATCCGGCTGGCGGACGTCTCGCGCGTCTCGATGCTGGAGAGCCTGCGCTGCGCCCGCCTGGCCCTGTGGGACGATTGCCAGCAGCGGCTGATCTCCTTCCGCGAAGCCCGCCGCCTGCCGCGATAGGGGCGGGGCGGCGCGAACGCCGCTTGCCGTCGCCGCCTCGGGCTTTATATAAGAGCGGTCGCCGCGGAATTGACATGTTGTCAGTGCGGTCGAAGACGAACATGCCGTGGAGACGGGAAACCCGCCCATGGCCCCAGCAGCCCAGGAACACTTTCATGACCTTGCCGCCCAACTGGCCCGCCATGTCCTTGAAGGACGCCACCGCCGCGCTCACCGCGCCCGGCGCCCGGTTCGAGATGGACACCGTCACCATCCGCGGCATCCCACCCGCGTCTGGAAGAACTGCCGCCGACCAACCGCGAGGTCTTCCTCGTCGGCCGGATGTATGGGATGCGCGAATTCCTCGTCTACGAGGACGACCGCTGCACCTTCGAGACCTTCGCGCGCGCCACGCTGGCGCTGGCCGCCCAGCTCCAGAAGGACGGCGTCAAGAAGGGCGACCGGGTCGCCATCATCATGCGCAACCTGCCCGAATGGGTGGTGGCGTTCTATGCCGCCGAGCTGGTCGGCGCGATCGTCACGCCGCTGAACGCATGGTGGACCGGCCCCGAGCTGGAATACGGCCTGGTCGATTCCGGCACCAAGATCGCCTTCGTCGACGCCGAGCGCCTCGAACGCATTTCCGAGCATCTGGTGAACTGCCCGGACCTCAAGAAGATCTATGTCAGCCGCTATGCCGACGATCTGCCGCACACCATCGTCGAGCGGCTGGAGGACACGATCGGCCGCGTCAACGACTGGGGCAGCCTGCCGCCCGGCGAGCTGCCGAAGGTCGATCTGCACCCCGACGACGACGCGACCATCCTCTACACTTCGGGCACCACGGGCCGGCCCAAGGGCGCGCTCGGCACCCATCGCAACATGACGTCGAACATCATGGCCGCCGGCTTCGCCGCCGCGCGCAGCTTCCTGCGCCGGGGCGAGGCGCCGCCGGTGTTCGCCAACCCGCTCGACGCGCCGCAGCGCGCCACGCTGCTGTCCATCCCGTTCTTCCACGCGACCGGCTGCTTCGCCGTGCTCGGGCCGACGGTGGTCAGCGGCGGCAAGATCGTGCTGATGCGCCGCTTCGATGCCGAGAAGGCGATGGCGCTGATCGAGAAAGAGAAGATCAACAGCGCCGGCGGCGTGCCGACCATCGCCTGGCAGATTCTCGAACATCCCAACCGGCACAAATACGATTTGTCCTCGCTGGAGGCGGTGGCCTATGGCGGCGCGCCGTCGGCGCCCGAGCTGGTGAAACAGATCAAGCAGAACTGGCCGAAATCGGCCGCCGGCAACGGCTGGGGCATGACCGAGACCTCGGCCACCTGCACCACCCATTCGGGCGAGGATTACGAGAACCGCCCGACCTCCTGCGGCCCCGCGGTCGCGGTGTGCGATCTCAAGATCATGAATGTCGAGGGCACGCAGGATCTTCCCGCCGGCGAGGTCGGCGAATTGTGGGCGCGCGGCCCCAACATCGTGAAGTGCTACTGGAACAAGCCGGAAGCGACGGCGGCGACCTTCGTCGACGGCTGGGTGCGCACCGGCGACCTCGCGCGTCTGGACGAAGAGGGTTTCTGCTACATCATCGACCGCGCCAAGGACATGCTGATCCGCGGCGGCGAGAACATCTACTGCATCGAGGTCGAGAACGTGCTCTACGACCACCCCGCCGTGATGGACGCCGCCCTGGTGCCGGTGCCGCACAAGCAGCTCGGCGAGGAGCCCGGCGCGGTGGTGCATCTGAAGCCCGGCATGCACACGACGGAGGAGGAGCTTCGCCAGTTCGTCGCCGGCAAGCTCGCCGCGTTCAAGGTGCCGGTGAAGGTGGTGTTCTGGCCCGAGACGCTGCCGCGCAACGCCAACGGAAAAATTCTGAAGACCGAGCTCAAGAAGATTTTCGCCGACCCGCAATAGCGTACGCATGGCAAGAAAATAGGTCTCACGCGGAGCCGCGGAGAACGCGGAGCAGTCTTTTCATCACCATCACCAACCATCGTCATGGCCGGGCTTGTCCCGGCCACACATAACCCGACCGTCAGCAATGCTAATGGATGGCCGCCACAGGGGCGGCCATGACGAAGAATGAGGGGTGTGCCATAACTCCGCGCCTCCGCGTCTCCGCGTGAATCGAAATGGCCACCGAACTCAAAGTCACCGCCTCGATCGCTATCCCCGAAACCGAGTTCTCGGAGAGCTTCATCCTGTCCTCCGGCGCGGGCGGGCAGAACGTCAACAAGGTGGCGAGCGCGGTGCAGCTGCGCTTCGACGCGCTGCACAGCCCGAGCCTGCCCGACGATGTCCGCGTGCGCCTGCTCAAGATCGCCGGCCACCGGCTGACCAAGGATGGCGTCCTGATCGTCACCGCCCGCGAATCGCGCGACCAGGTCCGCAACCGCGAGATCGCGCGCCAGCGCCTCGCCGAACTGATCCGCCGCGCCACCGTCGTGCCGAAGAAGCGCAAGCCGACCAAGCCCAGCCGCGCCAGCAAGGAACGTCGGATCGATTCGAAAAAGCGCGACGCGCGGACGAAGCAGCAGCGCTCGAAGCGGTTCGACGATTAGACAGCCGCGCTAGCGCTCGTCGTACTCGTCGTCATAGCCGTCGGTCGGCTTGCGCTGGCGCATCACCACCACCCGCGCCGCGACGGGCGCGGTCCCGGCCGGCGGCGCGTCGGTCTGGAGCGTAGCCGCATCGCGGACCGTGCGCGCGGGCAGCCGCTCGCCGGTGCTCAGGATACTCGCGATATTCCAGACATAGGCCGTCGTCTCCGCCGGCATCATCTGCTGCAAGCGGCGATGCGCTTCGAGCATGCCCGGCCCGTCATTGTAGGCGGCGAACAATCCGGGATAACCGTAGACTTGGTCGAGTTCGTGCAGATAGGCGGCGCCGGCCATGATGTTGTCGTGGGGCGCGTTCGGATCGGTCCCCAGCCCGTAGCGGCGGCGCATCTTGGCCCATGTCTCGGGCATGACCTGCATCAGTCCCATGGCGCCGGCGTCGGACCGGATGGGCTTGTTCTCTCCCATCATGGTCCGGCCGCCGCTCTCGATCGTCATCACCGCTCGGATCCAAAGTTCGGGAACGGCAAAGCGGCGCGATGCCTCCCGAATCTCCGGCGTCCAGCGGGCCATCAATGCGGCGGGGCGCATCGCGGTCTCCCGGGCGAAGGCCGAGGGCGCCGCGGCTGGGGCCGGCGTGGCGGAAAGCTTCCGCGCAAGGGCAGGCGTCGACCGGAGCGCGAGCCGATGCTGCGGGGCGGCCCGTCTTGCGGTCCGTTGGGTTCCGCCATCCGTCCCGATCGGCGCGGACGATCCCGCCGCCAGCGTCGCCAGCAGCATGACTCCCGCAACCCGCGACACGCGGATGCCGTCGGTACCGAACCTGCGCATGATCTCTATCGAAGTCATATTGCGCTGCACCATAGTCCTTCGCATGGCATTCCGCACGCCCGTCCTGGTCGCGACCGATCTGCAACCTTTAGTGGTGCGAACGCTTTGGCGGCGGCGGATAAGGCGGAAAAGCCGGCTGCGCGGGCGCCTGGGCCGGCTGCGCCGGAGCGATCACCTCGACGGGCGGTGGCGGCTCGGGCGCCGGCGGCGGCGCCGGGGCGCAGACCAGGATCAGGCCCGCCTTGGCGATGTCCTCGGCTCCCGGTGATGTCACCGATGCGACCTGGGCGGCGGCGGCCGTGCATTCCTGCTTGGACGCGAAGGTTGCGCCGCGAAATCCGGGAGCGATGGCGGGCGTGCCGGAATAGCCGTTAGACGCCACGACATAGACCAGCATGATCCAGACCATTACGCACACTCCTCAATCGCAACGTACTTAGGCAGGCACGACGCCGACGCCCATGCGCAGTTGCGGTGTTGGTAAATGCGCCCTTGCCCGGGGTCGGCCGGAACGCCGGCGGCCCTCTTAGCACGCCGAGTGCGCTACGTCTTCTCTCCTGCCTCGATCTTCGCCTGGGCCTTGGCCCATTCGGCGCTGCCGCGGCGTTGTTCCTGGCCCTGCGCCCGCGTCCGCTCGGCGATCTGGCGGCCCAGCGCCACGACCTTCGGAATCTCCCCATCGGGCAGCGCGCGCATATAGGTCTTCCGCGCCATCGCCTTCGCGACATAGGGCGCGAGGTCTTCCGCCTTCTTCGCCACCCGCTCGGCTTCCTTCTCCTTGAACTGCGGCATCACCTCGGTCGCGAACAGTTCCAGCGCCTCGCAGATATGCTCGTGCTTGTTGCGCCCGCCCTGCTGGATGAACGCGACCTGGTCGACGCCCGCTTCCACGAAGCCGCGCAGGTGGTTGCGCAATTGCTCCGGCGTGCCGATGCCGCCCTCGCCGCCGATGCCGCCCGCGTCCGGCCCGGCCGCCGCCTGCGCTTTCTGGAACGCGCTCCAGATATCGGTGCGCCCCGGCGTGTGCTCGCCGAAGACGTAATGATGGCCGAGCGCATAGCCGAAGAAGCGGAAGCCTTCGAGGCCGCGCCGCCGCGCCTCCGCCGCGTCGCGATGCACCGAGAAGCTCGACACCATGCAGATGTTCGGATTGACCGCGTGGCCGATCGGCACGCATTCCTCCTTGAAGATGCGGTAATAGTCGTCGACCCATTGCTTGGCCTCGGTCGGATCGACGAAGGCGAAGGTCAGCGCCCCGATGCCCAGCCGCGCCGCCAGCTTGATGGTCTCGCGGTTGGAGCACGCGACCCACAGCGGCGGATGCGGCCGCTGCACCGGCTTGGGCACCACATTGCGGCACGGCATCGAGAAGAACTGACCGTCGAAACCCGGATAGGGATCCATCGCCATCATGTTGGCGCATTGCTCGACCGCTTCGAGCCACTGGCTGCGCTTCTCTTCCACCGGCACGCGGTAGCCGCCGAGTTCGAGCAGCGCCGAGCTTTCGCCCGTGCCCCATTCGACGCGCCCGTTCGAGACGAGATCGAGCGTCGCGATGCGCTCGGCGACGCGCGCCGGATGGTTGTAGTTCGGCGGCATCAGCGTGATGCCGTGGCCGAGGCGGATGTTCTTGGTGCGCTGCGAGCAGGCGGCGAGGAACACCTCCGGCGCCGAGGAATGGGAATATTCCTCCAGGAAATGGTGCTCGACCTCCCAGGCGTTGTCGATGCCGAGCTTGTCGGCGAGTTCGACCTGGTCGAGCGCGTCCTGGAACAGTTTCAGCTCGTCGCCGTCCTTCCAGGGCCGCGGCAATTGATGCTCATAGAAGATGCCGAAGCGCATGATCGTCTTCCCGTCAGTCGGTTTTCTGCGCGGCGTCCTGCAACGCGGCGCGTTGCGCCATCCGCCGCACCTGTTCCTCCGGGTCCCAGGCCTGGCGCGGGCCGGTCGTCAGCCCGCCATCGACCACGATATGCGTGCCGGTGACGAACTCTGAATCGTCGCTCGCGAAATAGAGGCAGGCCCGGGCGATGTCCGCCGGCAGGCCCGCCTTCGGAATCGGCTGGGTGTCCGGCGCCTGCGCCTTCATGCTCTCGTCGATCGCCGCGACCCATCTGGTCGTTGGCGCCCATCGCGCGCGCGCCGGCGCTGAAGATGCCGGTCAGGATCAGTCCCGGGCAGATTGCGTTGACGCGGATTTTGCTGCGCCCAAGCTGCGCCGCGCTCACCGTGGTGAGATGGATCACGCCCGCCTTGGCGACGGAATAGGCCAGCGGTCCGAACCCCGGCCTGCAGCGCCGCGACCGAGGCGGTGTTGATGATCGATCCGCCGCCGCGCGCCTTCAGGAACGGGATGGCATAGCGGGTGCCGAGCGCGACCGAGCGCAGCAGAAGGTTCATCGAGCGGTCCCAGGCCTCGCCGGTCATGTCCTCGATGGTGTTGGGGCTGCCGCCGGCGCCGGCATTGTTGAACAGGATGTCGATGCCGCCGAACGCGTCCTTCGCCGCCTGCATCGTCGCCTTGATGTCGTCTTCCGACGTGACGTCGCAATGGTGGAATTTCACCTGGCCGTTGAAGCGGCGTTCCAGTTCGCGGCCCTGCTCGTCCGAGATGTCGGCGGCGAGCACCCGGGCGCCTTCGGCGACGAACAGCTCGACCGTCCCGCGCCCGATGCCGGAGGCGGCGCCGGTGACGACGGCGATCTTGTCCTTCAGGCGATCCATGTTTCCTCCGTCCGGCCGTTGCGGCTCTCACTGACAGATTATCAGTTCTGGCCGAGATGACAAACCGGATTTTCGAAATCTCTTTCCTCCCCCGCAAACGCGGGGGGGGAAACTCACCGCGAAAACACGCCCATCAGCATCGGCTTGGCGTACAGCGTCGGCGCCTCGAACGCCGCCACGTCGGGGATCGTGAACGGCAGGTCCGCCGCCGCGTTCAGCGTCGCGTTCAGCATCTGCGCCGCGATATAGGGATCGACCGCGCGGATCGAGCCGTCGGCCACGCCGTCGGAAATCATCGCCGCGAAGCGCTCCGACACGCGGTTGGCGCGCTCCACCATCTTCCGCCGCATCGGCTCGGGCAGGGCGCTCAGCGCCGAGGAGCGCAGCAAGGGCCCGCGCTCCGACAATTGGAACTCGACCAGCGTCGCGGCGGCGGACGAGATCTTGTGCCAAGAGTCGCCGCCTTGCGCCAGCGCGGCCGACTGCACTCGGCGCATGACCTCGAAGCTGCGCTCGAAGCATTCGACCACCAGGTCGTCCTTCGCTTCGTTGTGGTGATAGAACGAGCCCTTGGTGACGTTGAGCTGCTCGGAGATCTTCTCGACCGAGGCGCCGCGATAGCCGCGCTGGTTGATCAGCTTGGTCGCGGCGGTGAGGAAGGTCTGGCGCTGGCCCTCCTGCGCATCGTCCGGCGGCGGCAATTCGGGCAGCCGCGCCGGCCGCCACGCCGCGCCCCGCGGCGCCACGCCGTGCGCCAGGATGTCGAACATGCGGTCGCGCACGCGGCCGTAATCGTCGAGGTCGTAGCGCGGCAGCCAGGTCACCGACCAGTAGATCTGCTCCAGCAGCATATGCGTGCGCGCCGTCGACATGCGCCGCTCGAGCCATTCATAGCCCTCAGCCTTGAACAGCGCGCGCACCTTGCGGAAGAACTGCGCATAGGCCTTGGCCACGATCGGCAGGTGCGGCTCCTTCAGGGCGCGGATGTCGTTGAACACCGCGATCGGCGCCTCGTCGCCCTCGCGGATGCGACGGTGCAGCGCCAGATAGAGATCGAGGAATTTGAGCAGCCGGCGCGGCGGGTCGTCCTCGGCCAGCGCGGCGGAGATCAGCGCCTCGAACCGCGCGATGCCGCGCAGGTAGCAGGCGACCGCGAGGTCTTCCTTCTTCTTGAAGTAATAGGTGACGCTGGTGGTGATCAGATCGACGCTCGCCGCCACGTCGGCCAGCGTCATGCCGCGCACGCCGCGCCGGTTCAGGATGCCGGCCGCCGCCGCCAGGATCGCTTCCTTCTTCTTGGTGTAGCGGTCGGTGGCGCTGCTCAAGGATGCTCCGAAGCGGGCATGTGCTCGGCCTCGGCGGCGAGCTTGCGCAAATTCTCCTCGTGGTCCCGGCGGTCGATCGGAAAGCGCGAGATGATGAGAATGCCCAATCCATACAATAGCACCACCGACGGCAGGTAGACGAGCGCCATGTTGCGGATGATGGCGGGATCGACATGTCCCGGCACCGCATTGTCGGGAAAGCCGACGACGCCGAGCAGAAGCCCCGAGAGCAGGATGCCGAGGCCCGACACCGCCTTCGCCATGAAGCTCGAACCGGCGAAGAACAGCCCTTCGGAGCGCCGCTTGGTCTTGAGCTCGCTGTCCTCGACCACGTCCGCCAGCATCGCCGTCATCAGGATGGAGCTGCCGATGGTCATCGCGCCGGAGATCGCGGCGAACACGAACAGGGTGGGCACCAGAAAGGGCGATCCGTTCGCCCAGAACAGGCCGAGCAGCCTGAGCGTGATCGGAAAGACCGAGATGCACAGGCCGCCGGCGAACAGCGTCACCGCGCCGACGCGCTTGCCCAGCCGCTTGGAGACCGGCAGCGCGATCAGGAAGGCGAGCACGAAGGCGAGGACCGTGCCGAGCCCCAGCACGAAAATCTTCGTGTTGGGCAGTTCCCAGAAATAGGTGCCCAGATAGATCGCCATGGCGAAGACGAGCCCCGTGGCGGCGCCGAACGCGATCTGCGCCAGCATGAGGATGAGGAAGGCGCGGTTGTTCATCGTCGCCAGCATCTGGCGGACATATTCGCGGATCGACGGGGCGCGCGCCGGCGGCTTGCGCAGGATCGGGATGAATTTGTGCGTGCCCCAGGCCGAGATCAGGATCGCCGCGAACATCAGCACGGCCGAGGTCAGGCCGTAATGCGCATAGCCGGTCTCGTTGAGCTGGCCGACCTTGTGCGTCGCATCGGGCGCCAGGAACACCGCCAGCGCCAGAAGATACATCGTCATGCCGCCGGTCCAGGCGAAGAACACGCGGTACGCCGACAGCGCGGTGCGCTGGTCGTAATCGTCCGTCAGCTCCGGTTCAGCGCCGAGCTCGGGATCTCATAGAAGCTGATGAAGGTGCGTACCACGACCGCGACGATGAAGAGATAGATCAAGAGCGCGCCCTGGCTCCAATGCGGCGGATTCCACAACAGCAGATAGCTCACCGCCACCGGCAGCGCGGAGAGATAGAGCAGGGGATGGCGCCGGCCCCAGCGCGTGCGCAGATTGTCGGAGAACTGCCCGATGATCGGATCGAACAGCGCGTCGATGCACAGCGCCGCGAACAATATCCCGGCGACCTTGCCGGGCGGCAGATGCATGACCTGGTTGTAGAACAACAGAAGGATGGTCTGGAACCCGTTGTCCTTGATGCCGAAGGCGATGGAGCCGAAGCCGTAGAACAATTTCGTGCGCAGGCTGCCGACCTCGCGCTGCAGGCGAGCGGTATCGGCGATCGGTTTTGTGTCCATGATGTCCGTTTCTCAAGGTTGGTTCGATACGGCCCGTGCGTCCGCGCGGCGAAGCTTCCGCCGGGCCGCCATCGTTAGGCCGCCCGCCTTCGTTGCGGCCGGCGGAGCGTCAGGCAATCGGGATATCGCGCGGGGCCCAAACAGTGCCTTAGGGGAAACGCCTTGCGTACGCTCAAGCGATCAACCGCGCGATCTTCGCGTTAGAACGTGGGGTACGCAAATTCGGGTGTCAACCGCGGGGCCGCGCGAAATCGCCGTAAACCACGCGCCATTGGCGTCCGAAAATGGCCACACGGCGCACCGCCTTTGGTCCATGATGCGGACCATGGAAATGCCGCCGCATGACGTCTGCTACCGCGCGCTCGCGACGCGCGACGCCCGCTTCGACGGCCGCCTGTTCGTTGGCGTGAAGACGACGGGCATCTATTGCCGCCCGATCTGCCCGGCGCGCACCGCCAAGCGCGAGAACGTCACCTTCTGGCCCAGCGCCGCGGCGGCGCAGGAGGCGGGGTTCCGTCCCTGTGCGCTGCCGGCCTGAGATCTCGCCCGACGCGGCGGCATGGCGCGGCACCTCCAACACGGTCTCGCGCGCGCTGGCGCTGATCGCCGAAGGCGGGCTCGACGGCGATCCGCTGCCGGCGCTGTGCGAGCGGCTCGGCGTCGGCGAGCGCCAGCTTCGCCGGCTGTTCGACAAGCATCTGGGCGCGCCGCCCATCGCGGTGGCGCAGACCCGCCGCGTCCTCTTCGCCAAGCAGTTGATCCAGGAGACCCGCCTGCCGATGGGCGCGATCGCCGACGCCGCGGGCTTCGGTTCGGTCCGCCGCTTCAACGACGCGTTCAAGAAGCTCTATCGCCGCCCGCCGCGCGAGCTGCGGCGCAAGGGCGCCCGCGCCGGCGGCGCTGTCCAGCGTCACGCTGCGCCTGGGCTATCGCGCGCCCTACGATTGGGACGCGATCCTCGCCTTCCTCGGCGCCCGCGCCATCGCCGGCGTCGAGCTGGTGGAGAACGGCCGCTATGCCCCGCACGGTCGAGATCGACGGCGTGTTCGGCGGCATCCAGGTCGAGCCGGGCCGCAATCATCTGCAGGCGACGATCCGCTTTCCGCGCGTCGCCGCGCTGCTCGCCATCGTCGCGCGCCTGCGCCGCCTGTTCGATCTCGACGCCGACATCCAGACCATCGGCGCGCATCTGTCCGGCGACAGCGCGCTGGCGCCGCTGATCGCGCGCCGCCCCGGCCTGCGCACGCCCGGCGCCTGGTGCGCCTTCGAGCTCGCGGTCCGCGCCATCCTCGGCCAGCAGATCACCGTCGTCGGCGCCCGCCGCCTCGCGGAGAAGATTGTGGAACTGGAAGGAAGCGACATCGCGCCCGACATCAGCGGCGACGAGCGTCTTTCGCGGGTCTTCCCCTCGGCGGCGCGCCTGGCGCGGGTCGATCTCGCATCGCTCGGCATGCCCAAGGCGCGCATCGCGGCGCTGAACGCGCTGGCGCGGGCGGTGGCCGCCGATCCGAAACTGATCGAGCCCGCCGGCTCCTATGACGAAACCATCGCGCGATTGCTGGCATTGCCCGGCTTCGGGCCATGGACCGCGCAATATTGGGCGCTGCGCGCGCTACGCGACAGCGACGCCTTCCCGGCCGCCGATGTGGCGCTGCTGCGCAGTCCCTTGGTGGCGCAAGGCGGCCGCCGCCCGACGCCGAAGGCGTTGCTGGCGCGCGCCGAGTCCTGGCGGCCGTGGCGCGCCTATGCCGCGCAGCATCTGTGGACCGCCGATGCCGAGCTTGTCTGAACCGCTTTTCCTCGATCGCGTCGAAACGCCGATCGGCGAACTCCTTCTCGTCGCCGACGCGCAAGGCGCGCTGCGCCTGCTGGAGTTCGGCGACAAGCCGGGGCGCTGGCGCCCCGCGTTCACGCGCCGCTTCGGCGAACTCGCGCAAACGCGCGATCCGTCCGGTCTGTCGTCCGCGCTCGCCCGCTACTTCGACGGCGACCTCGCCGCCGTCGATGCGCTGGCGACCGGCGCCGCCGGCACGCCGTTCCAGCGTTCGGTCTGGTCGGCCTTGCGGAAGATCCCCGCCGGAACCACCACGAGCTATGGCGCGCTCGCCGTCCTTCTCGGCAAGCCGGCGGCGACCCGCGCGGTCGGCCTTGCAAACGGCGCGAACCCGATCGCCATCGTCGTGCCTTGTCATCGCGTCGTCGGCGGCGATGGTTCGCTCACCGGCTACGGCGGCGGCCTCGAACGCAAGCGCTGGCTGCTCGACCACGAAAGGACACACGCATGACCACCCTCGCCAAAACCTTCGCCGCGCTGCACACCGGGCCCAGGCTTCTGATCCTGCCCAATGCGTGGGACGCCGGCAGCGCCCGCGTCGTCGAACATGCCGGCGCCAAGGCCATCGCGACCTCGAGCGCCGCCGTCGCCTGGGCTCACGGTTATGCCGACGGCCAGTTCCTACCGTTCGACACGCTGCTCGCGACGGTCGCGGAGATCGCCAGGACGGTTTCGGTCCCGGTCTCCGCCGATATTGAAGCCGCCTATGCCCACGACGCCGCCACCGCCGCGAAGACCGTCGCCCAGGTGATCGATGCCGGCGCGGTCGGCATCAATATCGAGGACGGCAACGATCCGCCCGACCTCCTGGCCGGGAAGATCGAGAACCTCAAAGCCGCCGCCAAAGCCGGCGCCGATCTGTGGGTCAACGCCCGTATCGACACCTATCTGCGCCGGCTGGTTCCCGCCGAGCAGGCCTATGACGAAACCGTCCGCCGCGCCGCGCTCTATCGCGAGGCCGGCGCCGATTCGATCTTCGCGCCCGGCTTGACCGATCTCGCCGATCTGACGCGGCTGGTGAAGGACGTCGTCCTGCCGCTCAACGCGCTCGCCTGGCCGGGCCTGCCCGGCGCGGCGGCGCTGGAAGCGATCGGCGTGCGCCGCCTCTCGGCCGGCTCCGGCATCGGCAAGGTGGTGCTGGGCCACGCGTTCGAACTGGCGAAGGCGTTCCTCGCCGAGGGCCGCTCGGAACCTCTGGCGCAAGGTCCGCTGAGCAATTCGGACATCAACGGCATGATGCGGCGCGCATAACCCCTTGCTGTCATGGCCCGCGAATACGGGCCACCCAGTTGAAGCCTGCACTGGCGGCGCGGGTTTCAACTGGGTCCGCCGCATTCGCGGCGGATGACAGTTGGGGGATTTTAAATTCCTTCGCTCGCCGCATCGCAATAACTGTGAACGGATCATCTCCCACGCGCGCTCGCGAACAAACCGTCACGAAAGCGGCTATGATGATCGCTTCGCAAGGGCCGCATGGACCGCACACAAACATATTGGACCGACATCGCGCGCTATCTCTGGCCGGGGCTGGCCGGGGTCGTGCTCGGCGCCGCGCTGCTGCTCTGGCGCGGCCAGATGGATCTGTGGGTCTTCGCCGGCTGCCTCGCTCTGGCGGCGGTGCTCGCCAGCGTGCTGGCGCGCGAGGGCCGTCTCTATCTGCTGGAACAGCGGGCCGAACTCGGCGGCGCGGCCGCCGCGCTGCTCAGCCCGCTGGCGCGCGAGGTGCTCGCCCATCTTCCCGATCCGCTGATGCTGCTGGACGAGGGCGGCCGCGTCCTCTTCGCCAACAGCGCGATGCAGACCGTCATCGGCATCGGGCCGGAGAACAAGCACATCTCGCTCCTGCTGCGCACGCCCTCGGTGCTGGAGGCGGTCAGCCACACCACGGCCAGCGGCGAGGATTCCTCGGTCGAGTTCATCATCCCGGTGCCGGTGGAGCGGCACTATCAGGCCTATGTCCGGCGCCTGTCGTCGCAACCGCCGGTGACGACGCTTCTGCTGCACGACCTGACCGCCGCCAAGCGCACCGAGCAGATGCGCGCCGATTTCGTCGCCAATGCCAGCCATGAATTGCGCACGCCACTGGCCGCGGTGTCCGGCTTCATCGATACGCTCAAGGGCCATGCCCGCGACGACGCCCAGGCGCGCGACCGCTTCCTCGACATCATGAGCGTGGAGGCCGGCCGGATGCGCCGGCTGATCGAGGACCTGCTGTCGCTCACCCGGATCGAGCTCAACGAGCATGTTCGCCCCTCCGGCCGCGTCTCGCTCGAGGCCATTGTGCGCGAGGCCTTCGCCGCGCTCAGCCCGCTCGCCCAGATCGACGGCATCGCCCTGGTGGTGACCGCCGCCCCGGACCTGCCGCCGGTGACCGGCGAGCGCGACGAGCTGATCCAGCTGTTCCAGAACCTGATCCACAACGCCATCAAATACGGCCGCACCGGCGGCCATGTCTGGGTGACGATCGGGCCGGCGCCGGTCTCGGGCGGCCGTGGCGCCGCCTCCATGCTCGCCGTCAGCGTGCGCGACGACGGCGAGGGCATCCCGCAGGACGCGATTCCGCGACTCACCGAGCGATTCTACCGGGTCGATGTGAAGCGCAGCCGCGAGAAGGGCGGCACCGGCCTCGGCCTCGCCATCGTCAAGCACATCGTAAATCGTCACCAGGGCCGCCTGACGATCGAGAGCAAGGCCGGCGAAGGAAGCGCCTTTACCGTGCTATTGCCCATCGCCGCCCGCCCAGCGGATGCCACTGTCACATAATCGTTATATAACTGTCGCATATCCATGCGGCTGGGGCGTTAAGCACCGGTTGCGCCCACCCGGACGGACAACACGATGAGTGATCACACGGTTAAGGCCTTCAGCGAGCAGCTCGAAGGATTGTCCGCGTCCATCGCCCAGATGGGCGGCCTGGCCGAGGCGCAGTTCGCCAACGCGGTCGAGGCGGTGGCCCGCCGCGACACCAGCCTCGCCGAAGGCGCCGTCGGCGGCGACAAGCGCATCGACGGCCTGCAGACCGAGATCGAGGACAAGGCCCTCAAGCTCCTGGCGCTGCGCCAGCCCATGGCGGTCGACCTGCGCGAGACCCTGGCGGCGATCAAGATCGCGTCCGAGCTGGAACGCATCGGCGACCTCGCCAAGAACATCGCCAAGCGCGCCATCGTGCTCAACCGCGAGCCGCCGATCCGCCTCACCGCTTCGCTGGCCCGCATGGGCAAGGTGGCGCTCAGCCAGCTCAAGCAGGTTCTCGACGCCTATTCCGACCGCAACGCCGAGGCCGCCGAAGCGGTGTGGCGCCAGGACGGCGAGATCGACGAGCTCTACAACAGCCTGTTCCGCGAATTGCTGACCTACATGATGGAAGACCCGCGCACGATCGGCTCGTCCACCCATCTTCTCTTCATCGCCAAGAACATCGAGCGCAGCGGCGACCACGCCACCAACATCGCCGAGGTCGTCTATCACATGGTGCGCGCCGACCATCTGTCGGCCAACCGGCCCAAGGCCGACACCACCAGCGAGACGAACGTGCCCTTCGAGAGGAAAGCATGAGCCTCAAGCCCGCCGTCCTCGTCGCCGAAGACGAAGGCGCCCTCGTCACGCTGCTGCGCTACAATCTGGAGCGCGAAGGCTATCGCGTGCTCGAGGCGCGCGACGGCGAGGAAGCGCTGCTGGTCGCGTCCGAGGAAAAGCCCGATCTCGTCCTGCTCGACTGGATGCTGCCGCAGCTGTCCGGCATCGAGGTGTGCCGCCGCCTGCGCGGCCGCCAGGAGACCCGCAACGTCCCGATCATCATGCTGACCGCGCGCGGCGAGGAGAGCGACCGCATCCGCGGCCTCGACACCGGCGCCGACGACTATCTGACCAAGCCGTTCTCGATGACCGAGCTTCTGGCCCGCCTGCGCGCCGTGATGCGCCGCATCCGCCCGTCGCTCGCGCCCGACACCGTCGCCATCGGCGACATCGAGATGGACCGCGCCGCCCACCGCGTGCGCCGCGCCGGCAAGGAAGTCCATCTGGGGCCGACCGAATACAAGCTGCTCGATCATCTGATCCAGCATCCCGGCCGCGTCTTTTCCCGCGAGCAATTGCTCGACGCGGTCTGGGGCTCGGACGTCTATGTCGAGGCGCGCACCGTCGACGTCCATGTCGGCCGCCTGCGCAAGGCGCTGAACATCGAGGGCGTGAAGGACCCGATCCGCACCGTCCGCTCCGCCGGCTACTCCCTCGACGACGCCATCGCCGCGAATTGACGCACCGCTTCAGATAACCTTCGCGATCGCCTGCTCGATGTCTTCCGGCTTGGTCGTGGGCGCGAAGCGGCCGACCACCTTGCCGGCGCGGTCGACCAGGAACTTGGTGAAATTCCACTTGATGCCGCGCGTCCCCAGGATGCCGGCTTTCTCGCCCTTGAGGAATTCGTAGAGCGGATGCGTCCTGGGCCCATTGACGTCGATCTTGGCGAACATCGGAAAGCTCACGCCGTAATTGATCTGGCAGAAGGCGCCGATCTCCGCCTCGCTGCCCGGCTCCTGCGCGCCGAACTGGTTGCAGGGAAAGCCGAGCACCACGAGCCCGTCGGCCTGGTGTTCGCGATAGAGCTTTTCCAGGCCCTCGTATTGCGGCGTGAATCCGCATTTGCTGGCGGTGTTGACGATCAGCATCGGCTTGCCGCGATAGTCGGCCAGCGACACATCCTTGCCCTGCAGCGTCTTCGCCGAGAACTCGTAAATCGTCGTCATGCGCGCGGATGCCCCCCAAAGCATTCGCCTGCATAACAAGAATTGCCAGCCCCGGCGAGCACTGCCCGACCCGGGGCGACAATTGGGCCTTGACCGGCCATCTGCCGGCGTCAGCCGACCATCCGGCCTCTGTCCCGCCGCTGCTGTTGCGGCTGGTAGGCCTTGCGGGCATGCGCCTCGCAATAGGGCGAGCCGCTCTTGGGATTGCGGCCGCAGAAGTGGAATTCGTCTGCCGACGGATCGCCGATCGGCCAGCGGCACATCCGGTCGTTGATCGTCAGCACGGTGGCGTGGCTGCCGTCGCTGAAGGTCAGCGGATCCTCCTCGACCACCGGGGCGGGCGGGGTGTGGCTGCGCAGCGAGACCTTGGGCGCCATCGGCAGGCGCGGCCGCTCGGTCCGCGACGGGCTGGCGCGGCCGGCCAGGCCCAGCCGGTGCACCTTTCCGATCACGGCATTGCGGGTGACGCCGCCCAGCGCGCGGGCGATCTGGCTCGCCGAGAGCCCCTCGGTCCAGAGATTCTTGAGCTGTTCGACCCGGTCGTCCGACCAGTTCATCAATTGGGTGTTCACGGGTTCCTCATGGCTTGAGCCACAAGATATCGTATCGTTCATGTGACAACGTACAAGCGGCACGGAGGTATCCCAACCCCTTGTCCACAAGAAGCCGCGGAAGTGTGCTGTTGGCAAACCCAAAGCTAGGACAGGTGGGGTGCGACATTCGCCGCAGGCGAAAGTCTTGATAAGGTTGCGAAATCACACATCGCAACTATTTGTGAGCGCCGCAGGCCGCCTACGAGCGTTGACACAAAGCGCGAACGGTCCCACTTGCTGCTGCCGACGTGAACCTAGCGGAGGGGTGCAGGGCCTTAACGGGCACTGGCGCAAGGTGGTCGAAATGGCAAGCGTACACGACGTAGCAAAGTACTTTCTAATGCTTGCCGCCAGCGGCGCGGAAGACGCTGGCGAGGCAATGACGCATCTCAAGCTGCAAAAGCTGCTGTACTACGCGCAGGGATTCAGTCTTGCCCTCAGTGGCGGTAAGCAGCCCATGTTCGGCGATACTATTGAGGCATGGAAACATGGTCCAATCGTGCCTGCCGTTTGGAAGGCCTACAAAGACTACGGTGGGGCGCCCCTTCCTCTCCCCGATGGCTTCGATCCGTCAAAGGGATTGAAGGATGGTGAGCAGGCATTGCTCAACGATGTTTGGAACGCCTATGGCCAATTCTCCGCGTGGAAACTCCGGAATATGACTCACGAGGAGTCTCCGTGGCGGAATGCATACGAGCCCGATGCCAACGAGACGATTTCGCAGCAAAGCATGCGAGAATATTTCGAGACGCAAATCGAGCCTTGACACCGTGGGAAAGCTTAAGCCGCCGAAAGCTCAAGGTGCTGGCAAGATATCTGCGCCGCCCCAAGGCGGGATTGATCAAAACACCGTCAAGGCTGTCTTCGGATTTCAGCATATCGCGCATGGATACACTCTAAATGGTTGTGCTGCGCCGGATGCAGCGGCGTTCATAGACGCCCTGCGGCTGCGCTCAAATTTGACATGGGCACAAATCATAAGCTCTCCACGACAGAAACTTGGTGCCGAAAAAATCTCTCCGTCACTGAGAGTAAAGGCTCCGGGGTCTGTGCCGCCAGAACTCCATGACGAAATGCTATGCTTTCGATTTGGCGGAGACTTGCAGCGGTTTATCGGATTTCGAAACGGGGCAACTTTTGAAGTGGTTTGGATCGACCATTCCGGAGACTGCTACAAACACTAGGCGTGCTTGTGGATTGGGTCTTTGTACATCAGCCGCTTGCCTTCGATCAGCTTGAGCGCCTTGGCCGTGCGGTCCGCATCCGAAACCTTGCGCTCATTCCAGCGGAACGAGAATTCATCGCAATAGCGGTGCAGGTGCTGCTTCGAAACGCTATGGAATGAGCCGGTGATACCGCGCTTCAGCAATGCGAAATAGCTTTCAACCTCGTTGGTCGAGACGCTGCCGCGCGCATATTCGAACTTCGAATGATTGACCGACTCATGGCCGCCTTCGAACCACTTGCCGACGCCCTTATAAGACGGCAGTTGATCGGTCTGGATCGAGGCGGACGGGTCAACGTTGTCGCGGATCGCGCCCTGAAGTGTGGCAGCAGTGATATTTGCAATCGGCCATGACCGAACGCGACCACCGCGCTCGACCAGCGCAACAACCGGCTGCTTATCCGTGCCGCGACCGGTTTTGCCTTCGCCGCGCTTGTGCTGATTGCGCGGGTTGCCGCCGACATACGTCTCATCGACCATCACGACGCCCTCAAGCAAACCCTTCAATGGATTTTGCGACATGGCGTAGCGAATGCGATGGCAGAGGTGCCACGCGGTGCGATACGAACCGAGGCCAAGCTGACGCTGCAACTGAAGCGCGCTAACGCCCTTCTTTGCGCTGCACAGTATGCTGAATGCCATCAACCAAGTGCGGATCGGCAGGTGCGAGCCTTCCATGACCGTGCCGACTGTCACGCTGAATTGTTGCGCGCAACCATCGTTGCACTTCCACACGCCTTTGCGGTGCTTCTTGCCCTGCAATTTCGTGTGACCGTCAACGCGACCGCAATGCGGGCAGACAACGCCCTTGGCCCAACGGATACGCTCAAGCGTTGCGCGGGCTTCGTCTTCGCTCAGCTTGGAAATTTCAGAGAGGATCATGGCGGTCACGTCTTGAATGTGTATGCAGTATGTAATACATTCCGCTCCGTTGTCAAGCGGAGTGCATACAAAATGGCAATCGTTGCTTCATTGGCTTTTCGAGCGGCGACCGATGAGTTGCTAGCCTGCATAACTCACGATCAACTTGCCGACGCGCTAGGTGTGTCGGTCTCGACGGTCCGGCAAGCCCGACTGGACGAGGGTGCCAAAGCCCGACGTAAGCCCCCGGAGGGGTGGCAAGGCGTCGTGGCTGATTTGGCGGAAATGCATGCGGACCGCCTTCTCAGGCTTTCCAAGGCGCTCAACAAGGCCGCTGCTAAGTCCTTGAAAGAGTCTGCTTTTCCTAAAAAGTGATCCGCTTCAAAGGTTTAGGTTGACTTTGACGTGCCCGTGGTGAGACTTGAACTCACAATCCCCTGCCAGGGAAGCGGTCCCCAAGACCGCCGCGTCTACCGATTTCGCCACACGGGCGGATCGTCAAAGAGAAGGCCCCTCCCACGCATCCTCACCTTGAGGCACGGGGAGGGGGTAAGCTGCGTCCTTGTACTTCGGACGACTAGCGCCGTCAGCGACCACCGCTGACGGCGTTTTCAGTCGGGGACTTCCACCCCCTTTGTCCACCAAGCGCGCTTCCCACGCCAACGGACAGAAACTAAATCACCTCGCTTCGACAGGATCGAAGTCAGATTGCGCTCGGCGTTCGGGCCACTGATATCAGCGCCAAATCGCGGCATGTGCCCGACAAGCTCGCCGGTTTGCAGAGGGTGCCCCATATTAATGACCGCCAGTCTTGCGGCCTCATGCTGTGCGACCCGTCCCTTGGGCTGTTTGCCCTTTCTGCTAAGGGGCAATGGGACATCCGAGACGAGTTGAAAGCCCTGTAGGACTTTCGCGTTTTTTGGGGGAGCGGTGTTGATCGCCAGAAGCTTGCGCTCCGTCTCTTTCCAGACAGCCAATTCCTGCAGGCGCGTATCCGCCGCCAATTCCGCTTCCAACTCGCGGATGTGGGACTGTACAGCATCGATTGACTTAACGGCGGTCATAATCAGAATCGCGTTTCGTTCCTTTGCATAATTAAGGAGGTTGCCAGTAAATGGCAATAGCAAAATGGCTAAGGGCAAGGTTGTCAGTAAACAGATAACGCGTCATCCAGATGATCAGCCGATTTCGCTGGCGGGGCTGGACTTTGAGACTGCATTGCACGCCGCCATGGCGACCGGCAAAGCGCCGCCCCCGAAGCCTAAGAAAGCCAAGCGGAAGGCCAAGAAATGAGCGTCGCCGCCACTGCGGTCATAGTCGGGCTGTTTCTTTGCGCGCTCGCCGCGAAATTCATCTCCGACGCGGCGCAAAACCAACGGCAAAAGCTGCTGTGGCTACGTGGGATGCAGGTCGCCTATCTGGCGCTTCTCATTGTTTTGGGGATCAAGATCGGACCGCTGGCATGGCCTTACATCGAGAAAATGCTATCAGCACAATAGCTTGTGTCAGGTTTGCCAAAGGCATAGTCCCCAGAAGCCGGCCCCCACGCATGGGGGCCATTCGCTTGCCCGATTCGGGGTTTGAGTAGATAAACCGGGCGGCGCGCGCGGATTTGCCGGCGCGCCAACCCATGGAGAGTCCAGTGTTTCCCTCGGTTTTGCCGACCTATAACCGGGCCGATGTCGCGTTCGTGCGGGGCGAAGGGCCTTACCTCTACGCCGAGGACGGCAAGCGCTACCTGGATTTCGGCGCCGGCATCGCGGTCAACGCCTTCGGCCACGCCCATCCGCGCCTGGTCGCGGCGCTGACGGTGCAGGCGGGCAAGCTCTGGCACACCTCCAACCTCTACCGCGTGCCCGGCCAGGAGGCCCTCTCGAAAAAGCTGGTCGAGAACACCTTCGCCGACACCGCCTTCTTCACGAACTCCGGCGCCGAGGCCTGCGAATGCGCCTTCAAGATGGCGCGGCGCTACCACTTCGTGAGCGGCCATCCCGAGCGCTTCCGCATTATTACGTTCACCGGCGCCTTCCACGGCCGCACCCTGGCCGGCATCGCCGCCGGCGGCCAGGAGAAATATCTCGAAGGCTTCGGCCCCAAGGTCGAAGGCTTCGACCAAGTGCCGCCGAACGACCTCAAGGCGCTCGAAGCCGCGATCACCGACGAGACCGCCGCCCTGATGATCGAGCCGATCCAGGGCGAGGGCGGGCTGCATCCCATGCCGCCGGAATTCCTGCGCGCCCTGCGCAAGATCTGCGACGACCGCGGCTTGCTGCTGATCTTCGACGAGATCCAGTGCGGCGTCGGCCGCACCGGCAAGTTCTTCGCCTATGAGTGGGTCGGCGTGCGCCCCGACATCATGTGCGTGGCGAAAGGCATCGGCGGCGGCTTCCCGCTCGGCGCGTGCCTGGCCACCGCCGAAGCGGCCAAGGGCATGACGGCGGGCACCCATGGCTCGACCTATGGCGGCAACCCGCTTGGCATGGCGGTCGGCAGCGAAGCCATCGACATGGTGCTGGAACCCGGCTTCCTCGAGCATGTGCAGAAGATCGGCGGCTTCCTGCGCCAGCAGCTCGCCGGCCTGATCGCCGAGCATCCCGGCGTGTTCGAGGAATTGCGCGGCCAGGGCCTGATGCTGGGCCTGAAGCTGCGCGTGCCCAACACCGAATTCGTGACCGCGGCGCGCGGCCACGGCCTCCTGATCGTCGGCGCCGGCGAGAACGTGGTGCGCCTCCTCCCGCCGCTGATCATCGACGAGGATCAGGTGCGCGAGGGCGTGGCGCTGCTGTCACGGACCGCGGCCGATTTCGAAGCCAAGGCCAAGCAGACGGTGGCGGCATGAACGCGCCCGCGGGCCGCGCCACGACCTTCAAGGCGCACACGGTGAAGCACTTCCTCGACCTCGCCGATTTCGACGCCGGCACGCTGAACGGCCTGATCGCCGCCGCGCGCGCCCGCAAGGCGGCGCGCGCCGGCCTGGCGCATGGCGTCGAGGATGCCGACCGCCCGCTGGCCGGCAAGATGCTGGCGCTGATCTTCGACAAGCCGTCGACGCGCACGCGCATCTCCTTCGACGTCGGCATGCAGCAGCTCGGCGGCAAGACGATCATGCTGACGGGTGCGGAGATGCAGCTCGGCCGGGGCGAGACCATGGCCGACACGGCGCGGGTTCTGTCGCGCTATGTCGACGCCATCATGATCCGCACGCTGGACCAGGACATGCTGCACGAGCTGGCGGACAACGCCTCGGTGCCGGTGATCAACGGGATGACCAAGCTGACCCATCCCTGCCAGGTGCTGGCCGACGTGATGACGTTCGAGGAGAAGAAGGGCGCGATCGCGGGCCGCGTCGTGGCCTGGACCGGCGACAGCAACAACGTGCAGGCAAGCTGGGTGCAGGCGGCGGCGAAATTCGGCTTCATGCTGCGCATCGCGACGCCGAAGGAACTGGCGCCGCGCGAGACGCTGCGCCAATGGGCCGAGGCGGCGGGCGCCAAGGTGCAATTCCTGGAAGACCCCGAAGCCGCGGTGGCGGGCGCCGATTGCGTGGTGGCCGACACCTGGGTGTCGATGGGCGACGAAGACACGACGCGCCAGCGGCACAATCTCCTGAAGCCCTACCAGGTGAACGAGCGCCTGATGGCGCGCGCGGCCAAGGACGCGATCTTCATGCATTGCCTGCCGGCGCATCGCGGCGAGGAAGTGACCGACGAAGTCCTGGACGGCCCCCACAGCGTGGTCTTCGACGAAGCGGAGAACCGCCTGCACGCGCAAAAGGCGGTGCTGGTTTGGGCGTTGGGCGAACAGCTCTAATCTTTGATCGGTTCACCAAAGCGGCATTTTGCTAAACGTCAATCGAATATGCGCTTGCATTCCGCTATCAGTTCTCGCGACTAAGTTTGCTAAGAATTTGAAGGCATCGCTTACGTTGTCGTAGGTGAGCCTTAGAGCCGATCCGGAAAGAACTGAATCATTTTGAGGGATTTGCGGCAAGTCGCCTGAGCATGATGCGGATCATGGCGAGGCGGATGAAGGCCGCGACGGTTGTGGCGTAGCGCTCGAAGTCGCGCGCCAGGCGTCGGTTGCGGCTGATCCAGGCCAGGGTGCGTTCGACGATCCAGCGTTTTGGCATGACCACGAAGCGGTGGGCATCGCTGCGCTTGACGATCTCGATGACCCAGGTTCCGGTGGCGGCGACGGCATCGGCGGTCTTTTTGGCGTTGTAACCGCCGTCGGCGAAGATACGTTCGATGAAGGGAAACGATCGCCGCGTCCGCTTGTCGAGGACCAGCGCTGCGCCGTCGCGATCCTGGATGTCGGCGCTGTGGACGGCGACGCTCAGCAACAGGCCGAGCGTATCGACGAGGATGTGCCTCTTGCGGCCCTTGACCTTCTTGCCCGCGTCGTAGCCTGAAGGATCGAGCAGAGCCCCCCTTTGAGCGCTCCCTTGGCGCTCTGGCTGTCGATGATGGCGGCGGTGGGGCTGGCCTCGCGGCCTTGGCTCTCGCGCACTGCCACATAGAGCGCGTGATGGATGCGCTCCAACGTCCCGTCCCAGTTCCACAGTTCGAGATAGTCGTGAACCGTGCTCTTGGGCGGAAAATCCTTCGGCAGCGCCTGCCATTGGCAGCCCGTCCAAAGCACATAGAAAATGGCGTTCAAGACTTCACGCACATCCGTCGTGCGCTTGCGCCCGCCGCGCTTGGCCGGGGGTATCAACGGCGCCGCAAGTGACCATTCCTCATCCGTCATGTCGCTGGAATAGCGAAGACCATTGCGTCTCGCCGACAGCCGGTGCTCCGGCTTCCACATCGGGTGCTCCTGTTGCGAATCAGCACCCACAACGGAATCACAACCGATTCACCCGACTCAACTTCTTTCCGGATCGGCTCTTACTCTTCCAGACGGCGACGTGTTCCACTGAAACGCGGGCATTGCAAAGCCATGAGCGAAGCTATGCCTGACTTTGAGGATTTCGTTCAAGCGGACTCGAACTGCAATGCTGTTCATTCTGCGTAATGGCCAAACCCAGTCGTTGATCGGTTCATATCCGGTATAGGCTCGAATGAGCTCGCGAGAATTCTCCCAGTTCGGGGTGTTGAATCTCTCCAACGCTGCCACAAGTCTAGCGTCGAGCAACGAATGAATTGCGAGAAAATGAGGCTGGTTGGCGTCGACAATCTCCGCCAAAAAATTCTGCGGCAGTTTCTTTACGTAGGTATCCCAAGCGGCAACGCAACCAGCCAGTGCCGCATGATGACATGTCTGTGAACTCTCGTATGAAAGCGCTCGCAATCTACTGTCTCGGCCAAATTCGCTTAGCGCTAAGGACCGTTTCGCCAATGCCGTAAATTGAATTGCTGCCGGAGATGGCATGTGAACCATCTACAGTCGGTCTACAAATTCCGAAAGCGCATCTCGATATCGATTCAGTGGGCCGGCGTTTATTTGAACGCGCTCACCTGCGATATCCTTGGGGCCGGCAGTTAGCTTATGAATCGGAGTGCCAGTCATTGAAGCTACGATGCACGCCGAGTGATAATCTGGGACTTCTACAAAGCACTTACTCGGCAACTGCTTCGGATCGGAGAATACGCTTCTGTGCCTTAGAGCCGATCCACGAAGTTTGGATTCATGTTGAGGGATTTGGCTTTGTGAGGCGCCGGAGCATGATGCGGACCATGGCGAGACGGATGAAGGCCGCGACGGTGTTTGCATAGCGTTCGAAGTCGCGGCAAAGGCGTCGATTGCGGCTGATCCAGGCGAAGGTTCTCTCGACCACCCATCGTTTGGGCAAGACAACGAAGCCCTTTGCGATGTCGGATCGTTTGACGATCTCGATCTTCCACGTGCCGGTTCTTGCGGCAGCGGCGCGAACGCGTGGCCCCCGATAACCGCCATCGGCGTAGATGCGCTCGATGAAGGGAAACAGCGCCCGCGTCCGTTTGTCGAGCACCAGCGCCGCGCCGTCGCGGTCCTGGATGCCGGCGGAATGAACGGCAACGCTCAGCAACAGACCGAGCGTGTCGACAAGGATGTGGCGCTTGCGGCCCGTAACCTTCTTGCCCGCATCGAAGCCCTGCGGATCGAGGCTTTTGCCCCTTTTTGAGCCGCCTTGGCGCTCTGGCTGTCGATGATGGCCGCGGTCGGGCTGGCCTCGCGGCCTTCCTTCTCGCGCACCGCCACATAGAGCGCATGGTGGATGCGCTCCAGCGTGCCGTCCCAATCCCACAGCATGAAATAGAAATGCGCCGTGCTCTTCGGCGGCAGGTCTTTGGGCAGCGCCTTCCACTGGCAACCGGTCGAGAGCACATAGAAGATCGCGTTCAGAACTTCACGAACATCGATCTCGCGCCGACGGCCGCCGCGCTTGGCGGGCGGAATCAGCGGCGCGATCAACGCCCACTCCGCATCCGTCAAATCGTTGGGATACCGCAATCCAACCAGCGCCGCCGCCCGGCGATGCTCCGGCTTCCACATCTGGTGCCTCCTTCCGAATCAGGCACCGTCACAGAATCACAACCGATTCCCTCGATTCAATAACTTCCTGGATTGGCTCTTAGATGTATTCCGTCCATCGTAGCGCTAATTGTCTTGCTGGCCGCAGCAAAGGCTTTGCTCGCCTTACCTTCATAAAGCGTCACTCTGTTGCTGACGAAAGTATGAAGTTTTGGAAGAGCTAATCCGTCTTCTTTCGCTCGGCGAGCGAAACTAATGCGCGCATAGGCGGCTGTATGGGCATCTCCGATCCCATACAGCAGAGCAACGACGTTCTCGATAGCGCGACGGGAGCTGTCATCTGCAGTAAATGGTACAACAACGTTTGTTGCCGCGACGACTGCCAGTTGGGTGTAAATTGCAAAGCTTGGGTTACAGTCGATTATGAACACTGCATCACGATCGCCACTTCGAAAACGAAGCGCGGCCACCAGTTCTGCAATCCAACGTTCAACTTGGCTCCAAGCATCTATCGGTATTGTGAGCTGTGAAGTTTGGCGAATTGGTTCTGCCAGAAGCTCCAACAAGTTGTCGCCACAAATCAGATAAAGGTTCTTCGGTACATCGCGATTGGTGGAATTGGGTCGAGTTACGTAAGGCTCTATGTCTTCAAGCATTCTAAAGGGAGAATTGAGGCGTGCTTCGAGATAGCCTGCTACTGTCGCCCTTGGCGAAGCTTCAATTTTTTGGCGGAGAAGTTTCGGTCGCTCTTCATAGTCTCCGAGTAGAGTCTCGGAGACGTTCGCCTGAGGGCATAGATCAATTACATAGACGTCGGCCTCAGGGTGACGATGCGCGTAATCCGTCGCCGCGACAAAACAAAGAAAGCTTTTGCCCACGCCGCCCTTGTTGTTCCAAAACGCGTATGAGGTCATTCTTTCCTCGATAATTATCTATAGGCACCCAAACTGCATGCAGTTCTACAGCGGGCAGTCTAAATATTGAAAGTACTATCTTGCGAGACTCAGGTGGTCCAAGCAGGTCCGACATGCCTATGCCGCATCCCGCAACCCAATCGTCAACTCTTTCCCCAACACCGCCGCCGCCCGCCCCATCGTCTGCAACGTCACCGACGTATTCTCCGCATCCAGCAGCCGGTCCACCGCCGCGCGGCTCGTCTTCATCCGCTTCGCCATCTGCGCTTTCGTGATGCGCTGCTTCTTCATCATTTCGGAAATGCGCCACGCCAGCACGCTCTTGATCGCCTTCAGCGTCGCCTGCTCCAGGATGCCCTCCTCTTCGAGGAAGGAATCGAGGGTTGAACCGCGATGCGGATTTCTCTTTTGCATCTTCTTTCTCCACCCCCTCGATGTCATGGCCCGCGAATGCGGGCCACCCAGGTGACGTCTGCACCTTCTCACAATTATGGGAGCC
This sequence comes from Rhizomicrobium sp., assembly GCA_037200045.1. Lineage (NCBI taxonomy): Bacteria > Pseudomonadati > Pseudomonadota > Alphaproteobacteria > Micropepsales > Micropepsaceae > Rhizomicrobium > Rhizomicrobium sp. Next base: position 3,046,884 of record JBBCHM010000001.1, read on the forward strand.
ATAAACTTCCGAGCTTCTGGCCGCTTTCAACTGGGTGGCCCGCATTCGCGGGCCATGACAACCGTTTTTGTTTCCCCGTCGCGGATCAATTCAGCGTCTCGAACAGATCCTTCCATTCGACATTGCTCTCTTGGATCAAGTTGATCTTCCACTCGCGCTTATACTTCTTCAGCCGCGTCTCACGCGCGATGGCCAGCCCGATGTCGCCGAATATTTCGAAGTAGACCAACATTTTCACGCCGTGTTTCTTCGTGAACCCCTCGATCAAGCCCTCTCTATGATCCCCAACGCGCCGCACGAGATCGTTGGTGACGCCGATGTAGAGCGTGCCGTTGCGCTCACTCGCGAGGATGTAGACGTAATAGGTCTTCGACACGGTGCGGATGTCACCTGGGTGGCTCGCGGCCGCGGGCCATGACAGATGGGGAAGGCGTGCACATAGCTGCCCTTCCCAAAAATATAGTTCCGCTCACCCCTTGAACTCAAGGTTGCGCCACCCCAAGTCAAAATCTCATCGAAAAGGGAAGCCTCTCTATCCCGTCCGGCATTCGTGCTGGCCGGGCGCCGGGCCGGCGTGGGCCGTCGATCCTCGCGAGACATACAGGGCAAGGCGGCGCGCTCGTGCGCCGCCGCGCGGTGGACGAACCGACCTCGCTTCGCGGGCGACGCCGGCAAACCCGCCGCTCCAACCGAGGGGGTGACGCGAAGGTGCCGATTGTCGCCGCGCAAGCGGTGCCGGCCGGCCAGCCTGTCGAGCGACGCACCAAGGCGGGGCGTATCCGCGCTGTAGGGAACCAGGCGTTCCGCCGGCGGAAGCGGTCCCGCCTTTTTTTCATCGGCCCGCGGCACGGCCAGCACCGTTTGTATTCCGTCACCGCGATCCCATATAGAGGACCCATGTCCCGACAATCCTACACCCACGCGCCGCCCGCGGACTTCGTTCTGCCGTTCGACCTGCCCGATGTCGGCCTGCGCGGCCGCGTCGTGCGGCTCGAATCCACCGCCACCCGCGCGCTCGAGGCGCACAAGCTGCCCGAGCCCGCCGCGCGCGCCGTCGGCGAGACGCTGGCGCTGGCCGCGATCCTCGGCACGTCCCTGAAGCTCGACGGCCGTCTCACGGTGCAGACCAAGTCCGACGGCGCGATGGATCTCGTCACCGCCGATTATTTCGGCGCGACGGCGGACGCGCCCATCGGCCTGCGCGGCTTCGGCCGCGTCGATGCCGCGCGGTTCGCCGACCTCGCCGAGCCCATCGCGTTCGACGCGCTGGCCGGCGACGGCTCGATGGCGATCACCATCGAGCCCCGGCGCGGCGGCAAGTCCTATCAGGGCATCGTCGAGCTCAACCCGGCGGGCATCGCCGCCTCGGCCGAGACCTATTTCGCGCAGTCCGAGCAATTGCCGACCGTGCTGCGCCTCGCCGCGGCGCCGCTCTATGTGCCGGGCGCGGCCGCGCCCACCTGGCGCGCCGGCGGCATCATGCTGCAGGCGACGCCGGAGGGCCAAGGCGCCGACGACGATTGGGAACGCCTCGCCGCCTTCCTCGCCACCGTCGAGGACATCGAGCTGCTCGACACGCAATTGGGCGCCGAGCAATTGCTGTGGCGCCTGTTCCACGAGGACGAGACGCGGGTGCAGCCTTTCCTCGCCACCGAGTTCCGCTGCGGCTGCAAGCCGGACCGCATCGCGGCGGTGCTGAAGAGCTATGCGCCGAAGGAGCGCGCCGGCCTCGCCGATCCCGACGGCCTGATCCGCGCCCGCTGCGAGTTCTGCGGCACGGTGCACGCGATCGATCCGAAGGCGCTGGAGCAGGCGGAGTAGCTATCGTCAGGGCGCGTCCAGGAACTTCTCCACGATCGCCCGATAAACTCCCGGCATCTGCAGCGGCCCGAAATGGTTCGCGCCCGGCACGATGGTCTCCGCCGCGCCGGGGATCGCGCGGGCCAGCGCGTCGGTATGCTTGCGCAGGACGATGTCGTGTTCGCCGGCGACGATCAGCACCTTGGCGCGGATGCGGCCGAGCTGCTCCGTCGTGTAGTGCGGCTCTGTCGTGACCAGCGTCTCGATCTTCTTCATCAGCACGGCAAAGTGCGACGGGTCGGGCGCGATGGCCTCGTAGAACGGCTTTACCTCCTGCGCCTCTTGCGCGAGGAAGTCCGGGTTCATCTGCTTTGCGTCGAGGCCGTTCGCATCGTAATTCGCGCCGATCGCGACCAGGCGGCGCACGCGCCCTGGATGCGTCATCGCCATGTCGAGGCCGATGATGCCGCCGTCGCTCCAGCCGACCACGTCGGTTTGCTTGATATGCAGCGCATCCAGCAGCGCGATCATGTCCGCGCCCATCTGGGCATAGGTGATCGGCCCGGGCCCGTCGGTGGAGCGGCCCTGGCCGCGACTGTCCACCGCGATCACCGTGTGCGTGGCGCTAAGGCCGCTGATGAAATAATGCATCGTCTCCAGGAAGCCGCCGGCGCCGTGCAGCACCAGCACCGGCGGCCCGCTGCCATAGGTCTCGGTGTAGAGGACGATGCCGTCGACGGCGACGCGGCGGCTGCCGTGGAACTCGCCGCCGAGGCTGCGCCAGACATAGAAGCGCGGCATGCCGAAATTCGTCCGGTCGATCTGCACGAAGCCGAAGATCGCGCCCGCGACGGCGACGATCACGATCGAGACGATCAGCAAGGCTCGGCGCGGCATGGGCGAACTCCTTGGCGGCGAGACTATTCGATCGTCGCTTTGGCGATCACCTTGCGCAGGAAGTCCTCGCATTTGACGAGATCGGACAGCGCCACGAACTCGTCGGCCTTGTGCGCCTGCTCGATGGAGCCGGGGCCGCAGATCACGGCCGGGATGCCGGCGCGCTGGAAATGCCCGGCCTCGGTGCCATAGGCGACGGCATCGACGCTGTTCGCGCCGGTCAGCTCGCGCGCCAGCGCCACGGCGGGCGAGGCCTCGTCCATGACAAGACCCGGATAGCTCGCATGCAGCGTGGTTTCGAGTTTGGCCTCCGCCGCCCGCGCGCGATATTTGGGAAGGATCGTCGCCTCGGCGCGGGCGCGCACCGTGTCGACGACCTTGCCGGCGTCGCGGTCGGGCAGGGCGCGATACTCCCAGGTCACCAGCGCGTCGCGCGCCAGGATGTTCACCGCCGAGCCGCCCTCGATCATGTTCGCCTGCACCGTGGTGTGCGGCGGATCGAAACGCGGATCGGCGTCGGCGCGCAGCTCGTTCCACACGTCGTCCAGCATCTTGATGAATTCGCCGGCCATCATCACGGCGTTGGCGCCCTTCTCCGGCGCGCTCGAATGGCCTTCGCGGCCGCGGCAATGGGTGTGCAGCACGGCGCCGGATTTGTGCGCCCCCACCACGCGCATCAGCGTCGGTTCGCCGACGATGGCGAGCGCGGGGCGGATGCCGGCGGTCTTGAGGTCGTCCAGCAACCCCGACACGCCGACGCAGCCGACTTCCTCGTCATAGGACAGCGCGAAATGGATCGGGCGCGTCAGCCTGGCGGCCGCGATCTGCGGCAGAAGCGACAGCGCGACGGCGATGAAGCCCTTCATGTCGCAGGCGCCGCGGCCGTAAAGCTTGTCGCCCCTGATCTCGGCCTGGAACGGATCGGACGACCATTCCTGGCCGTCGACCGGCACGACATCGGTGTGGCCGGAAAAGACGTAACCGCCCGGCGCGTCCGGCCCGAAGCTCGCGAACAGGTTGGCCTTCGTGCCCGCGGCATCCAACGTGCGGCGGCAACGGCCTCCCGCTGTCTCCAGCATCTCCTGCACGAAATCGATCAGGGCGAGGTTCGAACCACGGCTCGTGGTATCGAAGCCGATGAGGCGGCGCGCCAGCGCGACGGAATCGAGCGACGTGGTCACGGGCCGTCAACTCATATGCGATTGCGGATTGCCGATCACGGCGAGGAACTCGCGCCGCGTGATCTCGTTGGTGCGGAAATCGCCCAGCATGGTGGAGGTCACCATGGAGACGCCGGTCTTGTGCACGCCGCGCGTCGTCATGCATTGGTGCGTCGCCTCGATCACCACCGCGACGCCCTTGGGTTCGAGCACTTTCTGGATGGTGTTGGCGATCTGCGCGTTCATCTTCTCCTGCACCTGCAGCCGCCGCGCATAGGCTTCCACCACGCGCGCCAGCTTGGAGATGCCGACGACTTTGCTGTTGGGCAGATAGCCGACATGCGCCCTGCCGATGATCGGCGCCAGATGATGCTCGCAATGCGACTCGAAGCGGATGTCGCGGAGCACGATCATGTTGTCGTAGCCTTCGACCTCCTCGAAGGTGCGGCGCATATATTCTTCGGGATCCTCCTTGTAGCCGGAGAACCAGTCTTCGAAGGCGCGCGCGACGCGGGCCGGCGTGTCCTTCAGCCCCTCGCGCGCCGGATCGTCGCCGGCCCAGCGCAGCAGCGTGGAGATGGCGTCCTCGGCCTCGGCGCGGCTGGGACGCTTGACGCCGCCGGCGGCGACGGCGCGAAGAGAAGTCTTGGAAGAAGCGGGCATCACGGGTCTTTCTAGGGAAGTGACGTAATTACGCCTGCCCGGCGTGTCCAGATCAACCCATGCTTTTGCAACGCCCGGATGCGGGCTAGTGAATCTGCCGCTGTTCGTGGGGGCTTTCGAGCAGAAAGGCCGGGATTTCGGCCTCGAACGCCTCGCCGCTGGAGGCGCGCATCTTGTACTTGCCGCTCATATAACCCGAAGCGGTGGGGAGCGGGCAACCGCTGGTGTACTGAAATTTCTGTCCGGGCGCGATCACGGGCTGGGCGCCGACCACGCCTTCGCCGGACACTTCCTTCACTTGGCCGCGCCCATCGGTGATGTGCCAGTAGCGCGAGAGAAGTTGCACCGCCTCCGCGCCCTTGTTCTCGATGGTCACAGTGTAGGACCACAGGAAGCGCTGCTCGTCAGGATCGGATTGATCGTCGAGGAAGGCCGGCTGAACGGCGACGCGGATGTTTCGAGTCGAGCTTTCATACATGTTGAAATTATCGGTAGCGGCCGGGGCGCGCGCAAGACCGTGGCGGGGGCGTCGTTAACGAGCGCTCAGGACTGTGGCGCAACCGACACGTCGGTCTTTACCGAGTTGACGATGAAGCATTCTTCGCGGCTTAGGTGGTGAATCTCCGCCAATTGCGCGGCGTTCACCGAAGTTCCCGGCGCGAAACCTATCCGCGGATGTAATGTGACGCGGGAAACCCACAGCTTTCCGTTGGCGCCTTTTTCCATCACGCCGACCGCATCGTCCTCATAGGAATCCACCGTCAGCCGCTTGCGTGCGCAGATCGCAAGGAAGCTGAGCATGTGGCAGGCGCTGAGCGCGGCGACAAAGGCCTCCTCCGGATCGACGCGATCCGCGTCGCCGCGAAACGCCGGCGCCGCGGAACCCGGCAGCACGACGGCGCCGGATTTGAAACTTATGTCGTGCGCCCGGTTGTAGTGCTCATAATTGAAGTCGGGCGATGCGCGAGTCCAGCGGACGGAGGCGCGGTGTTCGGACATGGTGCTGCTTTCGGATTTGCTGCCATGGCAAGGATACAGTCGTTGCGCAGCGCGGTCGACGGAGCCGCTATGCCTTGCGCAACCAGCTCAGCATGTGCGGATAGGGCTTGACGCCACGCTCCGCCGCCCACTTCGGCTCGCAGGCCATGCCGGTATAATCGAGCATCGGAACGGCGAACCCGCCCCGGGTCGTGAACGCATCGAGGATGGCTTCGCTGCCGCCCCGATAGCCGCCTTCGTGGAACACGATCGCCGGATCGATCCGCAGATGCCGGGCGGCCGCATAGGACCAGGCGATCGCCATCATCTCTTCGGCCGCATCGTTGCCGACGTCGTGATGGAACGCGGCGCGGCGGTCCGGCGCGGCGACGGCGAGATGGCCGGCCTCGTGCAGCAAATCGCCGGGCCAGGCCAGCCTTTCCTCGTCAACGACGAGGCAACCTTGTTCGATGTCGATTCCCGGCAGCGCGGTCTTGCCCGCGACGTCGCCGGCGCGGACCTTGAGCCCGATCTCGTTCAGGAACGTCACGATTTTCGCGGTCAGCGGATCGCGGAACGCAGGGCTCACGCCACCTTCAACGCTTGTTCGAGGTCCTCGCACAGATCGGCGGGATCTTCGAGGCCGACGGAGAGGCGCAGCAATCCGGAGGTGACGCCCAATTCGGCGCGCGCGGCCGGCGTCAGCTTCTGGTGCGTCGTCGTTTCGGGATGGGTGATGAGGCTCTTGGCGTCGCCGAGATTGTTCGAGATGTCGATGATCTTGAGCGCATTGCCGAGCTTGAACGCGGCCTTCTTGTCGCCCTCGACTTCGAACGCCACCACGCCGCCGCCGCTCTCCATCTGGGCGCGGGCGAGGTTGTGCTGCGGGTGATCGGGCCGGAAGGGATAGAGCACGCGTGTCACGTTCTTCTGCGTCGCCAAGAAATCGGCGACGGTTGCGGCGCCCTCGGAATGCGCTCGCATGCGAAGGTCGAGCGTCTCCAGGCTCTTCAGATGCACCCAGGCATTGAACGGGCTGATCGACGGGCCGGTGTTGCGGATGAAGGTCTGCAGATGATCCTTGAGGAAATCCTCCTTGCACAGGATCACGCCGCCGAGCGCTCGGCCCTGGCCGTCGATATATTTGGTCGAGGAGTGCACCACGATGTCGGCGCCGAATTCGAACGGCCGCTGCAGGCAGGGCGAGGCGAACGCGTTGTCGACCACGAGCCGCGCGCCGCCCTTGTGCGCGACGGCGGCCACGGCCTTCAGGTCCACGATGGAGAGCGTCGGGTTGGACGGCGTCTCCAGGAACAGCATCTTGGTCTCCGGCCGCATCGCCTGGACCCATTGATCGACGTCGCCGCCATCGACCAGCGTGCTCGCAATGCCGAAGCGCGGCAGGATTTCTTCGATGACGTGGCGACAGGAGCCGAACATCGCCTTGGCGGCGACCACATGGTCGCCGACGCGCAGGCCGGACAGGAACGTCGCCGTCACCGCCGCCATGCCGGTCGCCGTCGCGCGCGCCACCGGCGCGCCCTCCAGGGCGGCCATCCGCTGCTCGAACATCGTCACGGTGGGATTGCCGAAACGGCTGTATTGGTAGCCGTCGATCTCGCCCTTGAACCGGGCTTCCGCCTCTTCCGGCGACTCGTAGGCATAGCCCGAGGTCAGGAAAAGCGCCTCGGAGGTCTCCTGGAACTGGGTGCGCATCGTCCCGGCCCGCACGGCCAGCGTGCGGGCGCGCCACTTTCCGGGCTTTTTGTTCGTCGCCATGCGGTTTTGTTGCGCGCTTGGCATTACGGGTCAAGTTTCTTATGGTCGCGCCGCTTCGAGGACAGCCATGAGCGACATGAAGGCCATCAGTCACCACACCGCACTCATCTACGTGATGGTGATCGTTTCCGCCGCCGACGGTTCCATGAGCGAGAAGGAGCTCAAGATCATCGGCGAGCTGACCAAGGTCCTGCCCGCGTTCGGGGGCTTCGATCACAGCCGCCTGCTGAGCGTTTGCCAGGAATGCGCCCAGATCCTGCAGGAGCCGGACGGCGCCGATGCGATCCTGGGCCTGATCGACGAGGGCCTGCCCGACGTTCTGCACGAGACCGCCTATTGGGTGGCGCTGGAAGTGGCGCTGGCCGACCGGCGCATCGCGCTGGAGGAACTGCGCGTCCTGGAGGCGCTGCGCCGGCGCCTGGAGATCGACAAGCTGACCGCGGCCGCCATCGAGCGGGGCGCGCGCGCGAAGTATCAAGTCGCGTGAAGCGGCTTCTGCTGCTGCGCCACGCCAAGGCGGTTCCCGCGGAATCCGGAATCGAGGATCACGAGCGCGCGCTGCTCAAGCGCGGCCGCGAGGACGCGCCCAGGCTGGGACGCTACATCGAACAAAGCGGCTATGCGCCGGATTTCATCGTGTCTTCCACGTCTAGGCGCACGGTCGAGACGGTGGAGCTGGTGACCGATGCGCTCACCGGCACGCGGCGGATCGATTATCTCGAAGCGCTCTATCTCGCCGAGCCGGAGCTGATCCTCTCCGTCGTGCGCCTCGCGCCCGACGCGATGAAGAGCCTGATGGTGGTCGGCCACAATCCCGGGCTGGAACAGCTCGCGGCGCTCCTGGCGCGCGAGTCGGTCAAGCGCAAGGAACGCGACCGCTTCGACCTGATCGAGGAGAAATTCCCCACCTGCGCGCTGGCGGTGCTGGACTTCGAGGTGGTGCGCTGGCGCGACGTCGCGCCCGGCCACGGCGCGCTCAAGGATTTCGTACGGCCCCGTGACCTCTGACGAGATGGCGCTGCAAGAGTTCGTAAGCCGTGTCCGCGACACGTTCCCGCGTCTTGTCTTCGCGAAGGCCGAGTTCAACGACTATGGCGAGGACAATGTCGTCCTCGTGCTCGATCGCGAATGGATCGTGCGGGCGCCGCGCACGCCCGAATATCTGTGGCGCTTCGCGGCCGAGCTGGCGCTGCTCGAAGCATTGCGGCCGGTTTCGCCCGTCGCCGTCCCGAGCTACGAATTCGTGGCGCCGGATCGCGGCATGGGCGCCTATCGCATGATCGCGGGCACCGAATTGACGCCGCCGGTGTTCGCGTTGCTGGAGCCGCAAGCGCAAAGGTCGGCTCTGATCGCGCTCGGCCATTTCCTGAGCGTGCTGCACGGACTTCCCGAGGAGACGATCCGCCAGCCCGACGGCCTGATCCAGCGGCGCTGGAGCGGCGAGCAATATGCGGCGCGCTATCGCGGTATGCGCCGTCCGAAGATCGCCCGGGTGACGCCGCAGGCCATGCTGCAGCGCTTCGACGCTTTTCACGCCGCCCTGGAGACGGAGGAGGCGTCGGTATCGCGCCTGGTGCATGACGATCTCACCGAGGATCACATCCTGGTCCGCGTGGACGGCGCTTTGGGCGGCATCATCGACTTCAGCGACGCCGCCATCGGCGATCCGGCGGCGGATTTCGCATGGTTCTGGCGCTTGGGCGAGGCGAACCTCGATCTGGCGCTCGCGCATTACCGCTGGGCCGACCCGGGGCTCAAGACACGGTCGCAATGGAATTACGCGCGGTTCCTGATCAACCAGATTGCCTATGGCGACAAGGCCAAGTGGAATTTGTCGCCCGACCGGGCGCTCGTGGAGCTGGACGGGCACTTGAAGCAGCTCGGCTTTTGAACCATCCGCTTTTCAGCGGTGGAGGTCAGGCCAAGCCTAGCCTCACGAACTGTTCTTCCGGCGCGTCGACGCTTTTCATCGCCTCGCGCAGCATCGCGGCCATGTCCTTTTCCAGTCCGCTCCCGGCGAGGTTGTTCTCTTCGCCAGGATCCTCGCGCAGATCGTAGAGATGGTTGCCCGAGAACCGGGCCGCGGCCCAGAACGGCACCGCGTCGCTCTCGTCCCAGGTCTGGCGGATCACCGGCACCTTGCTGCCCGGCATGCGGTCGAGCCGAGCGCGCTCGTCGGGCAGGGGCATCTCCTGCTCGCGGTTGAGGAAATGGGTCGGCATGGTCGACCAGCGGTTCGACCAGGCGCCCAGCGGCCGGTTGGCGCCGGCCGGCGCGCGGGCATATTTCCGCTTGCGGTCGATCAGATGCACCTCGCGGCCCCACACGCCGGCGAGCAGCCAGTCGCGTATCGTATTCGTCTCGCCGGACAGCAGCGGCAGCAGCGAGCGGCCATGCGTTCGCTGCCGCACCGACGGCGTGACGCCGAACAGCTCCGCCAGGGTCGCAAAGATGTCCACGCTCGTCGTCAGCGCATCGCAGGTCGCGGGCGCGACGCCCGGCGCCGCAACGAGGAAGGGGATGTGCCCCAGCGTCTCGTAGATCGGCACGCCCGGCTTGCCCCACACATCCTTCTCGCCGAGATAATGGCCGTGATCGGTGCAGAGGATGACCACCGTGTCGTCCCACAGATTCTTCCGGTCGATCTCGTCGAGCACCTTGCCGAGCCAATGATCGATCATGGTCAGCTTGGCGCCGTAGCGGTTGCGGATCTGGGCGCCCTCGCGCGCGCTCATCACCCCGCGCCCGACCAGACCCACGCCATAGGGCGGCCAGATCAGGGGCGGGCCGTCCCAATCGGGATCGTAGCGCTTGATGTAGTCGTCCGGCGTGTCGAAGGGCTCGTGCGGATCGAACTCGTCGACGAACAGGAAGAAGCGGTCATGCGCGCCGGCATTGTCGCCGAGCCAGTTCGCCGCCGCCTGCATGGTGCGCGGCCCGGGAAAATCCGCCTCGCCGCGAAAATAGCCGCGCGACTTGTCGTAGGGCATATGGCGCTGAAAACCGATATGCGGCGCGCCGGCCCAGGAGGGGTCGGCCTTGGTCTTCCAGGCATCGCCCTCATGGCCGCGCTGATAGTCCCAGGCGGTGAAATCGACGTGGTAGTTCTCGCCGCCCGTCTCGAACAGGTGCGGGTGGTCGCTGATGAGCTGGCTGACCACGCCCGCCTTCCTCAGCGGATAGGTGATCGCGTCCTCCCAGATCTCCACCGAACCCCAGGGCCGCCAGAGAAAGTCCCACGCGCCGCACAGGATATCGTGGCGCGCCGGCATGCAGGGCAGCGACGCCGCGTAGTGATTGGCGAAGCGCACCGAACGCTTGGCCAGCCGGTCGATATTCGGCGTCGCGAATTCGCGTCCGCCATAGGCTCCGACCATGTGGCGATTGAGGCTGTCGAGGAGAAGGACGATCGCGTTTTTGGCGATCATCTGGCATGGCTGCGCTCGGCGAGCGCCAGGGTGCGCCAGCCGAAGGCGGTTTCGGGCACCATGTCGCCCATCATGCGCGCGGTGCGCTCCGCCACGACGCGTCCGCCCATGCTCTCATAGAAGAAACGCGCATTGTTCTTGGCGTGCGCCCAGATCTGGCAAGAGGTAAAGCCGCGTGCCCGCAGGATCGCGAAGGCGCCGTTCAGAAGCGTACGCCCGGCGCCACGGCCGAAATAATTCGGGTCCACATATAATGTGTAGACCTCGCCGTCATAGCCGAGGCTCTTGTCGCGCGCCGCGCCCAGGCTCGCCATGGCGACGACGCCGGCCTTCGCGTCCTCGGCGACCAGCACGGTCTCGCGCTTCTGCGAGCGGATCGCGGCCTGCCAGCGCGCGGTCTGGCCCGCCGGCGTCATCGCGCACAGCATCGCGCGCGATAACACGGCGGGATAGGTGTCGTGCCAGGATTCGATATAGATGCGCGCAACGTCAGCGGCGTCTTTCGGCCGCGCCACTCTGATGGTCAGCGCGAGTTCGTCCATGCACGAAGCTTCGCGCAAGCGCGCGCGCGGAGCAAGGGCGAAATCGCGAATGTGAGGCCGGCCGCGCGTGCCCGTCTCGGCGAGGCTGCGCGTCTTCGGCGTCGAGGTCTCCGCGCGGCAAGCGCCCAGTGCTTCGCGCGAAAGACCGCCGAGTCGCGGCGCGGCGGATCGGTCGGCTGCTGCCGCGATATCGAATGAACGACTACGCTCCGCCACCCTCCGTTCATCATTGTGGCAAAGGGCGGGCAGTCCAAATCCGCCGCCGCATATGATGAATACGAAGATGAACGGCCAGGCGGCGCTCGTTCATCTTCGGCACGAGCGGGCGTGGCGTCGCGACCACACGGCCTCATATTTTTTCCGGGGCGCGGATCCGTGCGGCAAGCTGCCACCGGCGGCGGGCTTGTGAGCGTAGACATTTGCCGTGGTCGGCGTATGCTCGAATCAAATCAGCCATTCCGCTATTGGGCTTAGGCGTATGGGCTGCGAGAAAAAACGAAAGAGGAATCGCAAAGGGGAGGCAGCCGCATCGAACGGTGCGGGTGAAGGCATGACGCTTGGGCGCGCGGGCTGTAATGGAACTTTTGTTGCCAAAGTTTGGTTTACAGGATTGGGCTCGAGTAGGTTTGGTTGCTGCCGTGAGTGTTGAATGAAATGTACTGCCGCCGTTCACGATCGGAATCGGCGGCCAATAAGGAGTCAGAGTCATGAGCTCGCTCGACGTCTTTGACATCTTTTCCCGCGATTACGCGCGGGAGCGCTTCGAGACCATGTCCTTGCGGGACTGGCTGCTCGCCGCGCGCGACGACAAGATGCTCTACGCGACTCCGCCCGAACGCATGGTCGCCGCCATCGGCGAAGCCGCGCTGGTCGATACCGCGCAGGACCCCCGCCTCGCCCGCCTGTTCTCCAACCGCACCATCAAGGTCTATCCGGCCTTCAGCGGCTTCTTCGGGATGGAAGACACGATCGAGCGCATCGTGGGCTACTTCAAGCATGCCGCGCAGGGCCTCGAGGAGAAGCGGCAGATTCTCTATCTGCTGGGTCCGGTGGGCGGTGGCAAGTCCTCGCTCGCCGAGCGCCTCAAGGACATGATGGAGAAGTATCCGATCTATGTACTGAAGGCCGGCGACGTCATCAGCCCGGTGTTCGAATCGCCGCTCGGTCTCTTCCGTTCCGTCGAACTCGGCAATCTTCTGGCCGAACGCTACGGCATCGAGCGCCACCGGGTCGGCGGCGTGATGAGTCCCTGGGCGGTCAAGCGGCTCGACGAATTCGGCGGCGATATCTCGAAATTCGAGGTCGCGAAGATTTTTCCGTCGAAGCTGCGTCAATACGCCATCGCCAAGACCGAGCCGGGCGACGAGAACAACCAGGACATCTCCGCCCTCGTCGGCAAGGTCGATATCAGGAAGCTCGAACACTTCAGCCAGAACGATCCTGACGCCTACTCGTTCTCGGGCGGGCTGTGCCGGTCCAACCAGGGGCTTCTCGAATTCGTCGAGATGTTCAAGGCGCCGATCAAGGTCCTGCATCCCCTGCTGACCGCGACGCAGGAAGGCAATTACATCGGCACCGAGACGCTCGGGCCCATCCCGTTCAACGGCACCATCCTCGCCCATTCCAACGAAGCGGAATGGACCGTCTTCAAGAACAACCGCAACAACGAAGCGTTCCTCGACCGCATCTGCGTCGTCACCGTGCCCTATTGCCTGCGGGTGACGGAGGAAACGGCGATCTACAAGAAGCTGCTGGAAGCCTCCAATCTCGGCCAGGCGTCGACGGCGCCCGAGACGCTGGAGATGCTCGCCAAGTTCTGCGTCGCCACGCGGCTGAAGGAGCACGAGAACTCCAACATCATCTCCAAGATGCGCGTCTATGACGGCGAGAAGCTGAAGGACACCGATCCGAAGGCCAAGACCCTGCAGGAATACAAGGACATGGCCGGCGTCGACGAGGGCATGACGGGCATCTCGACCCGCTTCGCCTACAAGACGCTGTCGGAGACCTTCAACTACGATCATTCCGAAGTCGCGGCCGATCCGGTGCATCTGATGTACGTGCTCGAACAGGCGATCAAGCGCGAGCAGATGCCCGACGAGACCGAGAAGAAATATCTCGAATTCATCAAGGCGGAGCTGGCGCCGCGCTATGCCGAGTTCATCGGCAAGGAGATCCAGAAGGCCTATCTGGAATCCTACGGCGAGTACGGCCAGAACCTGTTCGACCGCTACATCGCCTACGCCGATGCCTGGATCGAGGACCAGGACTACAAGGACGCCGATACCGGGCAGCTCCTGGATCGCGCCGCGCTCGACAACGAACTCTCCAAGATCGAGAAGCCGGCGGGCATCGCCAATCCGAAGGACTTCCGCAACGAGGTCGTGAAATTCGCGCTGCGCTACCGGGCCCAGAACGACGGCAAGAACCCGGCCTGGACGGCCTATGAGAAAATCCGCTCGGTGATCGAGAAGCGCATGTTCACCCAGGTGGAAGACCTGCTACCGGTGATCAGCTTCGAGTCCAAGAAGGACAACGACACGGCGAACAAGCACAACGAGTTCATCAAGCGCATGCTGGCGCGCGGCTACACCCCGCGCCAGGTCCGCCGCCTGGTCGAGTGGTACATGCGCGTGAACAAGGCGGGGTGATCGCTTCCATGCTGTCATCCCCGGCGAGCCGCGAAGCGGCGAGGGAAGGGGACCCAGGCGGTGAGATCGGGCTCGGTCTATCCACCTGGGTTCCCTTCCCCTCGCGCCGCTTGCGCGCCGCTCGGCCGGGAATGACAGTGGTGCGGCCATGACCCACTTCGTCGACCGCCGCCTTAATCCCAAGGGCAAAAGCCTCGGCAACCGGCAACGCTTCCTGCGCCGGGCGCGCAACCAGATCCGCGAGGCGGTGCAGAAGTCGCTGAAGGATTCGGCGGTCGCCGACCTCGGCAAGGACCGCAAGATCAAGATCTCGACCAAGGGCACCAAGGAGCCGCGCTTCCGGCTCGATCCGCGCGCCTCGGGCGAGCGCGATTTCGTTCTGCCGGGCAACAAGGAATTCTCGCCGGGCGATGCCATCGACAAGCCGAAATCCGGCGGCAGCGGCGGCGCCGGCAAGGAGGCGTCCGATTCCGGCGATGGCGAGGACGATTTCGAGTTCACCATGACTCAGGACGAGGTGCTCGACATCTTCTTCGAGGATCTCGAACTGCCGAACCTTGTCCGCACCACGCTGAAGGAAACGCCGAACAAGCAGTGGAAGCGCGCCGGCATCACCACGGCGGGCTCGCCGACCCAGATCAATCTCGTGCGCACCATGCGCAATTCCTATGGCCGCCGCCTCGCACTCAAGCGGCCGACCATGGCCGATGTGGCGGCGCTGGAGGTCCAGCTTGCCGCCGCCGAAGAGGACGATCCGGTCGATCCCGCGAAGATATCGGCGCTCAAGGAGCAGCTCGCCAAGGCCATCGCCAAGCGCAAATGGGTCGGCTTCATCGATCCGATCGACGTGCGGTTCAATTCCTTCACCGAACAGCCGACGCCCACGAGCCAGGCGGTGATGTTCTGCCTGATGGACGTTTCCGGCTCGATGGGCGAGCGCGAGAAGGACCTCGCCAAGCGCTTCTACATGCTGCTGCACCTGTTCCTGAAGCGGCGCTACAAGAAGGTCGACGTCGTCTTCATCCGCCACACCCATGACGCGCAGGAGGTGAACGAGCAGGAGTTCTTCTATTCGCGCCAGTCGGGTGGCACGATCGTCTCGACCGCGCTCGACAAGATGCTGGAGATCCAGAAGGAGCGCTACGCGACGGCGGACTGGAACATCTACGCGGCGCAGGCCTCGGACGGCTACACGCAGTCGGGCGACGCGCGCCACTGCGTGGAGATGCTTAACCAGCTGATCATGCCGCTCTGCCAGTACTACGCCTATATAGAGATCCTGGACGAGCGCGAGATGGAGGTGTTCGCTTCCGAAGACAGCGGTGCCGAACTATGGCGCGCCTACCGCACCGTGGCGGAGGAATGGTCCAACTTCGCGACCAAGCGCATCGCCAAGCCGGCCGACATCTTCCCGGTGTTCCACGAGCTGTTCAAGAAGACGGAGGCGGCGTGAGCGCGAACAAACTCCTCTTCACCGATTCCGAATGGGATTTCGCAACCGTCGAGCGGACCTACAAGGCCATCGAGGACATCGCGCTGAACGACCTCGGCCTCGACGTCTATCCCAACCAGATCGAGATCATTTCGTCCGAGCAGATGCTCGACGCCTATTCCTCCATCGCCATGCCGCTGATGTACAATCACTGGTCGTTCGGCAAGATGTTCGCGCGCGAGGAGACGCTCTATCGCGCCGGCTATTCCGCGCTCGCCTACGAGGTCGTGATCAATTCCAGCCCGTGCATCTCCTACCTTCTGGAGGAGAACACGATGACGATGCAGGCCTTGGTCATGGCGCATGCCGCGTTCGGCCACAATCACTTCTTCAAGAACAACTACCTGTTCCGGCAGTGGACCAATGCCGAAGGCATCATGGATTATCTCGCCTTCGCCAAGAAATACATCGCCGCCTGCGAGGAGCGCTATGGCCGCGACGAGGTCGAGGCGGTGCTCGATTCCGCCCATGCGCTGATGGAGCAGGGCGTGTTCCGCTACCGCCGCCCGCCGCGCCCCTCGAAGGAGCGTGTGCTGGGAAAAGCGCCGGCGCCGCGCCGAATACGAGGAGGAGGCCTATAGCGAGCTTTGGCGCACGCTGCCCGCCGGCATCGAGCCGCCGGCCGCCCCGCCGACGCCCGATCACGACGACGATTACGGCGGGGACACCAAGCTGCCGGAAGAGAACCTGCTCTATTTCCTGGAGAAGAACTCACCGGTGCTGAAGGCTTGGCAGCGCGAGACGCTGCGCATCGTGCGCAACCTGTCGCAATATTTCTATCCGCAGCGCCAGCTCAAGGTGATGAACGAGGGCTGCGCCACCTTCGTGCACTACACGATCATGAACCTGCTCTACGAGCGCGGCCAGATCAGCGAAGGCTCCTGGCTCGAATTCATGCACAGCCACACCTCGGTCGTGTTCCAGCCGGAGTTCAGCGACCGGCGCTATTCCGGCTTCAATCCCTATGCGCTGGGCTACGGGATGATGGCCGACATCCGGCGCATCTGCGAGAAGCCGACGCCGGAGGATCGCGACTGGTTTCCCGCCTTCGCCGGCAAGGGCGACTGGATGGGGACGCTCAAGGACGCCTGGGCGAATTATCGCGACGAGAGCTTCATCGAGCAGTTCCTGTCGCCGAAGCTGATGCGCGATTTCCGCCTGTTCGCGCTCTACGACAAGGCGGATGCGTCCGCCTTCAAGGTGTCAGCGATCCACAACGAGAATGGCTATCGCCAGGTGCGCGCCATGCTGGCGCGGCAGTATGACGTCGGCGCCGCCGACCCGAACATCCAGGTCACCGGCGCCGACCTCAAAGGCAACCGAACGCTGTTCCTGTCGCATGCCATGCATCGCGGCATTCCCCTGCACAATCAGACCAAGGAGCTTGTCCTCGCCCACGTCGAGCGCCTGTGGGGCCACGACGTGAAGCTGGAAGAGCGCGCCGCCTAGCTGCGTGCAACGCCTTCCGGCTGCATCGTGACGGTCTGCGCCACGGGATGATGCGCCGGCTGGAAGGTCGGCGACCAGGTGACCTCGAGGAACAGCAGAGCCGCACCCGCGATTAGGGCGACCATCAGCGCCTTCGCGCCCATGCCGTCGCCAGTCTCTTGTTCATTCATGATCCACTCCATTTGTTGAGGCCCCGAGCACCGTCTCGTTCGCCTGTGAGCCGGAAATGGGGTCTGGTGGGCAGTTCGCAATAGTCCGATGCTGCGCTGCACTGAATGCGAGCCATGCGGAAAACGAATGCATCCGCTCCTTGCGGTCGGCCTGCCGCATACCCACGCCGCCAGCGGGGCCAGGCCTTCTACGGCGGTGCGAGGCGTGCCACGTTAACCTGCGGAAAAATCGGAGGAAGCCATGGCGAAACGCACGCTGGAAACCGGGACGACCGACCTGCTGGCCACGGTGGAGGACGGCGTCGCCGTGATCGTCATGAACCGGCCGGAGCGGCGCAACGCGCTGTCGCGCGACATGCTCACGGCAATGTCATCGGTGCTGGCGGCCTGCGAGACCGATCCGTCGGTCGCCTGCGTCGTGCTGACCGGCGCGGGCGGCGCGTTCTGCGCCGGCGGCGACGTGAAGGGCATGGCGGAGGGAACCGGCGGCGGCTCGACAGCCCCGGCCGGCGCCGATCTCGACAGCCGCATCCACGCCCAGCGCATCAGCCAGCGCGCGACCGCCGGCCGGCTCTACAAGATGCCCAAGCCGACCATCGCGGCGATTCCGGGTCCCGCGGCCGGGGCCGGCCTGTCGCTGGCGCTTGCCTGCGACCTGCGCATCGCGGCGGAGGGCGTGGTGATGACCACCGCCTTCGCCAAGGTCGGTTTCTCGGGCGACTATGGCGGCACCTATTTCCTCAGCCACCTCGTCGGCAGCGCCAAGGCCCGCGAGCTCTATTATCTCTCCGACCGCATCGACATGAAGGAAGCGCTCAGGCTCGGCCTGGTGAACTGGGTCGTGCCGGCGGACCAACTCGACGCCAGGACGCGCGAGATCGCGCATCGCCTCGCAAAGGGCCCGCGCGTCGCCTACCGCTATATGAAAGAGAACATCAACCGCGCGGTGACCGGCGCCGATATCGACGACTGCCTCGACCTGGAGGCAACGCATCACAATCACACGGGCCTGACCGAAGATCACCGCGAGGCCGCCAAGGCCTTCGTCGAAAAGCGCGAGCCGGTGTTCAAGGGCCGCTAGGAACCGCAAAGAGGGGGAATGACATGTTGCGTTTGATCCTGGGCGCCGTGCTGGGCGTCGTTGCTTGGTTCGTTGTCGTGTTTGCCGTGAGTCTGGTGCTTCGCGAGATCGCGCCGGCGCTGTCGGCGGCAATGGCCGTTCACACGACGGCGGTCGCGCTTTGCGAAAGGCTGGCCGTCAGCTTCCTGGGCTCGCTCGTCGGCGGTCTGGTCGCGGCGCTCGTGTCGCGCGAGCGCCTGCGCGCCCCGCTCGCGACCGGCATCCTCATGCTGATCGTCTTCGTGCCCTATCACACGACGATCTGGACGCAATTCCCGCTCTGGTATCACCTGACCTTCTTCGCCTCCCTGCTGCTGCTCAGCCTCGTGGGCGGGCGCTTCAAATCGGCATAGAGGCTCGCGGCGCGCTCGCGCTTGTGTGATCGGCCGCCGCCAAAGCGCCCCAATCGCGCCCTGTCGCGGTCCCGATTGGGGTCGAGGCTCTCCTGTATTGGTTCAGGCAGGGGAAACCGATGACACGCCATCCCAATCTCTGGCTTCGCGCCGGCGCCATGATCTTCGGCGCCGGATTGACCGTCGCGCTGGCCGCGTGCGTCGCGCACACGGACAAGACGTCGGGCAATCCGTCCAACGAACTCGTGGTCGCAATCGATCAAAGCGCGCCGCCGGCGCCCCCACCGCCACCTGCCTTGGCTCCGGCACCGGACATCGCGATGGTGGCCAATATGGCGGCACCGATGGCCGTGCTGAGGTCGCCGGCTCAGATGCCGTCCTATTGGCAGCCGGCGAACACCTCGAAATTCCCCGATGCCAAGCCTAACGCCGTGATCGTCGCGGCGGAGCAGCCGGTCTCGACCTTCTCGATCGACGTCGACACGGCGTCCTATGGCGTGGTGCGCGACGCCTTGAACGCCGGCGCGCTGCCGCCGGCCGACGCGGTGCGCATCGAGGAGATGGTGAACTATTTCGACTACGCCTATCCGCTCCCGCAAGACCGCAAGACGCCGTTCCGCGCCAGCGTGCGGGTCTATCCGACGCCGTGGAACAGGGACACGCAGATCCTGCACATCGGCATCAAGGGCTTCGACATCCCGAAGAAGGAACGGCCGGCCGCCAATCTCGTCTTCCTGATCGACAGTTCCGGCTCGATGAACGAGCCGAACAAGCTGCCGCTTCTGAAACGCGCCTTTCATCTGCTGGTCGACCAGTTGGGCGCGAAGGACCGCATCGCCATCGTCACCTATGCCGGCCAGGTCGGCGTGGTGCTGGAGCCGACGCCGGGCACCGACAAGGCGAAGATCCTCGCCGCGCTGGACCGCCTCGAAGCCGGCGGCTCGACCGCGGGCGGCGAGGGCATCCGCGTCGCCTATCGGCTCGCCGAGGCGAACTTCATGAAGGGCGCGGTCAACCGCGTGCTGCTGGCGACCGATGGTGACTTCAACGTCGGCATCACCGATCCCAAGGCGCTGGAGGACTTCGTCACCCGCGAGCGCGCCAGCGGCGTCTATCTGACCTGCCTCGGCTTCGGCGACGACAACTATCAGGACGCGACGATGCAGAAGCTGGCCCAGGCCGGCAACGGCAACGCCGCCTTCATCGACACCCTGAACGAGGCGCACAAAGTGTTCGTCGACCAGATCGCCGGCACGCTCTTCACCATCGCCAACGACGTGAAGATCCAGGTCGAGTTCAATCCGGCGCGCGTCGCGGAATACCGCCTGATCGGCTACGAGACCCGGATGCTCAACCGCACCGACTTCAACAACGACAAGGTCGACGCCGGCGACATCGGTTCGGGCGCCACCGTGACCGCGCTCTACGAGATCACGCTGGTCGGCTCGAAGGCCGCGATGGCCGATCCGCTGCGTTATGCCAAGCCGGCCAAGGGCGATTCGAACGGCGAGCTCGCTTTTCTCAAGATCCGCTACAAGCTGCCGGGCGAGACGACGTCAAAGCTGATCGAACGGCCGATCGGCAATGCCGACATGGCGAAGGATTTCGCGAGCGTGTCGCCCGACATGCGCTTTGCCGCGTCCGTCGTCGGCGCGGCGCAACTTATGCGCCATGATCCCTATATTCGCGATTTCGACTACGACCGTGCCAAGGCGATTGCCCAAGGCGCACGCGGCGACGACGCTTTCGGCTATCGCGCCGAGTTCATCCGCATGCTCGACCTCGCCAAGAGCGCGGCGTCGCAGCAGGCGCTGAACACGGGAAAGCCCGAGGAGTGACGAGGATCGATCCCCGCGGAAACGGCTCTAACGGCGGATGAAGTCGTTGAGCAGCGCGGCGATTTCGGCGGGTTTGTCTTCCTGCAGGAAGTGGCCGCCGCCGGCGATGGTGACGTGTTTCTGTCCCTTGGCGCCCGGCACGCGCGCCTGGAAGACGCGCTCCCCGCCCTTGGTGATCGGATCGGAGTCGCTGAACGCGGTCAGGAACGGCTTCTCGAACGTCTCCAGCACCGTCCAGGCGTGCTTGTTCTCCGCCACCGAGCCGTGCTCTGGCGTGACAGGCACCAGCGCCGGAAAGCGGCGCGCGCCGGCCTTATAGGTCTCGTCGGGATAGGGCGCGTCATAGGCGGCGATTTCCGCCGCGCTCAGGGCACGCTTCGTGCCGCCCTGCAGGATCTGGCCGACCGGCAGCACCGGCGCGCTTTGGCTGAAATTGCGCCAGGCTTCGAAGGCCGGCGTGAGGCCGGTGCCGATGGGAAGGCCCGTATTCGCCACCACGACGCGGGCGAAGCGCTCCGGGAAGGCGGCGACGAGGCGAAGCCCGATCAGCCCGCCCCAGTCCTGGCAGAACAGCGTGATGTCCGTAAGCTCGTTGGCGAGCAGCCAATCGCTCATCCATTTGACATGGCGTTCATAGGTGTAGTCGTCCTGCTCCGACGGCTTGTCGGAGCGGCCGAAGCCGACCAGATCCGGCGCCACCGCGCGATGCCCCTTGGCCGCCAGCGCGGGGACGATGGCGCGATAGAGATAGCTCCACGACGGCTCGCCATGCAGGAGCAGCACGGGCGCCGCGCCGCGCGGGCCTTGCTCGATATGGTGGATACGCAGCGTCTGGCCGTCGCCGCTGTCGATCTCGGTGTAATGCGGCGCGAAGTCATAGTCGGCAAGGCCCTCGAACCGTGCGTCGGGCGTACGCAGGATTTTCATGGCTTGATTCCCCTCGGCCGCCGCCGAACTGCGTGGCAACGGCCGTACAACAGCCACCAGTCCTGCGGCGCGTCAAGTGAAAAGCGGAATCTCGGTTCCCTTTTTCGCACGCCGAGATGGGATGCCGCCGATCGACTAGCCGTTGCCCGACAGCATCAGCGTCGGCACGCCGCCGGTGCCGCTGCGCACGGTGAAGACCTGTGTGCCGGGCTTGCGGCCCTGGCGCACCTCGGAAACATCGAGCCCCGCCGCCGCGACGCGCGCGCGGGCCGCTTCCGGATCGCGCACGCGCCAGGCAAGCCCGCCGAACGTGTCTTTCGCGTCGGAGGCGGGCGCCTCAAGGCTCGCGACGATCTCGACCACGGCATGGCCGCAGCGGAAGAACAATTGCCGCGCGCCCCATTGCGCGTTAACGCGATCCAGCCGGAGATCGAGACCCAGCCGCCCGCCATAAAGCGCCACCGCGCGCTCCGCGTCGGCGGTGCGGATCACGATATGATCGAGTTCGCCGACGGCGGCGTCGTCGGGCCCATCGGCCGGCAGCATCGGCCAGGGCGACGCGCCGGGCGCGGTCTCGACCAGGAACAGTGCGACGCCGTTGGCGCTCTTGCGCTTCATGGTGGCGAGTTCCCAGCTTCGCTCGACACCGTCCGCGTTCCGCGTGCGCGTCGTGTGCCGTGGCAGGAAAACCAAACCGCGCCTTTCGTAGAGCCGCAGCGCCTCGGCGAGGTCCGGCACCGAAAATCCCAGTCCCCAGATCGCATCGCCGAATTTATCGACCTTCGCGCGCGACGCCTCGGCCTCGGGACCGGCGCCGTCCGCGCCGACGATGTCGAGCGCCGCGTTGCCGAACTGGAACCACGCATGTCGCCCGCCCGGCATGAAGCCGAGCCAGTTGGGCGCGCGGCCGAAGATGGCCGTATAGCCCGCGACCGTCGCGTCGAAATCGCGAACCAGGACGGCGATGTGATCGATGCCGGTGATCATGCCGAACTGTAGCGGCCATCGGCGGGCCCGCCAATCGGCGCTGGCATTGACGTCGCGGCCGGCTAATCTCGCCGCCATGCACGCCATCGCGACCGCCAACACCGTCTTGCTGCTGGGTTCGGCGCTGATCCTGGCCGGTATCCTTTCCAGCCTGATCGCCACGCGGTTCGGCGCGCCCATGCTGCTGCTCTTTCTGGGCATCGGCATGCTGGCGGGCGAGGACGGCCCGGGCGGCCTGGCCTTCTCCAATTACAGCCTGTCCAACCTGATCGGCTCGCTGGCGCTGACCGTGATCCTGTTCGACGGCGGCCTGCGCACCCGGCTGGCGGCGTATCGCGGATTGTTCGCGCCGGCGCTGCTCCTGGCCACGGTCGGCGTCGTCATCACCGCGGCGCTGTCCGGCGTCGTCGCCTATTACACGCTCGGCCTCGACGCGGCGCAGAGCTTCCTGCTGGGCGCGGTGATCGCCTCGACCGACGCCGCGGCGGTGTTCTTCCTGCTGCGCACCGGCAATGTGCAGCTACGCCGCCGCTCCGGCGCGATCCTGGAACTGGAATCCGGCACCAACGATCCGGTCGCGGTCTTCCTCACCATGGCGACTGTCGCCTTCCTGGCCGCCCATGGCGGCATGAGCGCGGTCGCGGTCGCCGGATCGCTGCTCGCCCAGGCCGGGATCGGCGCCGTGATCGGCCTCGGCGGCGGATTTGCCCTCGTGGCGCTGCTCAATCGGCTGAACCTGCCGACCGGATTGCACCCTCTGCTCGCCATCGGCGGCGCCGTCTTGATCTACGCGTCGGCCGCGAGCCTGGAAGGCTCGGGCTTCTTCGCGGCCTATCTCGCCGGCCTCGTCGTCGGCAATCGTCCGGTGCGCGCCTATGCCAGCATCCTGAGCCTCAACGATGCCGTGACCTGGCTGGCGCAGATCGTGATGTTCGTCGTGCTCGGCCTCTTGGTGTCGCCGCACCGCATGCTCGCCGTGGCGCTGCCATCGCTCGCCATCTCGCTGTTCCTGATCCTCGTCGCCCGGCCGGTGGCGGTGTGGGCGTGCCTGCAGTGGTTCGGCTTCACCTGGCGCGAGAAGACCTTCGTGAGCTGGGTGGGCCTTCGGGGCGCGGTCAGCATCTTCCTTGCCGTTGTGCCGACGCTGGCGGGCCTGCGCCATGCCGAGCTCTATTTCGACGTCGCCTTCTTCGTGGTGCTGGTGTCGCTGGTGCTGCAGGGCTGGACGACGAAATGGGCGGCCCAGCGCCTCGGCCAGGTCCTGCCGCGCCAGTCCGCGCCGGTGCAGCGGGTCGAGATCGACCTGCCGGGGCAGACCGACGTCGAGATGGTCGGCTATCCCGTGCTGCCCGACAGCCGCGTCCTGAATGTCACCGCCATGCCCTATTGGAGCCGCGCCGCGCTGGTGGTGCGCGACCGCGAAATCCTGGAGCCGGCCGCCGCCGGCAAGCTGAAGAGCGGCGACTACGCCTATTTCCTGGCGCCGGCCCTGCGGGTGGCGCGGCTCGACGGTCTGTTCGCGCCGCTGGCCGAGGCGGCCGGCATCGACGACAGCGACGTCGAGTTCGAGAGTCCACGGCGACACGCCGCTGCGCGTGCTCGCGGCGATGTACGATATCGGCCCTTACCGGCGTGAATATCGAACAGACGATCGCGCAGCTTTTCGCGGAGCGTTTCGACCAGGCGCCCGAGGTCGGCGACCGTCTGCCGCTCGGCAATTGCGTCTTGACCGTGCGCGCTTTGGAGGGCGACAGCGTCGCCGAAGCCGGCCTGCGCTTCAATGAAGAGGTAAAGGCGCGGCCCGCCTCGCGGGCCCGCGCCTTCCTGCGGCGATTGCTTCGGCGCGGCTAGCCGACCAGCGGCTTGTCCTGGACGGCGGGCGAAGAACTTCGCGCTCTGCTCGCCGCCCTGGTTGTAGTGCTTGGCGGTCGACCAATCGGCGATCTTGCCGATATAGGCGGCGACGTCGTCGGCGGTCGCCTTGTGGCCGAGATTGACGCCGTCGGTCTCCACGATCTGGGCGGCCGCGAACACGCCGGCGCCCGCGGTGATGATCATGCCGGTCGGGGCATCCTCGCTCACCAGATAGACCACGCGGGGGTGACGTTTTCCGGCTGCAGCATGGCCAGGATGTTCGGCGGCATCAGTTCTCGGTCATGCGCGTCGCCGCGATCGGGCCGATGGCGTTGACCTTGATGTTGTCCTTGGCGCCTTCCAGCTTCAGCGTGTTCATGAAGCCGACGAGGCTGAGCTTCGCCGCGCCGTAATTGGTCTGGCCGAAATTGCCGTACAGGCCGGTGGACGACGTCGTCACGACGATGCGTCCGTATTGCTGCTTCTTGAAGATCTCCCACAACGCCTTGGTCGGCTTGACCGTGCCCATCAGGTGCACGGCCATGACGGCGTCGAAGTCCTTCAGCTCCATCTTGGCGAAGCTCTTGTCGCGCAGGATGCCGGCATTGGCGACCAGGATGTCGACCCGGCCCCCATTTGTCCATCGTCTGGCTGACGAGGTGGGCGACGCCCGCGTCGTCGCTGACCGAGGCGCCGTTGGCGATCGCCGCGCCGCCCGCGTCGGTGATCTCCTTGACCACGGCTTCGGCGGCGGCCGAATTGCCGCCGGTGCCGTCGAGCGAGCCGCCCAGGTCGTTGACCACGACCTTGGCGCCGCGCCTGGCGAGTTCCAGCGCGTGGGGCGCGGCCGAGGCCGCCGCCGGCGCCGGTGACGATGGCAACCTTGCCGTTGAACTCGATGGTCATGGCGGATGTCCTTTCGGTGTGGCTGCCGGAGTGATGGCGCAGCGCCCGGGGCCGGTCAAGCGGCGGACGCTACCGCGCGAAAAACCGCCGCAGCGCGCGGCTGGCGGGAATTTCGATGGCGGTGCACAGGAACCAGCCCCAGGCGATGCAGACGGCCAGCAGCGCGAAAGGCTCCGGCCACCAGATCAGCGCGCCGAAGTGGACGCCGAACACCACGGCATCCCAGGGATAATAGCGCTCGAAGAAGCGGATGAGCTGCAGCCAGACGGTCTGGCCCATATAGATGGCATAGGGACCATTCGCCCAGCCGCAGCAGCACGGGCAAGCGGAAGAAGCGCGCTAGGAAGCCGCGGTCGAAGCTGAGGGCGTAGACCAGCGCGAACATCGGCGCGACGGTGTAGATGTTCGCGCGCCGTATGCGACCAGCCATTGTCGAAGGTGCCGTAGACCCACCAGGGCGAGGACCGCGAGCTGAAAGGCGGAGATCGCGGCCTCCGGCAGCCGCTCGGCGAAGGGCCTGGTCTTGCCGTAGAGCCCGCACAACCCGACGCCCACGGCGAAGGCGCCCATGCCGCGGAAGATGCCGTTGTGGAAGGTGATGTCGAGCCCATGCTTGCCGGTGAAGAAAGATAGGCGAGGCCCGCCATGCCCGCCGCGATCAGGCCGACGGCGCTCGCCCAGCCGCCGCGCGACAGCACGATATAGACCGGGAACAGCAGGCAGAGCAGGAACTCGACGCTGACGAACCAGCTCGCGCCGTTCCAGGGTCAGATAGGGCAGGATGTTCCACGCCTGGACCAGGAACAGGTTGGCGACGAAGCTCGGCCAGGTGACGATCGGGTGATATTTCTCCTGGTAGATGGAGGACGGTGTGGGGTCGCGTCCGCGATCCCGTTCAGCACCAGCATCAGGACGAGGATGAACAGCAGCATCGTCAGATGCAGCGGATAGAGCCGCGACAGCCGCGCGATCAGGGAAATCCCTGTAGGTCCGGCCGTGCCAGAACGCGGGCGGCGCGCGCGCCATAGACATAGGTCAGGATGAACCCCGACAGCGCGAAGAAGAACTCGACCCACAGATAGCCGTGCCCGACCAGAAGGTCGAACGGCTTGAAGTTGCGGTAATGGTGGCCCTCGCAGAATGATAGAGCACCAGGATCAGCGGCGGGATGGCCCGCGCGCCGGCCAACGCCTTGATCTCGCCGGGCCGTTCCGCCGTCATGGCGCGGCCAGTTCCGGAAAGCGCGACGTGATCGCATCGACCGCCGTCCTGAGCCGCACGAAGCGCGAGCCGGTGATGGTGACGAAGGGCAGGCCGCGCTGCTCGAGCTCGCGGCGGGGTCTGCGCGAACATCCTCGCCCGCGTCGCCTGATCGGGGAAATAGCGGGACGCCGTCGGCCACGAGGGCACGTCGATATCGCACAGCAGAAAGAGGTCGGCCGGATCGTCGATGCGGTCGAGATCGGCCGGCCGCTGGCCGAGCAGGACGTCGGCCCACACCGCGGTCATCACCGCATCGGTATCGAACACGATCAGCTTGCGCGCCTTGCGCCGGGCGGCGGCGGCGAGCAGCTCGTGCCCCCTGCGGATCGCGCGCAGGTCCTCCATGTCGCATTCATTGCCGAAGATCTCGCAATAGAGCCGGCCGTATTCCGGCACCGCCACCGCGCCGAAATGCTCCGCGAGCTGCTGGCCAGCGTCGTCTTGCCGGTCGATTCCGGCCCCATGCAGGCAGACGGTTCTCATGCGCCTCGGCGATCTGGCGATGCCATTCGCGCAGGCCCAGCACCGACAGCACCAGGAACACGGCATAGAGCGCCGTGGTCGGATAGAGGCCCTTCCAGAAATACAGTCCGATCTGCACGACTGTCGGTGACGATCCACAGCACCCAGTTCTCGACCTTGCGTACCGAGAGCAGGTACTGCGCCACGACGCTCAGCGCGGTGGTGTTGGCGTCCATCAGGGGGCCGCGTCCGCGGTGTGGGCGCGCGAGATACCAGCCCTCCGCGAGCGTGGCCGCGGCGATGACCGCAAGCCAGGTCCAGCGGCCCCGATGGGTCAGGATCTCGACACGGGCGAGACCTTGCGCGTCGCGCGCGCGCAGCCAATCCACCAGCCATAGATCTGGACGACGAAGAAGAAGCCCTGCAACGCCGCGTCGGAATAGAGCCGGGCATCGAAGAATACCCAGGCATAGAGCGCGACATGGCCAGCCCGAACGGATAGTTCCAGATGCTCCGCCGGATCAGCAGCGCGACATTTGCGACGCCCAACAAGGCGGCAATGATTTCGATGGTCGACATGAGGCCCCTGGTGCCGCCATTGCGGCCATGCGGCGTTCTAGCATGCGCCCGCGGCGACGCGCATCCCCCGGCTTCCCCCATCGCGGAATTCCGTAAGCTGGCTGTGCGCATCGGGGGTGAAGGCATGCCGTTTATCGAGTCGCTTCAGCCTTTCGGCTTTCACCTGCAATCGGCCCTGGGCATCCTCGTCATCCTGCTCCTCGCCTGGCTGTTCTCCGAGAACCGCCGCGCCTTTCCCTGGCGGATCGCCATCGTCGGCATCGCGCTGCAGGCCGGCATCGCGCTGCTGCTGCTGAAGGTCGAGGTGGCGCGCGACGCCCTGTTCGGCCTCAACGGCGTGGTCGGCGTGCTGACCGACGCGACGCGGGCCGGCACCGGCTTCGTCTACGGCTTCGTCGGCGGCGGGCCCTCGCCTTTCCCGCCCAGTGTGGTCGATCCGGCCCGCCTGACCAATTTCGCCTTCGCCATCCTGCCGCTGGTGATCATCATCTCGGCTCTGTCGGCGATCCTGTGGTACTGGCGCATCCTGCCGCTCATCGTCGGCGCCATGGCCTTCGTGCTTCGGCGCACGCTCGGCATCGGCGGCGCGGTCGGCCTCGGTGCGGCGGCGACCGTCTTCCTCGGAAACATCGAAGGCTCGCTGGTGGTGCGGCCCTACCTCGCCAGGATCACGCGGACCGAACTGTTCATCCTGATGACGACCGGCCTCGCCGTCGTCGCCGGCACGGTGTTCGTGGTCTATGCCAATATGCTGGCGCATGTGCTGCCGGGCGCTCTCGGCCACATCCTCGTCGCCTCGATGATGTCGCTGCCGGCGGCCATCGTCGTCGCCTGCATCATGGTGCCGGGCGATGCGGTGACCGACATGAGCCAGACCGATCCCAGCCACAAATACCATTCGACGATGGACGCGATGGCGCGGGGCACCGAGGACGGGCTCAAGATCTATCTGCAGATCATCGCGATGCTGATCGTCACCGTCGCCATTGTCGCCATCGTCAATGCGATCCTCGGCCATTTTCCGGCGGTCTACGGCGCGCCGCTGACGCTCCAGCGCGTCCTCGGCTGGCTGTTCGCGCCGGTGGTGTGGCTCTATGGCGTGCCCTGGCACGAGGCGGTGCAGGCCGGCAGTCTGCTCGGCGTCAAGACGATCCTCAACGAGTTCATCGCCTATTCGAACCTGGCCGCGTTGCCGGCCGGCACCTTCGATCCGCGCACCACGCAGATCATGGTCTATTGCCTGTGCGGCTTCGCCAATTTCGCCAGCGTCGGCATCCTGATCGCCGGCTTCGGCACGCTGATCCCCGAGCGCCGCGACGAGATCGTGCCGCTCGCGATGCGCGCCATCGTGTCGGGCACGATGGCGAGCGGGCTCACCGGCGCGATGATCGGCTTGCTGCCGGTGACGTGACCCGTCAGGCCGGGACCGCGAGTTCGAACGCCTCGGCCAGCAATTCATACGACCGAAGCCGCGAGGCGAAATCGTAGGTGATCGTCACCACGACCAGTTCCTCGGCGCCATGCGCCGTGGCCAGCGCCGTCAGCTTCTCGCGCACCTGATCCTTGGTGCCGACGACGGACCGCTTGGCGACGCTCTCCAGCAATTTCTCTTCCTGCGGTGTCAAAGGCTGCGCCAGCGCCTCCTCCGGCGAGGGGAACGGGATCGGCCGCCCGCTCAAAAGCCGCACCACCCACAGATTGCGCGACGCCGAAAGCCGCGTTGCATCTTCCTCCGTCTCGGCGACCAGCGCGGCCACGCCCAGCGACACGCGCGGGCTCGGGCAGGCGGGGCTCGGCTTGAAGCGCGCGCGATATTCGTTGACCGCGTCCTCGCTGCCCTCGGACGAAATGAAATGGGCATGGCTGAAGGGCAGGCCGAGCTCCGCGGCATAGACCGCGCCATGGATGCCCGAGCCCAGCATCCACAATTCCGGCCCCGGCGTCGGCGCCTGCGGCATGGCGTGGATGCCCCGATAGGGATGATCCGCCGGCAGCGGCGCGCGGCCCGCCGCATCGTCGAGGAATTGGCGCAGCAGGAACACCTGGCTCGGGAAGGCGTCGATGGGAAAGGGCTGCGGCCCCGATTGCAGCGCGCGCGCCGTCATCTGGTCGGTGCCCGGGGCGCGGCCGAGACCGAGGTCGATGCGCCCGGGCGTCAGCACGTCGAGCATGCGGAACTGCTCGGCGACCTTCAGCGGGCTGTAATGGGTGAGCATCACGCCGCCCGAGCCGACCCGCAGGCGCCGCGTCTCCTGCGCGACGCGGGCGATGAGGATCTCGGGACAGGAGCCGGCGAAGGAATTGCTGTTGTGGTGCTCCGCCAGCCAGTAGCGGTGATAGCCGAGCCGATCGCAGGCACGCGCCAGCGCGATGGTCTCGGCGACCGCGTCCACCGCCGTGCCGTCCTTGCGGATGGGCGACTGATCCAGGACCGACAGAAGCATCGCATACCGACCATTTTCGCTCGGCCGTTCGCACTCCGTTAACCGGAAGAGCGCAGCCTAGACCTACACTATTCAAGAAATCCGCCGTGTCGAGTTCACCGAACATCGCGACGAGTTCCCCGGGCGCCTCCGGCGTCATATCGCTGGACGCGATCGAAAGCCCCATCGTCCGCCAGGGGCTCGACTATTGGTGCGCGCTCAAGGGCGCGCGGTCCTACCCGACGCGAACCGACATCAAGCCGCGCGATCTGGCGCCGCTCCTGCGCAACGTCGTGCTGATCAAGGTGATCGACGCCGGCCAGGACTACGAATACCGCATCGTCGGCGACGCCCATGTCATCAGCCACGGTTTCTCCATGCAGGGCCGCCGCGTCAGCGACATCGATCAGTTCTTGCCGGGCTATGGCGCGGTGTTGAAAAGGCTCTACGACCGGGCGCTGCGCAAGCGCGACGTCTATGCCTTCCGCGGCTGGATGGAGCGCGGCGTCCGCGACAAGCACTTCATCTACAGCGAGAGCGTGTTCATGCCGATGGGGCCGGACGAGGCGACCGTCGACCATGTGCTCAATTTCTCCGTCTATTCACCGCATGACGGTTTCGACGGCTGACGGCGATGCAAAACGCCCAGCCGGACGATTTCGCGACGCATACGGTGCAACCGGAACGATCAATGTACCATGTCGTTTCGCTCGACGAGATCGAGAACGCGGTGACGCGCACCGCGCTGAACTACTGGCGCATGCTGCGCGGCGGACGAAAGATGCCGGCCAGGTCCGAGCTGTCGCCGCGCGACATGCGCGCGATTCTGCACAATGTCGTGCTGATCCGCGTGATCGACGGCGGCCGCGACTATGAATATCGCATCGTCGGCGGCGTGTTCGCCTGGGCCTATGACCTCAACTTCCAGGGCATGTACCTGACCCAGATCGAGGAGGCCGCGCCCGAGCATGGCGCGCGCATGCGCAAGCTGTACGAGCATGTGCGCGCCGGCGCCGAGCCGCTCGGCCTGCATGGCTGGGTCGGCCGCGACGTGAAGGATTCGCCCTTCGTCTATTACGAAAGCGTCGTGCTGCCGTTCGGCGACGACGGCGCCACGGTCGACCACCTGCTGGTGGCGAGCTTTCACGTTCCCAGGGCGCCGGACTGAACACAACCAGGGCGCGACGACCGCTTGTCCGTGTACGTTGTATCGCAGTCGACAAGCCCCCTCCATGAATTATTAGGGGTTTGCGGCGAGGCTGGCCGCTTACGGGGGATGTATGCGTAGCGCCCAATCGACCGAGCCGCAGGCTGCGTCGGACAAATCATCCGTTTACGTCGTTTCGCTGGACGAACTGGACAACGCGGTCGTGCGGACCGGCGCGAATTACTGGCGGGGGCTGAAGGGCGGCCGCAAGCTTCCCGCCCGCTCCCAGCTCAAGCCGCGCGACATGTCGGCCATCCTGCGCAACGTCGTGCTGGTGAAGGTGATCGACGGCGGCAAGGACTATGAGTATCGCATCACCGGCGACGCGCATGTCCAGGCCTATGGCCTGACGTTCAAGGACCTGCGCGTCAGCCAGGTCAAGGCCGCGGCGCCGGAGTTCGGCCGCATGATGCACAGCCTTTACGAACATGTGCGGTCGACCGCCGATCCCTTCGCGGTGCGCGGCTGGGTCGGGCGCGAGCTGCCGGACGCCCACTTCGTCTACTACGAAAGCGCCTTCCTGCCGCTGGCCGAGGACGGCGAGACCGTGGACCATATCCTGGTCGTCAGCATCTACGTGCCCAAGGCGGCGGACTGACGGTTTCAAACCCGGCGAAAGCTGATCTAGTCTCGCTTTGCCAGGGAGACCGACCATGCCGCTCGACATCGATACCCGCGAACAATTGCTCGACACGGTGCGCCGTTTCGTGCGCGAGACCTGCGTCCCGATCGAGGCCAAGGTCGCCGAGGAAGACCGCGTGCCGGACGGCGTCATCGCCCAGATGCGCGAACTCGGTCTGTTCGGGCTCTCCATCCCGGTCGAATATGGCGGCCTCGGTCTGACCATGGAGGAGGAGGTGCTCGTCGCCATGGAACTGGGGCACACCTCGCCCGCCTTCCGCTCCGTCATCGGCACCAATGTCGGTATCGGCAGCCAGGGCGTCGTGATGTTCGGCAACGAGGCGCAGAAGAACGAATGGCTCCCCAAGCTCGCCAGCGGCGAGGTGGTGGCGAGCTTCGCGCTGACCGAGCCGGGGGCCGGCTCCGACGCCGCCTCGCTGCGCACCACCGCGATCCGCGACGGCGACCATTATGTCGTCAACGGCACCAAGCGCTTCATCACCAACGCCAACCGCGCCGGCATGTTCACGCTCCTGGCGCGCAGCGATCCGGAGCGCAGGGGCGCCGGCGGCATCTCGGCCTTCATCGTGCCGGCGAACACGCCGGGCGTTTCCGTCGGCAAGCCGGAAAAGAAGATGGGCCAGCAGGGCGCCCATATCTGCGACGTGAATTTCGACAATGCGCGCGTGCCGGCCTCGCTCAGGCTCGGCGCGGAGGGCGAGGGCTTCAAGGTCGCGATGCAGGTGCTCGACCGTGGCCGGCTGCACATCTCCGGCGTCTGCGTCGGCGTCGCCGAGCGGCTGATCGCGGAGAGCGTGCGCTACGCCCGCGAGCGCGAGCAGTTCGGCCAGCGGATCGCCGAGTTCCAGCTCATCCAGGGCATGCTCGCCGACTGCAAGACCGAAACCTATGCCGCGAAGTGCATGGTGATGGACGCCGCGCGCAAGCGCGACAGCGGCCAGAGCATCACGATGGAAGCGGCGTGTACCAAGTATTTCGCCTCCGAGATGGTCGGCCGCGTCGCCGACAAGGCGGTGCAGATCTTCGGCGGCGCCGGCTATGTCGCCGATTACGGCATCGAGCGCTTCTACCGCGATGTGCGCATCTTCCGCCTCTACGAGGGCACCAGCCAGATCCAGCAGATCGTGATCGCGCGCGGGATGCTCAAGTGGGACTGATGACTGCGTCGCCGCGCGAACTGGCGCGCCTCGTCGCCGACATCCGCGCCTGCCGCATCTGCGCCGATATCCTCGATCCGCATCCGGTCCTCCATGTCGGCCACACCGCGCGGCTGCTGATCGCCAGCCAGGCGCCCGGGATGCGCGTGCACAAGACGGGCCTGTCGTTCAACGACGCCTCGGGCGACCGGCTGCGCGACTGGATGGGCGTCGACCGCGCCGCCTTCTATGACGAAAAGCGCGTCGCCATCGCCGCGATGGCGTTCTGCTTTCCCGGCTATGACGACAAGGGCGGCGACCGTCCGCCGCCCCGCATCTGCGCCCAGCACTGGCGCCGCCGCCTCCTGGCCGCGCTGCCGAAGATGAAGCTGACCCTGCTGGTCGGAAGCTATGCCCAATCCTGGCATTTGGGGGACGCGGCGAAATCCAATATGACGGAGACGGTCAAGGCATGGCGGGACTACGCCCCGCGGCACATCCCGCTGCCGCATCCGTCGTGGCGCAACAATGGCTGGCTGAAGAAGAACCCATGGTTCGAGCGCGAACTCGTTCCCTATTTGCGAAGGCGTGTGCGGCAGGTGCTGTCCTCCTGATCGCGGCCTGCGCGCCCGTCCTGGCGCCGCGCGGGATCGAGAACGACACCCCCATGCTGGCCGACGGCCATCTCCTCGCGCATGATGGCGAGAAACTGCCCTTGCGCGTCTGGGGGCCGGAGCATCCCTCCGCGGTGATCGTGGCGCTCCACGGCATGGGCGACTATTCGAACTTCATCGCGCTGCCCGCCGCCTTCTGGGCCGCCAAGGGCATCGCGACCGTTGCTTACGACCAGCGCGGCTTCGGCGCCTCGGACCATCCGGGCCTGTGGGCGGGAAGCGACACGATGCGCGCCGATTTCGAGGACGCGCTCGCGGCGGCACGCGCGAAATATCCCCGCGTCCCGGTCTTCGCGCTGGGCGAAAGCATGGGCGGCGCCGTCGTGCTGTCGGATCTCGCCGCGCCCGCTCCGCCCAAGCTCGATGGCGTGATCCTGGTCGCGCCGGCGGTGTGGTCGCGTTCCGACATGCCGCTCTCCTATCGCGTCGTGCTGTGGCTGACGGCGCATACGATGCCGAGCCTGACGGTTTCGGGCCGCGGTGTCGTGCATATCTGGCCGTCGGACAACATCCCCATGCTGCGCGCCTATTCGCGCGACCCGCTGGTGCAGAAGGTGACGCGCGCCGATGCCGTCTGGGGTCTCGCGACGCTGATGGACGAGGGCCGCCACGCGCCGGAGCATCTGGGCGCGACGCCGCCGATCGTCTTTCTCTACGGCAAGAACGATCAGGTCATCCCGGCCGCGCCAACCGAGGCGGTGTTGAAGGCGCTGGGACCGCGTGCCGAGGTCCACCGCTACGACCACGGCTATCACATGCTTCTGCGCGATCTCGAAGGCCCGGCGATCTGGCAGGACGTTCTGGACTGGATCGGCCGGCGGACGAAGGGCCAAGCGCCGCTCTAAGTCTTCACCGCGTGGTGGGCGAAGGCGGCGCATATGGACAGCCAATCAATACTGTGAGTACAAATACATTGTCGCAAAAGCGACAGCATTGACCGATTTGGGCCATGAATTCGGTGTCGTTCGACGAAAGACACGGGCTTCGTCGAAGAGGGGGAACGCGATGCGGGGCGGGAGTCTTGCCGGCAGGCTGCGCGCCGCGGGCGCGAAAGGTTGCGCGGCCGCGCTCATCCTCGCGGCGCCGGGCTGTGTTTCCTACTCCTATGTCGATGCGCAGCAGGTTCAGCACGTCGTGGGCTTCGTCGACGTCGCCATGCCCCTGCCGCAAGGGGCTCGGAGCGAGCCTGCCGCGACCGCGATAGCGACCACGACGCTGGGCATCGCGATCTCCCGCCGCTCCGACGGCAGCGACGGATTCGCGGTCGGCTACACCAAGGACATGACGATCGCGCTTCCGAACGGCGCATGCCTCGACCTTGAGACCGACGGCGTGTGCAAGGCGCTTGGCAACAAGCCGCATTCGACTCAATCGGGGAGCATCGCGCAATGAGTTTCGGCCGGATAATCCTGCTCGCTTCGGCCTGCATCGGCGCGGCGGCCTGCGCCTCGCCGCAGAACACCGTATATTTCGCGACCAGCACGTCCTTCGGCATCAACGTCGAGAAGACGCCGCCATCGGCCGCCGTCGCCTACGACCGCACCGAAGCCTATGTGGCGCCGCGCACGTCGAATGGCGCGCTGCCGCCGGTTGTCGGCTCGTTCCAGAGCGGCGGCAATTTCTTCAACCCGCAAGTGCGGCAGGTCTACGCGACCGGCGCGGCGTCCGTCCTTGTGGGCGGCGGCAGCGATCACGGTCCGCCGGCGATGACGGGCGACGAGAGGGACGACAAGGTTGCGTTCTTCGGCACCACGACGACCATCGGGCTCAAGGTGGGCTTCGACGCGGACGGTCCCAACACGCTGGTGTTCGGCTTCAAACGCAAGGAGCTTTCGATCATTCCGCTCGGGACCGGCGACAGGAACGAACGGGTGTATCCTTCGGTTCTGGCCTCCATCGATACGACGCTCGCCACGAAGGACTTCCAGGACTCCGGCCTGTCGATCAACCAGTATTTCGCGACCGGCGCCGCCGCCGAAACGCTCGCCGCCAGCGGGCCGATCCGGAAGATCTTCGGCGTGGCGGCCGTCAACGCCGCCTCCGCGACCCTGACGCCGGATCAGAAGGCCGCGGCGCAAGCGACGGCAACGGCGGTCTTGGGACAGCAGGCGACGGACCTCGACAAGGTGATGAACGACGTGGCGCCGGGCGGCGTCTTGAACAAGTCCGAACTGGCGGCCGTGATCGCCAAGGCGAACGCGCTCAGTCCGGCGTCCGTGAACACCAATCTCAACGACGCGACATCCGCCGACGAACTCAGAAGCTGGATTGCCGGCAACCCGGCCGTTACCGCCAAGCTTGCGGCGGCGATCGGGAATTAACGGACCGAACGGAGGCAAGCCATGGTGAACGAAATCACGGTCCTCGTCTGCGCCGACGCGACACAGGCCGACGCGGCGCAAATCTACCTGCAATCGGCGCCGCACAACTATCCGCCGGCGGGCATCACGATCGAGCAGGCCGCGGTCTTCAACTACGACGCCACGACCTTCGGCGGCGGCGGGACCGAGGACGGCGCGCATGGCAAATTCGTCGTCATTGGCCGGAAATAGCCACGCATAGCCGGCAGGCGCATTTGGCGGATGTCGCGGTTTCGGCGCCGGCGGTCTGCCGGTTTCAGCGCTTGGGCGCTATCGCCGCGGCCTGCCCGCTGAGCGCAACGTTCACGCCGC
Organism: Rhizomicrobium sp.; assembly: GCA_037200045.1. Classification (NCBI taxonomy): domain Bacteria; kingdom Pseudomonadati; phylum Pseudomonadota; class Alphaproteobacteria; order Micropepsales; family Micropepsaceae; genus Rhizomicrobium; species Rhizomicrobium sp. The sequence goes on from JBBCHM010000001.1 coordinate 3,082,936, forward strand.
GCCGCCGTTATCTCCTTGGAACCAACATGAGGTACGCCATGGCCAAGGACAAACAGAAGCCGCACGATTTGCGCGACGACACCTACGCGCCGCGCACCACCGTCACGAACACTGACGAGCGTTTGGCCGGCGCGGAACCGCCGAGCGTCAACCCCGAGGCCGGTGATTTCGTGCTCGTGACGCCGGAACCCGGCAAGGGCATTGCCGAGGGCCAGACGACGAAGGGCTGAACCTAGGTCTTGGCGGCCTCCGCCGCGGCGACGATGCGATAGGTGGCGAGCAGGCTCGACGGATTGACGCTGATCGAGTCGATGCCCCACTGCACCAAATGCTGCGCGACCTCGGGATAGTTCGCCGGCGCCTCGCCGCAGATGCCGGCGTGGCGATGGTTGCGATGGGCACCCTCGACCGCCAGGCGCAGGATTTCCGTCATGCCCGGATCGCGCTCGTCGAAATCGAACGCCACGGTCTCCGAATCGCGGTCGACGCCGAGCGTGAGCTGGGTCAGGTCGTTGGAGCCGATGGAGAAGCCGTCGAACAGCGCCGCGAAGGCATCGATGCGGATCACGTTGTTCGGGATTTCGCACATCACGAAGACTTCCAGCCCGTTCTCGCCGCGCGCCAGCCCGTTGGCGGCCATCGCGGCGAGCACGCGTTTGGCCTCTTCCTCGCGGCGGCAGAACGGCACCATCACCTTGAGGTTGGTCAGTCCCATCTCCTCGCGCACGCGCTTGAGCGCCGCGCATTCCAGCGCGAAGCCCGCGGCATAGGCCGGATGGGCATAGCGCGACGCGCCGCGGAAGCCGAGCATCGGATTGGCCTCGACCGGCTCGAACTGCTCGCCGCCGAGCAGCTTGGCGTATTCGTTGGTCTTGAAGTCCGACAGCCGCACGATCACCGGCTTGGGATAGAACGCCGCCGCGATGGTGCCGATGCCCTCCGACAGCCGCTGCACGAAGAAATCCTGCGGCCGCTTGTAGCGGCGCACGAGCTGGCGGATGGCGCGCCGCTCGCGCGAGCTCGAAAGCGTGTCGAGATTGACGAGGGCCATCGGATGCACGCCGATATACTCGTCGACGATGAATTCCATGCGCGCCAGTCCGACCCCGTCATTGGGCAGCAGCGCGGTCTTGAAGGCCAGATCCGGATCGCCGAGATTGACCATGACCTCGGTGCGGGTGCGCGGCACCTCGTCGAGCGCGACCTCGTGCGTCTCGAACGGCACGGCGCCCAGATAGACATGCCCGATGTCGCCCTCGGCGCAACTCACGGTCACCGTGGCGCCGGTCTTGAGCAGGCGGGTCGCCGCCTCGGTCCCGACGAGCGCGGGCACGCCCATCTCGCGCGCCACGATGGCGGCATGGCAGGTGCGGCCGCCGCGATCGGTCACGATGCCGGCCGCCTTCTTCATCACCGGCTGCCAGTCGGGCGTGGTGGTCTCCGCCACCAGGATCTCGCCCTGCTGGAAGGCGCGCAGATCCTTCTCGTCCTTCACCACGCGAACCTTGCCGCTGGCGATGCGGTCGCCCACGGCGCGGCCGGAGACGATCGGCTGTCCCTTGGCCGACAGCGTGAAGGTCTGGATATGGCCGAGCGCGCGCCGCGACGCCACGGTCTCGGGCCGGGCCTGCACGATGTAGAGCTTGCCGTCGCCGCCATCCTTGGCCCATTCGATGTCCATCGGCGTCGGCCGGCCGTTCAGCGCGGAGTAGTGGTCCTCGATCACCATGGCGTTGCCGGCGAGTTCCAGCACCTCGGCATCGCTCAGGCAGGCGCTCTCGCGCTCCTCGCGGCGCACGAAGACGTTGCGGGTCGTCGAACGGTTGCGCTTGCCGGCCAGCACCATGCGGACCTGCTTGGCGCCGATCGTCCGGCGCAGCACCGCGCGGTGCCCGGCGCGATAGGTCGGCTTGTGGACGTAGAACTCGTCGGGATCGACGACGCCCTGGACGATGTTCTCGCCCAGGCCATAGCTGCCGGTCACGAAGACCACGTCGCGGAACCCCGTCTCGGTGTCGAGCGTGAAGATCACGCCGCTGGCGCCGAGATCGGCGCGCACCAGCTTCATCACCGCGACCGACAGCGCGACCTTGAAATGGTCGAAGCCATTGTTGTTGCGATAGACGATGGCGCGGTCGGTGAACAGCGAGGCGAAGCATTTGCGGCACGCCTCGAACACCGCCTCGGCGCCGCTCACATTGATGAAGCTGTCGTGCTGGCCGGCGAAACTGGCGTTCGGCAGGTCCTCGGCGGTGGCCGAGCTGCGGACGGCGACCGCGACGTCGGGTTCGAACTCCGCTTCCAGCGTGCGATAGGCCTCGGTGATCTGCTCGCGCAATTGCGCCGTTCCGGTCGCGGCGTGGACGATGGCGCGCGCCTCTTTCGCCTTGCTCGCGAGCGTCGCGACGTCGCCTTGCGGGATCGCGGCCAACAGGGCGCGCAGCTTGTCCCACGCGCCGGCCTCGGTCAGCGCGGCGCGATAGGCCTCGGCGGTCACGCCGAAGCCGTTCGGAACGTTGATGCCCTTCGGTTTCAGCGCGCAATAAAGCTCGCCCAGCGACGCCGTCTTGCCGCCGACCAGCGGAACGTCCTTCATCCCGAGCTCGCCGAACCAGCGGATATAATTCCGAATCGCCACGTCAGCCATGATGGGTTGCGTCGTGGCGCTCGTCGCGATGCCGCCGCCAATCCGGATCGTGCCAGCGGCCGGAGCAATAATGGTAATAGCAATAGTCGTAGCGGTGACGCGGTCTTGCACCGGCCTCGCTCGCGGTGCCGGCCGCGAGCAGCGCACCGAGCGCGACGCAGGCAAGGATCGATTTTGCGGACAACGCGCGTTCCTTCGAAAACAACGTCGAAAGGATCGCGTCATCGCGCCCGGCGCGCCTTGATCCAACGCAACCTCCAACGGTGCGGCGCGCGCCGGGATCTACGAAACCGTGCGGATATCGCCGCGGAACTCGCGGCTGGCATTGGCCACACCGAGAAACGCGGTGTCTTCGCTCAGGATAAGCCGCGTCGGGATCGCCGTCACATAGCCGGAAAGCCGGCCCTTGCGCTCGAACCGGGCGCGGAAGGAACTCGCCTGGAGCACGGGCTCGATCTTCTGCGCGATGCCGCCGGCGAGGAAAACGCCGCCGCGCGCGCCATGCGCGAGCGCGAAGTCGCCCGCCACCGTGCCGTAGATCGCGCAGAACATGTCGACCGTCTCGCGGCACAGCGGGTCGCTCTCGTGCCGCGCCACGATCTCGGCGGCGCTCAGCGGCGATGGCGGCCGCCCGTCCAGCGCGGCCAGGGCGGAATGCAGGTTCTCCATCCCCGGCCCGGACAGCACGCGCTCGACCGAGACGTGGCCGAAGCGGCGCGCCAGCACCTTGAGCACGTCCGCCTCGCGGTCGTCGCCCGGCGCGAAGCCGACATGGCCGCCCTCGGTGGCCACGGGAACGGCGCGGCCGTGAAAGCGCGCGAGACAGGCCGCGCCGAACCCGGTGCCGGCGCCGAGCACCGAGATCGGCTCGCCCACAAGCCCCGCAAGGTCGGGCCCGATGACGTGGAAGCTGCCGGCGGGCAGGGCGCCGACCGCGAAGGCCAGCGCCGCGAAATCGTTGACCAGAAGCGCGTCCGCGAAGCCGAAGGCGCGCAGATCGTCCTCCGATATCTTCCAGTTCCGGTTGGTCAGGACGACGCTGCCCGCCGTGACCGGCCCCGCGACGGCGATCGCCACCGCTTTGGGCAGCGACGCCAAGCCGGCGCGGTCGAGATAGGCGCGCAGCGACGCCACGAAGTCGGAAAAATCCGTGTCCAGATCGACGCGGTTATCGATCCGCCAGGGCGCGGCGGCGGTATCGACCACGGCGAACCGGGCATGGGTGCCGCCGACATCTCCGACCAGGACGCGCGGGTCTTCGCTCATGGCTTGATCGTACCGCCGTCGATGCTGACGAAGGTGCTCGCCTTGATGTCCGTCGCCGAGGTGCGGATGCTCACGCCATAGGGTCCCGTCGGTATGCGCCAAACATGGACCTGCGCGTCGTAGCGCGCCAGCAGGCGCGGCTCGGCCGCGATGTTCACGGTCTGGGTTTCGCCCGGCTTGAGCTGGATCTTGCTCCAGCCCGCCAGCCGCGCCACCGCGCCGGGCGGCGTGACGTAAAGCTGCACGACCTGGAATCCGGGGCGCGAGCCGGTGTTGGTCACGTCCACCCTGGCCGTCACATTGCGCCCGCCTAGCGCCGTGAAGCCGGCGAGATTGAAGCTTGTATAGGAAAGGCCGAAGCCGAATGGGAACAGCGGTGTCAGCTTGTGCGAATCGTACCAGCGATAGCCGACATCGGAGCCTTCGGTGTAGTTCACGTAGAAATAGCCGGCCGGCGGAGCGGCCAGCACCGGCCGGGGCAGTTGCGCTTCGCTTTGCGGAAACGTCACCGGCAGCCGGCCCGACGGATCGATCTCGCCGAACAGGATGCGCGCCAGCGCCGCCGCTCCGCCACTGCCCGCGTACCAGGCCTCCAGCACCGCCGGCACCTTGCCCAGCCAGGGCATCAGCACGGGTCCGCCCGTCTCCAGCACGACGATGGTGTGCGGATTGGCGGCGGCGACGGTGGCGATCAGTCCGTCCTGCACGCCGGGCAGCGAGAGGTTGTCGACATCGTCGCCCTCGGTCATCCATTGCTGCGCGAAGACGATCGCGACGTCCGAACCGGCGGCGAGCGCGGCCGCCGCCTTCTGATCGACACCGTCGGCATAGGCGACGCGCGCCGTGGGCGCCAGCGCGGCGATGGCCGCGAGCGGCGAGGGCGGATCGAATATCTCGCGGCTGAGCGGCATGACCTTCGTGCCGTTCGCCGTCACGATCACCGGTCCGCCGATCATGACCTGCTTGTCGTTGTCGAAGCCGACCGGCAGGACCTGGGACGAACCGCCGCCCGACAGCATGCCGAGATCGGCATGCGCCCCGATCACCGCGATGCTGCGCGCGGTCTTGGCGAGCGGCAGGATGCCGCCGTCGTTCTTGAGCAGGACGATGCCTTCCTCGGCGCCGCGCTGCGCGATATCGGCATGGGTCAGCGGCTTCTGCTGCACCGGCGGATCGTCGATCAGCCCGTTGGCGAAAATGGTCCGCAGGATGCGATGGACCATGTCGTGCAGCCGGGCGGCCGGAACGGTGCCGGCGGCGACCGCCTGCTTGAGTGCGTCGCCGAAATATTCCTCGCGGTCGCTGCCCGACGACGATTCCTGGTCGAGGCCGGCATTGGCCGAAGCGACCGTGCTGTGCACCGCACCCCAGTCCGACAGCACCCAGCCCGGATAGCTCCAATCGTCCTTCAGCACCTTGTTCAGCAGGAAATCGTTCTCGCAGGCATAGATCGTGTTGACCTTGTTGTAGGCGCACATCACCGCGCCGGGACTGCCGCGCTCGATCGCGATCTCGAAGGCGAGCAGGTCGGATTCGCGCGCGGACGCCTCGTCGATATTGGCGGTGATCAGGGTGCGGCCGGTCTCCTGGTCGTTCAGCGCATAGTGCTTGACGGTGGAGATCACATGCAGGCTCTGGATGCCGCGGATCTGGGCGCCGGCGATGAGGCCGGCGAGCAGCGGATCCTCGCCGCCATATTCGAAGATGCGGCCGTTGCGCGGCTCGCGCGCCAGGTTGACGCCGCCGTCGAGCATCACGTTGAAGCCGCGGTCGCGCGCCTCCATGCCGATGCCGGCGCCGGCGTCGAACGCGACCTGCGGATTCCACGTCGCGGCGTTCGACAGGCCCGACGGATAGGCGGTCGCCGTATCGCCGGGGCGCAGCCAGAAATTGTTCGCGACCCCGACGCCGGCGTCGCTCTCCTTCAGGGCGGGAATGCCGAGCCGCGGAATGCCCGGCACATAGCCGGCGGTGCCCGGCAGCAGCAGGACGAACTCGGCCGGCACGGCTCTCATCCAGGACTGCCTGGCGTTGGCGCCGGCATAGCCCTTGACCAGCAGGAGGTCCTCGTCGGTCGTCATCTGCGCCTGCACCAGGTCGGCGCGGGCGTCCGGCGACAGCGTGGTGTCCATCCAGGGCTGAAGCGCCGTCGGCTGGGCGACCGCCGGGCTGGTCAACACCGCCATCGCCAGCAGGATCGACGCTCGACCTATCATGCACTCCCCCCACGGACCGCCGCCCTATTCTAATCAATCGCGGCGGCGGTCGTCTTGGCCTGCTCCGTTGACGCCGGTCAAGGCGGATCGCGCCGCCGTTCTTATGTTTCTCGCATCAATTTCGAGACATCCACGCGCATGGCCAAGGTCGTCACCTTCACGCCCAATCCGGCGGTCGATATCGCCACCGGCGTCGAAGAGTTGATACCGGCGCACAAGCTGCGCTGCGGCCCGGTGCGGCGCGATCCCGGCGGCGGCGGCATCAATGTCGCGCGGGTCGTCCATCGCCTGGGCGGCGACGCGGTCGCGGTCTACGCCGCCGGCGGCGGCGCGGGCGACGAGCTTGCGGCGCTGCTCGACCGCGAGGCCATCCGCCATCGCCCGGTCCGCGTCGCGGCACACACCCGCGAGAGCTTCAACGTCACCGAGGAACGCAGCGCGCGGCAATTCCGCTTCGTGCTGCCGGGCGAGCCCCTGAGCGAGGGCGAGTGCAATGCCTGCATCGGGGCGGCGCTCGGCCTGCTTGCGGCGAGAGACTATTTCGTCGCCAGCGGCAGCCTGCCGCCCGGCGTGCCGGACGATTTCTATGCCCGCGCCATCCGTGCCGCCAAGGCGGCCGGCGCCAGGACCGTCATCGACACCCAGGGGCCGCCGCTCGGCCAGGTGCTTGGCGAGGGCGTCGGCATCCTGAAGGGCAGCGCGCGCGAGCTTAGCGCCTATCTGGGCGCCATGCCGGCGGATTTGCGCGGCTGGCAGGCGGCGCTGGCCGGCCTGATCCACTCCAAGAAAGTTTCAACCGTCATCGTGACCCTGGGCGAGGGTGGCGCGCTGCTGGTGAGCGCAAAAGTCTCGTGGCACGCGGCGGTGCCGCGCGTCGACAGTTCGACCACGGTCGGGGCCGGCGACAGCTTCCTCGGTGGCCTGCTGGTCAAGCTGGCCGCAGGCGCGCCGGACGATATCGCCTTGGGCTACGCCGCCGCCGCCGGAACCGCGGCGCTGCTGACATCCGGAACCGGCCTGTGCGCCCCGGCCGACGTCGAGCGGCTCTGCGCGCGGGTGGAACTCACCGCGCTCTGAAAGCGCTTCCTTTCTTTGATAGGCTGTTCGCCATGCGCGCCATGATCCTGGACAAGGCCCATTCTCCGTTGCGGTCGAGCCGCGATGCGGTGCCGCGCGAGCCCGGCCCGGGCGAGGTGCTGATCCGCGTCCATGCCTGCGGCGTCTGCCGCACCGACCTGCACGTCGTCGACGGCGAACTGACCGAACCCAAGCACAACGTCATTCCCGGCCACGAAATCGTCGGGACCATCGAAAAGGTCGGCAGCGACGTGGCGCAATTGGCGGTGGGCGATCGCGTCGGCGTGCCCTGGCTCGGCTGGACCTGCGGCGAATGCGTCTATTGCCGCAGCGGACGCGAGAACCTGTGCGACCGCGCCCGCTTCACCGGCTACACGATCGACGGCGGGTACGCCGAATACACCACCGCCGACGCGCGCTACTGCTTCAAGCTGCCGGACTTCTACTCCGACATCGAAGCGGCGCCGCTGCTCTGCGCCGGCCTGATCGGCTATCGCGCGCTTAGGATGGCGGGCGAGGGCAAGCGCCTCGGCCTCTACGGCTTCGGCGCCGCCGCCCATATCGCGATCCAGGTCGCACGCCATCGCGGCCAGGAGGTCTACGCCTTCACCAAATCCGGCGACGCGGAAGGCCAGGCCTTCGCGAAGTCGCTCGGCGCGGTATGGGCCGGTGCCTCCGACGGCGCGCCGCCGCAGTTGCTCGACGCCGCGATCCTGTTCGCGCCGGTCGGCGCGCTGGTGCCGGCGGCGCTGGCCGCGACGGTCAAGGGCGGCGTGGTGGTCTGCGCCGGAATCCACATGAGCGACATTCCCGCTTTCCCCTACGCGCTGTTGTGGGGCGAGCGCATGGTCCGCTCGGTCGCCAATCTGACGCGGCGCGACGGCGACGAGTTCCTCGCCATCGCGGCCAAGATCAAGATCCACACGACGGTCCAGCCCTTCGCGCTCGAAGACGCCAACGAGGCGCTGACGCGCCTGCGCGACGGCCGGATCGAAGGCGCCGCCGTGCTGGTGCCGTAGGCCGCCGTCAAAGCTGCGGCGTCGAGAGGTCCTTGGCCTCGAAGAATTTGCGCGCGAAGGCGATGACTTCGGGTTCGGTCGGCTGGTCGATCGCCTCGACGCCCAGGATGCGCTTGGCGAGATCGGGCACGTGATCGCGCGCATAATGGGCGAAAGCGGTCTTCGCCGGCCCATGTCCGACGACGAGAATCTCGTGATTGGGCTTCAGCGCGGCCACGATGGCCGCGAAATATTTCGGGTCCTCATGTGTGTGGCCCGACCCCACGGTTCCCGATTTGTGATGGATGTTCCCGCCGCGATCCTCGGCGCGAACGCGGTGCTTCTCGATGCCGCTCTCGCCGAATTCGATGATATTGGCCTCGGCGTGGTCGATCCACACGACGGCGTGAAAGTGATGAGTCATGAACGAATTTCCTTTTTTGCAACATTCATGCGCTATCGGCAATTGTCATTGACCTGGGTCAGACAGCTTCTGCCGCGTGCTCCTATTGTAGCCTGGGGTTTGGGGAATGTCGTCGGGCGCGGCCATCGTCTTTTGCAGGTTCCCATGCGCATTCATAGTTGGCATTGTCGCGCCGCCATTCTCGTAATCGCCGGCGGTAGTCTTTTCGTCTCGTCTCTGTGCGATGTGGCGGCGCAGCCTGTGCCGTCGCCCATCGAATCCGCGCTGCAGTCGGGCTCCGGCGTCAACCCATCCCAGCGCGATTCCCTGCGGAAGTTCTACGCCGCGCGGCAGAACGCGCCGGCCTGGTACGACCAGGGCGGCTTGAATGCCGACGGAAGAGCCGCGCTGGCGGTCCTATCCCGGGCCGCCGAGGACGGGCTGGATCCCGCGCGCTATGAGCTCGAAAATCTTGCGCGCCCCTTCGCGACGAACGACGCGACGGCGCTCGCCTATCGCGACCTGACGTTCACCGCGTCGTTGCTGCGCTACGCCTCCGACATGCTCGACGGACAGCCCGCCTTCAAGCACCTCGACTCCGACGTCGACCTGCCGGCGAGCGGCTACGACATCGCGAGCGGCGCCGCCCAGGCGGTCGCCACGCACAAGATCTCCGAATTCCTCTGGGGCCTCGAGCCGCAGCTTCCGCAATATGCTCCGCTCAAGACGGCGCTGGCGCGGTACCGGACGGCGGCCGCCAATGGCGGCTGGCCCGCCTTCGCCGCGCGCAAGGCCTTCACCGCCGCCAGCGCGACGCCGCAGACCCTCGCCGAGCTCCAGGCGCGTCTCGGCTATGAGGATGTGGCGGTCGCCGGTCCGATACCGGCCTCGGTCGAAGAGATGGACGCGGCCATCAAGCGCTTTCAGGCGCGCAACGGCCTTGAGGCCGAAGGCAATGTCGGCGCCGCGACGATCGCGCAGCTCAACGTCACGGCGTCCGGCCGCGCGGCGCAGATCGCCGCCAATATGGAGCGCCTGCGCTGGCTGCCGCATCGGTTCGAAAAAGCCTATGTCCAGGTCAACGTGCCGGACGCGAGCCTCGCGGTGATGGAGAACGGCGCGGCGATCCTGACCTCGCGCGTCATCGTCGGCCGCCCGCACGACCGCACGCCGATCTTCCGCGCCGAGATCACCGGCATCGTCGCCAATCCGCCCTGGATCGTGCCCGCCACCATCGCGCGGCACGAGATCGCGCCGAAGGCTGCGGCCGATCCGGATTATCTGGCGCGCAACCATATCGTCCTGGAGAACGGCCGGTACCGCCAGATCCCCGGCGACGACAACGCGCTCGGCGACATCAAGCTGAACGTGACCGACCGCTTCGCCGTCTATCTGCACGACACGCCGGCCCGTTCGCTGTTCGCCAAACCGAACCGCTTCCTCAGCCATGGCTGCATCCGCGTGCAGCAGATCAAGCCGCTCGCATCCTATGCGCTCAACGGCGACGTCACCTCGGGCGTCGATCGGCTCGACGCCGCGATCGCGACGACGCAGACGACGCCTCTGCCGATCAAGGCGCCGATCCCGCTCTATGTCGTCTATCTCACGGCCTTCCCCTCGCCCGACGGCCTGCAGTTCCGCTCCGACATCTATGGGCGCGACAAGCGGCTGATCGCCGCGATGTTCGGCGCGACCTCCTATTCGCAGGCCTTCCCCGCCGTGAAGGGTTGCAACCACAAGGCTTGAGGGCGGTTTACAGCGTTAGCAAAGCCGGGTTAGGTTGGCGGTCTCCAAACTGGGACGTTCCAATGACGCGAAGCAATTCGCGCCGGCAAATTCTGGGCTGTTTGGGGGGGATTGTAGCGGCAGGGCTTGCGGAGCCGGCGACGGCAAGCCTCATCGCACCAACGTCGACGCTGGCGGCGCCACGCGCGCTGACCTTCGACAATCTCCACACGGGCGAGAAGGCCAGCGTGGAATATTGGGCGCAGGGCAAATACCTGCCCGACGCCCTACATGAAGTGAATTTCATCTTGCGCGATTATCGCAACGGAGAAGTCCATCCGATCGAGCCGAAGCTGCTCGATCTGCTGCACCGGCTTCACGCGAAGCTCGAAAGCAGCCAGCCCTTCGAGGTGATCTCCGGCTATCGCTCGCCGCAAACCAACGCGATGCTGCGCGCGAGCGGGCATGGCGCGGCGTCCAAAAGCTATCACATGAAGGGCATGGCGATCGACATCCGCCTGGGCGACAAGGGGCTCAAGGACATCCACGAAGCGGCGCTGCTGCTACGCGCCGGCGGCGTCGGCTATTATCCGGAGTCCGACTTCGTCCATATCGATGTCGGTCCCGTCAGGCGATGGTAGACGGTCTCGCGGCCGGCGTTGTGGCAGATTCCTGGGGAGCGTTCCGCCCCTAAGGATTCGGGCGCGTGCGCAAAGTCCCGACGTTTCGGGATTTCCGCGCATTTTGCGACCGATCCGTTATCGAATCTTCATCGCCATCGCACGTTTGTGCAAGGCGGCGCGCCGCGACACGGGTATAGTTACCGTTCGAAGAGCTGGGCCTGCACCATGCCGGACTACACGATTCGCTATCTGCGCTCCGACGGCGCGGTCTCGATGTATTATCGCCCGAACTGTGCCAGCGACGCCGACGCGTCGCGCCAGGCGGCGCGCCAGATGCGTCCCGAATTCGCCAGCGCCGAGGTCTGGAAGGACCTCGATTGCCTCGCGGTGCTCACCACGCTGCGGCCGTCGAACGATCGTCTCGGCTCCGAGCCCGGCCGCATTCCGGACATCCCCGCGTAAAACCCTGACGCTCAGTGGCCGGGCGGCGCCGTCGACTGACGCACGATCAGCTCGTGATCCAGCCGGCGCTCCGGCGGCACGTCGTCGGTCGGCTGCTGCACCAGGAGCGCGACGGCGGCGGCGGCCATCTCCTTGATCGGCTGGCGGCAGGTCGTCAGCGGCGGCCACACCACCTGGGCGACGAGGGAATCGTCGAACCCCGCGACCGAAAGCTGCGACGGCAGCTTCAGATGAAAGCGCTTCGCGGTGGCGAGCACGGCGGCCGCCATGTCGTCATTGCTGGCGAAGATCGCGGTCGGCCGGTTCTTCAGCGACAGTAGGATCTCTCCCGCCTCCAGGCCGGACTGGTAGGAGAAATAGCCCTGCGCGCAGAGTTCCCCGGCGAAGGGGATGTCCGCCTGCTCGAGCGCGGCGCGATAGCCCTCGAAGCGCGCATGCGCCGCGCTGTGGTCGGGATGGCCCCTGATGAAGCCGATGCGGCGATGGCCGAGGCCGATGAGATAAGCCGTCATTTCCCGCGCCGCCGCTTGATCGTCGATGCTGACGCTGGCGCCGTCGGGCAGGGCGCCCCTGGACGCGATGCGCACAAAGCGCACATGCTCGGCCTTCAGCGCCGCGATCACGGCCGAGGCGTCGCACAGCGGCGGCGTCAGGATCAGTCCGTGTAGAGAGGATTGCGCGACCAGCGCGCGCACCGCGGCGCCGAGATCGGGATCCTGCATGCTCATCTGCTCGACGATCAGGTGATAGCCGTCCTCGCGGCAGCGCCTCAGCGCGCCGATCTGCACCCCCGCCATGTAGCTTTCCGACGGGTTGTCGTAGAGCAGGCCGATCAGGAACGACCGCTCGCTGGCCAGCCCGCGCGCGAAGAAGTTGGGCCGGTAGGACAGCGCGTTCACCGCGTCCATCACGCGCGCCTGGGCCTGGGCGCTGACATTGGGTTGGCGGTTGACGACGCGCGACACCGTCTTGATCGAAACGCCGGCGCGCCGGGCCACGTCGTAGATGCTGGCGGGCTTGGCGGACGGCGTGGGCGGCGGCGAAGACGGGCGCTTGGGCTTCATGGAATCGACGGTCCGGTGGACATTGCGCGCGCGGGCCTTTCGCGGAGGGTTCGCCGTCGCCGCGGCACCTTGAGGGGCGATATGCCAAGGCGAAGCGCCGCAAGTTCCGGGAAGTTGACAACGCTGTCAAGGAGCGTCGGAATTCGCCCCGCCGCGGCCGAATAAGCGATAAAACCGGCGGCGCCGAACCGGAGGCCGCGTTGAACAGCAGACCCATGCTTGCCCTGTCGGTCGCCGCGTTCGCGCTGGGCGCCTGCGTCAGCGCGCCGAAACCGGAGGCGCCTTCCGTCCCGGGCGTGGTTCATCCCGAGATCTGGCCGAAGATCGCCAGCGCCGTGGCGGACGATCCGGCGATCGATGCGCGCGTCGCCGATCTGCTGTCGAAGATGACGGTGGAAGACAAGGTCGGCCAGACCATCCAGGCCGACATCGCCTCGGTCTCGCCTGCCGATGTGCGCACCTATCGGCTGGGCTCGGTGCTCGACGGCGGAAATTCCGGCCCCGGCGGCAATGACCGTGCCCTGCCGCCGGACTGGCTGAAGGCGGCCGACGCCTTCTATGCCGCCTCGCTCGACGCGCCGCCGGGCCATGTCGCGATCCCGGTGATCTGGGGCTCGGACTCCGTCCACGGCAACTCCAACATCATCGGCGCCACGATCTTCCCGCACAATGTCGGTCTCGGCGCGGCGAACGATACCGACCTGTTGCGCAAGATCGGTGAGATCACCGCGATCGAGATGCGGGTGGTGGGCCAGGACTGGACCTTCGCGCCGACCGTCGCGGTGGCGCAGGACGTGCGCTGGGGCCGTTCCTATGAAAGCTATTCGGAGAATCCCGATATCGTGCGCGCCTATGCCGGCGCGATGGTCGAGGGCATCCAGGGCACGCCGGGCACGCCCGATTTCCTGCGCGGCGGCCATATCCTCGCGACCATCAAGCATTTCCTCGGCGACGGCGGCACCGACCAGGGCCGCGACCAGGGCGACAACCGAGCGAGCGAGGAAGATCTGCGCGACATCCACTCCGCCGGCTACCAGTCGGGCATCGCGGCCGGCGCGCAGGCGGTGATGGCGTCCTATTCGAGCTGGCGCGGCAGGAAGATGCACGGCAACCGCGACCTGCTGAACGACGTGCTGGTCGGCCGCTTCGGCTTCGACGGTTTCGTGGTCAGCGACTGGAATGCGCATGGCCAGCTCGCCGGCTGCGGCACCACCGATTGTCCCGCCGCGCTCGCCGCCGGCATCGACATGGTCATGGCGCCCGACAGCTGGAAGGGCCTCTACCAGCACACGCTGGCCGAGGTGAAGGCCGGAACGATCCCGATGGCGCGGCTCGACGAGGCGGTCTCGCGCATCCTGCGCGTGAAGCTGCGCGCCGGCCTGTTCGAGGCAGGCCAGCCATCGGGCCGGCCCCATGGCGGCAAATGGGACGAGCTCGCCTCGCCCGCGCATCGCGCCGTCGCGCGCCAGGCGGTGCGGGAGTCGCTGGTGCTGCTCAAGAACGAGCACGGTCTTCTGCCGCTCAGCCCGAAGCTGAACGTGCTGGTCGCCGGCGACGGCGCCGACGACATGGGCAAGCAGACCGGCGGCTGGACGATCTCCTGGCAGGGCACCGGCAACAGCCGCGCCGATTTCCCGCGCGCCCAGACGATCTTCGAGGGCATCGCCGAACAGGTGCAAGCCGGCGGCGGACAGGCCACGCTCGCGCGCGACGGCGGTTTCACCATCAGGCCGGACGTCGCTATCGTCGTCTTCGGCGAAGATCCGTATGCGGAGTTCATGGGCGATCGCGACAATCTCGCCTTTGAGCCGGGCGATCCGCGCGACCTGCGCCTGATCCGCGCGCTGCGCGCCAAGGGCATTCCGGTCGTCGCCGTGTTCCTGTCGGGCCGGCCGCTCTATGTCACGCGCGAGATCAACGCCGCCGATGCCTTCGTCGCGGCCTGGCTGCCGGGCACCGAGGGCGGCGGCGTCGCCGATCTTCTGTTCCGTGGCGCGGACGGCAATCCCGCCTTTGATTTCCGCGGAAGGCTATCCTTCTCCTGGCCGCGCGCGCCCGACCAGGCGCCGCTCCATTGGCCCGGCCCGAACGCGACGGCGGCGGAGCGCGCCGCCTACAATCCGCTTTTCGCCTTCGGCTATGGCTTGAACTACGCGCACCCGCGCGACCTCGGTATGCTGCCCGAAGCGCCGGGCGGCGACGTTATCGCCGCCAATGTCGAGCGCTATCTCGACAGCGGCCACGCCGCGCCGCCCTGGTCGCTGTCGATTGCCGGCGGCGACGGCGCGTCCGCGCCGGTGCTTCGTTTGCCGGCAAGCACGCCGGCGCTCGGCCTCGCCAGCACCGATCATCTCAAGCAGGAAGACACGCTCCTCGCGACATGGACGGGCAACGGCTCCGCCGCGCTGGCGCTTTCGGGCGCGCCGATCGATCTGTCGCATCAGACCGATGGCGACATGGCGTTGCGGCTCGCGCTGCGGATCGACGCGGCGCCCACCGGACCGGTGACGCTCCAACTGCGCTGCGCCGGCGCCTGCCATGGAACGGTCGATCTGACCGATGTGTTGCGCGCGGCGCAGGGCAGGGGCTGGACGACGATCGATGTGCGGCTGGCCTGCTTCAGGCAGGGCGGCGCGGATTTGACCGCGATCTCCGCGCCCTTCGTGCTGACGAGCGCGAGCCGCTTCGCGCTCAGCCTGTCCTCTGTCGCGCTCGTGCCGGGCGAAGGACCGCCAAGCTGCCCGGCCGCGCCACAATCCTGAATCGGCGCGTCGCTTTGCGGGCGCTCCGGGCGAATTACGGAAAGCTCCGCCTACGGATCATACCGATGCCGCGCGGCGGCCGACCGACCAGTTTATCCAGTTATATCAGTGCTCTAAGGGCGATTCCGTCCCTCGGGGCCGCCGCCCGGCCCTTTGCGCCAAACTGTCGGGGCGGCGGGCTCTTGTATCTGGGCGCGCGCAGGGCCATATACGACAGAGCACCCGTGCGTGCGAACTCTCATGCGAACGATACAGAGAGTACCCGGTTCGGGAAGTCCCCGGGCCATCCACACTGAACCGTGTCAATTCCGGCGCAGAGCCTGCGTTGCCGACGGTCGTTAGAAGCGAACCCAAA